>DGFH01000179.1:0-12391 GCA_002391565.1 Anaerolineales bacterium UBA3905
AGATGTGTATACCGGTGTCGTTCTTGATGGCGACCACACTGGCGTTGCTGGCGTTCTTGCCCTGTTCTTTGAGGATCTGCACCTGCTCGCGGGCAACCTGCTCGGCGTATTTTTGCAGTTCCACATCGAGCGTCGTGTAAACGGTCAACCCCTTCCGCCAGATGTAGAAGGGATCATCGGGGGTGTTGTACTGCTTCTTCAGTTGGTCGAGCACATACAACGCAAAATGGGGCGCAGTGAGAATGTCAAACCGTTCCGCCACCGACTTGCGCAACGCCAGCTCCTGCTGGAAGGCAGCGTCAGCTTCCGCCTGCGTGATGAAGCCAGATTCAACCATCGCCTGCAAGGTCACACCCTGACGCCGCTTGGCATCCTCCGGGTTGTCGATGGGGTTGAGCGCCGGGAATTGCGGGATGGCCGCCAACATCGCAGCTTCCGCCAGATTGAGGTCGCGTGCGCTCTTGCCAAAGTAGACCTGCGCTGCCGCTTCGACGCCATAAGCCAGGTTGCCGTAGAAGTTATAGTTGAGATACCACTCTAGCAACTTTTCTTTGGGATAGCGCCGCGTCACTTCGAGCGAGAGAATCACCTCTTTAATCTTGCGCGCGTAGCTTTGTTGCGCGCGTTCTTCGGGCGGAATGAAGACGTTCTTGATAAGCTGTTGTGTAATCGAAGAACCGCCTTGCACCGCACCGCCTTGCAGATTGGAGACGAAGGCGCGCAGCAGACCGCGCACGTTGATTCCCGGATTCTCGAAGAAGTTGCGATCCTCCAACGCCACCGCCGCTTGCCAGACGTAGGGCGTCATCTTATCAAGCGCCACGAAGCGCCGGTCGCCGCCAAAGGGACGCGGATCGACGCTCTCGTAGAGCAGATTCGTGCCCGTGCGGTCGTAGATGCGCACGGTCTGGAATTGATCTTGTTGCTGTTCAATGGCGCTGACATCGGGCAATTGCGCTGCGTATTCGTTGTAGACGCCGAAGACGGTCGCCGCCACCACGCCGGTGACCGCCGCTACCCCCACACCCACGACAATCAGGATTGCCAGCAGCAACTGCCCCAGGCGCAGCCAGACGCGCGGGCGATTGGCAATGGCGCGTTGCCGTTGTCGTCGCGCCATCAATATTGTATCGTGTCGATCCAGTCGTTTTGTCATAATCAGCCGTTTAGCGTACCACGTTCCAAAGCATCAACCAAACGAAATGGCACGCGGATGACGCGGATCGGGCAGATTTTCGCTGATTTCAAATCAGTGCCAATCCGCTCAATCCGCGTTATCCGCGTGCCATTCCCTCCTCTTGCGCCACTTTTTCGATGACGAGCAGATGGCTCAGCCCCCAACCGCCCAGCGGCGACTGTTCCAGCGCATAAGTGATTCGACGCAGCCACCGGCCCAAGGTCGGACGCCGTTGCACCAGGTTGTCGTAGCCCGGAAACACCTGTGAATGATGCACCACGCGCACCGGCAACCCTGCGCAGAGCCGCCGCAGCCCCGTTGCGGTGTAGGCGCGCACATGCGGCGCCAGCCGATTGCGCAGCGCATCGGGTAGATAGTTGACGAACGGAATGTTGCCGAAATGATAGACGCCACGCCAGTAAATCCCGTGCGTCTCGAAAGGATAACGCCGGTTGGGGACAAAGATCACCGCCCGCCCACTGGGACGCAGCACGCGCACCATTTCGGCGACCGCCAGCCGATCATCCACTACATGTTCGAGCACCTCGTGGCTTAGCACCAGGTCGATGCTGGCGTCGGCATAGGGCAGCGCCTCCGCTGCCGCCAGCGCCAGCCCTGCTGTGGGGACGTTGTGCGCTGCAATCTCCAGATGTTCAGCCTCGATGTCGATGCCGCTCACCTGGTCGGCGTAAGGCGTCAGCGCCTTGACGTACATTCCCACGCCGCAACCATCCACCAGAATGTGCGCCACGCGGGCGCGACCGGCCAGCCCCCAGTGCAGAATCATCTCCAGACGGCGATTCTGCCCGGCGCGCCAGACAAAGCTGGGGTTGCCGCGCCGCGCCGCCCGCTCCCCATGAAGATCGAGCGCTTCCATCATGCTCCTTGCCTGCCTGACGGCTGTTTGGTGGTTGCAGCCCAGAAAGTCAGCGACATCAACCCGCTCCTTGTCCGTTCCGACGTCATCAGCCTCTCTCTACGGCGACTGCCGGATCATGCTGTGAATCTTCATGAGCCGACTTGAGTAGTCAGCCTCGATTTGCAGCAAAGGCTGTCGGTTCAGACATGAGTAACGTCGCGTCGCATGGAAAAGTTCTGGCCGGGGAACCCCCGTTGATTTACTCCATCGGGTATTTCATGCCGAGCTGCGCGCGGATTTCATCCATCACGGCCATGATGCGCACCGACTCATCGAGCGGCATCACGTCGCTTTCGAGTTTGCCGGCGCGCACGCATGCGGCGACTTCGTGCGCTTCGTGGCTGTAGCCATTGGCAATATAGGGACGTCTGATCACTTCGGGGTCATGACCGGCGCGCTGCAATGTGAGCGTGTCGCCCACCCACCATGGCGTATGCAGCCGAATCGAGCCATTGCCGCCAAGGAGGATCGCCTCTTGCAGCGTGGTGGCGCGGATTGTGGTCGCCAGCAGCGCCACTTCGCCGCCAGGAAAGCCAAGCAAAATGCCGGTGTTTTCATCGATGCCGGTGGCGCCCAACGCTGCCAGCGCTGCAATGCGATCGGGTTGACCAAGCACCATCATCGCCAGCGAGATCGGGTAGACCCCAACATCGAGCAGCGCGCCGCCGCCCAGCGCCGGGTCGAAGAGACGGCTGGCCGGGTTAAAGGAGGCGCGGAAGCCAAAATCTGCCTGGATCATCTGCACCTGGCCGATGGCGCCGTCGGCGATCAGCCGTCGCGCCTCGCCGATGATCGGCAAAAAGCGCGACCACATCGCCTCCATCAGAAATAGCTTTTGGCGGCGCGCCGCGTCCACCATGGCCTGTGCCTGCGCTGCGTTAATGGCAAAAGGCTTTTCGCAGAGCACGTGTTTGCCGTGGCGCAGCGCCAACAACGTGTGGTCGTGATGGAAACTATGCGGCGTCGCCACGTAGATCGCATCCACATTCGGGTCGGCGACCAACGCCTCATAGCCGACGTGGCGGCGCGGAATGTCGAAGCGATCGGCGAAGCGATCGGCGGAAGCCTGTGTGCGCGAGCCAACGGCGATCACCTCCTGATCGTCCAGCGCCGCAACGCCAGCGGCAAACTTGGCGGCGATGTTGCCCGGCCCCAAAATTCCCCAACGAAAACGCGTGTTCATCTCTTCTCTCTGCTTTCAGTGTTGCGTCTGTTGATCAGGTCAATATTTTGACGCGCAGACGCAGAAGCGGAGAGAAACACCCATATTCTCTGCGTGCTTTGCGTCCTTGCTTCAAACGCTCATCGATTTACCTGGTGTGCAGCGCCGCCCACACGCGCTCCGGCGTGTAGGGCAGTTCGTCGATCCAGCAGCCAGTGGCGTCGTGAATGGCGGCGGCGATGGCGGGCGCAGTCGGGATGAAGGGCATCTCCGCCATGCCGCGAATACCGAGCGGCCCCTGCGGATCGGGGAATTCCAGGATGATCGGCTCGACCACCGTCGGCACGTCGAGCACGCCGGGGATCAGGTACGTGCTGAAGTGTTGCGTCACCGCGCGCCCATTGCGCTGGATGTACTTCTCCAGCAGCGTCCATCCCATCGCCTGGGCAACGGCGCCCTCGATTTGTCCTTCGACCTGTTGTGGATTGACCGCACGTCCGACATCGTTGGCGCTGATCAGCCGCAGCACCTGCACATGGCCCGTGTCGAGATCGACCTCCACTTCGGCCACCTGGGCGCAGTAGCCATAAGTGATGTTTGGATCGGCGGCGCCCGTCTCCCGGTCGTAGCGCGTGGTTGGGCGGGGGCGAAAGATGTATTCAGCGCGCGCAGGGCGCTCCTCGCTCTGCCATTCTGCGAGCGCACGCTCGGCTGCGCCTTTGATGGCGTTGCCGGCCATGAAGCTCATGCGGCTGGCCGATGCGCTGCCGGTCGAGCCGCCGACTTCGGTTGAAGCGGTGCGCACCTCGACCTGTGCAGGATTCAGCCCCAGCACTTCGGCGGCGACGCGCTGGAAGACCGTGTGCGCCCCCTGTCCCACTTCGGCGCCGACGCAACCCACAACCGCACGCTCGATCTCGCCCTGGCCGTGCAACTCCACCCACGCGGCGCAGGATTCGGGCGCGCCCAGGCTAAAGCCAACATTCTTGAAGGAGGCTGCCACGCCGACGCCGCGTGCGGTGCGACGCTGTGCTGCCGCCAGGGAAGGAAGGGGTGAGGAGCGAGGGGGGTGGGGGAGAGGGGCGTCGGCGGCGCGTCGCCAGCCTTGCGTTGCGTCTTTGCGCCAGCCGGCGCGTTCGGCGGCGGCGGCCAGCACCGGCTCGATGGTGCAGCCGGCGGGCAACGGCGACTTTGTCGGCAGCCTCATGCCGTCGCGCCACAGGTTGCGCATGCGCAGTTCCACCGGGTCGATGCCCAGCGCCTCGGCCAGCTTGTTGACCTGCATTTCGGCGGCAAAGTGACCTTGCGGCCCGCCGAAGCCACGAAAGGCGCCGCTGGGCGTGTTGTTGGTGTAGACGGTGCGCGCCGTGACGTGCACGTTGGGAATCTGGTACGGCCCCAGAGCGGCCAGCAATGCATTGCCCAAGACCTTTGTGCTGGTGTAAGCGTAGGCGCCGCAGTCGCTGGTCAAATCCATTTGTGCAGCAACGATCTTGCCGTCGCGGGTGGCGCCCCACTTTGCCTGGATGGTGAACGGATGGCGCTTGTGGTGGCCGACGATGCTTTCCTCACGACTCCACACCGTCTTGACCGGGCGACCCGTCTTCCACGCCGCCAGCGCCAGCACGATCTGCAGCGAGATGTCCTCGCGCCCACCAAACGCACCGCCGATGGCGCCGTGTTTCACGACGATCTGCTCTTCCGGCAGACCAAGCGCATGGGCGATCTGCTCGCGCTCCTCGTGCATCCATTGGCCGGGACAGGTGACTTCGATGCGGCCATCCGGGCGCACCCAGGCGACGCCGGCTTCGGGCTGGAGATAGGCGTGCTCCTGCGCGTGCGTGTGATAGGTGTGCTCCACGATCACGTCGGCCTGTGCAAAGCCAGCAGCAATGTCGCCATCGACCAGCTTATACTCTAGCAGCACGTTGGAGCGCGGGTCGCGTTCGCCGTAAGGATAGCGAAAAGGGTAAGGATGCAGCGGCGGTGCGTCGGGCGCCATTGCGGCAAAGGGATCGGTGATCACGGGCAGTGGTTCGTATGTAAGCTTTACTGCTTTGGCTGCAGCCTCCGCTTCCGCTTCACTTTCCGCCACGACCAGCGCCACATGATCCGCCTCCCAGCGCACCAGCTCGGCCTGCGGGGTGCTGCCGGGGCCACAGAGCACCGGCTGATCGGGCATGATCAGCCCATATTCGTTGACTGGCACATCGGCGGCGGTGAGCACGGCGACAACGCCGGGCATTGCCCGCGCCGTACTCACGTCGATGGCGGTGATGCGGGCGTGGGGGACGCCGGCAAAGACGACCTTAAGCCACGCCTGACCGGGCAGATCGATGTCGCCGGCATAGATGGCGGCGCCGATTACTTTATCCACAGCATCGATCCGCGGTAAACTGCTGCCAACTGCGCGCATCGGTGGTTCCTCTCAACTCTGGCGCACCAGCATCGGGCCAAGCCGCCGGCCGCCCAACAGGTGAATGTGCAGATGATAAATCTCTTGTCCGCCATCACGATTGCAATTCACCAACAAACGATAGCCGCTTTCGGCGATGCCTTCCTGGGCAGCAATGGTGCGCGCCACGACAAACATGTGGCCGATCAGTTGTTCATCTTCCGGCGTCACGTCGTTGGCGGTGGGGATGAGCTTGTTCGGCACGATCAGGATGTGCACCGGCGCCTGCGGGTTGATGTCGCGAAAGGCTGTCACCTGTTCATCCTGGTAAACGATATCGGATGGAATCTCACGGCGAATAATCTTGCTAAAGATGGTTTCGGTGGGCATGGCGGCTCGCTGGGTGATGGATTGCGTTTCTGATTAGAGATATATGTAGTATACCGCACGCATGAAAAGTGCGGCAAAGGGATGGCTAGTCGCAAGACTCACCCAGCTTGCCGACCCAAATGCTCCGGAGACTGCTCACCCGGAAGAGCCATGCGCTTGATTTCCAGGTGATTGCATCACAGAGAGAAGCCTGGGTCCCTTGAGTTTTTTACTCGGCGCTGCTGATCCTGGCGTTCAGAGCAGCCAATCTTTACATTGTCCGCTCTGAACGCCATCGGGTGCGGCGCAGGCGCTTGTCTATGCAACCACCTCAAACTCAGTGTGAAGCGTCGCCTGCGAGTCACCCCCAACCCAAATGTCAAAAGTGGCCGGCTCCTGAATCCAGCCGCCCGCGTTCGTGCTCCAGTAACGCAGTTCGTCCGGCCCTAGCGGGAAGGTCACCGTTTGCGTCGCGCCCGGTTGGAGGGTGATGCGCGCAAAGCCCTTCAGCTCACGCATCGGGCGCGTGTCGCTGCCCCAACGCTGATGGATGTAGAGCTGCGCCACCTCGTCGCCGGCGACTGCGCCCGTATTGGTCACATCTACGCTGACTGTCAGCGTCTCCCCCACCTTGACCTGCGCCGCCGAAAGCTGCAAGTTGGAAAAGGCAAAGGTTGTATAGCTCAGGCCAAAGCCGAAGGGGTAGAGAGGCGTTGGCAGACCATCCCAGTAGCGCGGATTGTACATCGGGCTGCCTTCCGGCGAATGGGTCAGGTTGCGCGCATAGTAGAGCGGCGCATGGCTGCCCTTGCGCGGGAAAGTGACCGGCAGCTTGCCGCCTGGATTCACATCGCCAAAGAGGATATCCGCCACGGCGTGACCGCCTTCGCTGCCAGGTTGCCAGGCTTCGAGGATGGCTGGGATATGTTCCGCCGCCCAGTTGATGCTCAGCGGACGTCCGTTCAGCAGCACCAGAACGACTGGCTTACCCAGCGCGGCGACAGCCTGGAGCAGTTCCTCTTGCCGCCCTGGCAGGTCGAGCGACGCGCGTGACGCCGCTTCACCGGACATCAAATCCGTTTCGCCCAACACCATGATCACCTGGTCGGCGGCGCGCGCACTTTCCACCGCCAGTTGGAATGCCGCCGCGGCTTCTTCCGGCGTCTGCGGCGGTTTCCGGGTTTCACCCGCCATGAAGCTCTCGAACCAGGAGGGAATATCGCGGCGAATCTCTGGGCCAGGCGCATAGGTCACTTCGGCGCCCGGCAATTTGGCGCGGATGCCGGCCAGCACGGTCACGGCGGCCGGCTGATGACCGAAGACCATCCACGATCCTTCGGTGGCAGACATCGAATCCGCCAGCGGCCCAATGACCGCGATCTTCTTGATATCCTTTTTGAGTGGCAAGAGACCGCCCTCATTCTTGAGCAGCACCATCGAACGCTGCGCCGCCCAGCGCGCCGCGTCGCGGTGATCGGGGCGCGCTACAACCTGTGCTAGCAGCGTTTCATCCACATACGGGCGTTCGAAGAGCCCCAGCTTGACCTTGAGCGCCAGAATCGGGCGCACCAGCTCCTCGATCTCGGCTATGGTCAGCGCGCCTTCCGCCACCAGTTCAGCAACATGATTGGCGTACGTGTAGCTAGACATATCCATGTTGACGCCGGCTTTGATGCCGCGCAGAGCGGCGTCACGGCCATCGCGAGCATGACCCTGAATGACCATGTTGCCCACCGCGAATGCATCGGAGACAACGAACCCGTCGAAGCCCCACTCCTCGCGCAGAATCCGCCGCAACAGGAAGCGGTTGCCGCTGGCGGGCACATCGTTAAGATCCATGTAGGCGCTCATGAATGTTGCTGCACCTGCCTTGACTGCAGCGGCAAAGGGCGGGAGGTAGATATTGCGCAATTGGGTCTCGGAGAGGTAGACCGGATCGTAGTCGCGGCCGCCGTCGGAGGCGCCGTAGCCGGCAAAGTGCTTGGCGCAGGCCAGCACCCGCTCGGGATCGGCCAGGTCGTCGCCCTGGAAGCCGCGCACCTGGGCCGCCGCCATCGCCGCACCCAAAAAAGGATCTTCGCCTGCCCCTTCCACAATGCGACCCCAACGGGCATCGCGCGCAATGTCGATCATCGGCGCAAAGGTCCAATGGATGCCGGCGGCGCGGGCTTCTCTGGCCGCCACAGTCTGCGCCTGTTCTGGAACCGTTGGATCCCAGGAGGCGGCCATCGCCAGCGGTGCAGGGAAGATGGTGCGGTAGCCGTGAATGACATCCAGAGCAAACAGCAGAGGAATGCCGGATGGGCTTTCCTCAACCGCAATTTTCTGTAATTCATTGAAGCGTTTGGTGTCATTCAACCACAGCACTGAACCCGCCCCACCGGCGCGAATCTGATCCTCGGCTTTGGGGCCGGGGGCAAAATCGGCGCCGCCCACCTGGTTGAGTTGCCCAATCTTCTCTGCCAGGCTCATGCGCGCCAGCAGGCTTTCGACACGCTCAGCAACGTCGCTCTCCGAGAGGTTTTTCTGCATAGCACTCCCTATCCTTTCTGTCCTTTCTGCCAAAATGTTTGTTTGTACACTTTCGTAATGAATAATGCAGTATAGAACAGGGTTGATTCGTCACGCCAAACACTGAGTCAGGGTGATTTCAGGTTGTAGATTAGGAGAATAAATCAACAAAACATGCGGATAAGGGGCGCGAGGTCGAACAACTCCGGCGTTGGCATTGGACAATCGAAAAAGGAATGCGCCCCGCGTGATGTAGGTTTTGCCGAAGACCATTGCCAGGTCCGTTTCGGGAACGCTGCTCAGGCCATGGTGGCTCTTCGCAACGCAATTGTCTCCTTCCTTCGCCGCGAAGGCTAGACTTCTTTACCGGATGGCTTCCGTTATTGTCGTCGTTTATGGCAAGCAATATTGCATTTGATGGGTGTTTCTGCAACTTGAAATCACCCTACCCTCCGATTTCGGGCGCTTTTCAAGTTATGGTGAAATCGCTATAATCGACCTCGCCGCCGCATCGAGTCGATAATAGCAAGAGGAAACACCGTGATCACACCAACCCATATTCAGCAGATCGAACAGGAAGGCTACACCGTCGTTCGCCAGATGTTCACAGTGGAAGAAGTGGAGACTTACATCGACCACTTCATGCGCCTGCGTCGTCAAGGCAGCCACGCCGGTGATTTCGCCGGCGTGGCTGCCACCGAGACGGACCCGCTCAAAGTCTACCCGCGCATGATCCACATGCACCGCTGGGATGATCTCTCGCTGCGCTGGATGCTTGACCCGCGCATCAGGCGGGCGCTGACCACCTTTCTGGGGAAAGAGCCCTATGCAGTGCAGACGATGCTCTACTTCAAGCCGCCAGGCGCGCGTGGACAGGCGCTGCATCAGGACAATTACTATCTGCGCGTGCAGCCGGGCACGTGTATGGCGGCCTGGTTGGCGCTCGACGATTGTGACGAGGAGAATGGCTGTATGCAGGTGGCGGTAGGCAGCCACACCTGGCCTGTGCTCTGCACGATCGCAGCCGACCTCTCCCAGAGTTTCACCGATGTCACTGTGCCGTTGCCGCCCGACGCCGACGTACGCCCGGTGGTGATGAAAGCCGGCGATGTGCTCTTCTTCAACGGACAGCTTGTGCATGGCAGCTACCCCAACACCAGTGCGACGCGCTTCCGCCGTTCCCTCATCGGCCATTACATCGAAGGCGACGCGCAGCAGGTGGGGCGCTGGTATCATCCTGCGCTACGCATGGATGGCAGCGAAGTTGTGTTGGAAGAGAGCCCAGGCAGCACGCAGTGTGGCGTCTGGGTCGAACGCGATGGCGCGCCGGTTATCGAGGTGGCAGGCATCAATGTCGTCGAACGGGGGATTCATGACTGATCCCGCGTTGGCAGGCAAGCATCAAGATGAATTGTGAGAACAATACAGGAGGCAACGATGAACCTTGATCCCAAGAAAACTGCGGTTGTCATGATCGAATTTCAGAATGACTTCACCACCGAAGGCGGCGCTTTGCATGGCGCCGTCAAAGAGGTGATGGCGCAGACGAACATGCTGGCGAACGCCGCAGCGACAGTGCAGAAGGCGCGTGAACTGGGCGCAACGATCATTCACGCCCCGATTACTTTTGTGGAGGGCTACCCGGAGTTGGGCGCCCATCCCTATGGCATCCTCAAGGGGGTGGTGGACACGCACTCTTTTGTCAAAGGCTCGTGGGGCGCGCAGATTTGCGAGGAGATGTCGCCAGAGCAGGGCGATCTGATCGTCGAAGGTAAGCGTGGTCTATGCGCCTTTGCCAGCACCAACCTGGACTTTCTGCTGCGCGGGCGCGGCATCGAGAATGTAGCGTTGGGCGGCTTTCTCACCAATTGCTGTGTGGAGTCTTCGATGCGCACTGCCTATGAGCACGGCTTCAACGTCTTTACCCTCACCGACTGTGTAGCGGCGACCAGCATGGAGGAACATCGCAACGCCATCGAGAAGGACTACCCGATGTTCTCGCATCCGGTGCAACATGATGAGTTCCTGGCGATGTTGAGCGGTGAAGCCGCCGTAACGGACGCCAGCCGCGGCTACAACTGACCGGACATCGCCCGGCGCTGCCAGCAACGCGCACCCGGTTGCCGTTCATGCGACAACCGGGTCATAGTCCGGCGCCTGGTGACGATAGTAGGTGTTGTACAATTCGGCGTAGTGACCGCCCGCCGCCATCAGCGTGTCGTGGTCGCCCTCCTCGATGATCTCGCCCTTGCGCAGCACAATGATGCGGTCGGCGGCGCGGATCGTGGAGAGGCGGTGCGCGATCACGATGGCGGTGCGGTCCGCCAGCACCACATCCAGCCCTTCCTGAATCTGCGCTTCGGTTAACGGGTCGACGGATGCCGTCGCCTCATCGAGCACAACGATGGCCGGGTCTTGCATCAGCACGCGCGCTAGTGCGACAAGCTGCCGCTGCCCCATCGAAATGCCGCGCCCCTCCTCGCCAACATCAGTCTCCAACCCATGTTCGAGCGCATCCAGCCAGTCACCGCCACCGATCTGTGCGGCCACAGCGCGCACCTCGTCATCGGTTGCCTCTGGCCGGGCGTAGCGGATGTTCTCCGCCACCGTGCCGCTGAAAAGGAATGGCGTCTGTGGCACGATGCCCAGCCGTCGTCGGTAGCTTGCCAGGTTGAAGGTGCGGATGTCCTGGTCATCGATCAGCAATTGCCCGGCCTGGAACTCGTAGAAGCGCGCCACCAGCTTGCCCAGGCTTGACTTGCCGGCGCCGGTGTGTCCGACCAGCGCCACCGTCTGCCCGGCAGGGATGATCAGGTTGAAGTGGTGCAACACCTGCTCTTGCTCGGTGTAGCGAAAGGAGACATTGCGAAACTCGATGCGCCCGCGCAGGTTGTCGGCGGGGTGGTCGTCGATCTGCACGACACGCGGGTCGGCGTCGATCAGCGCAAAGACGCGCTCGCTGGCGGACATGCCAAGCTGGAACTGACTCCAGAACGACGCAATGCCGGTGAGGGGGAACCAGAAAAGGTTGATGCTTTCGACAAAGAGAAACCAGTCGCCCGGCGAGACCTGTCCGTCGAGCACGCTCAAGCCGCCGAAGTAGACGATCAGGGCAGTGCCGATGCCGGCGACGGCGTTCAAGATCGGGAAGATGCCGCTGAAGACAAAGCCCTGACGCAGGTTGATGCGGTAGGATTGCGCGTTGACGTGGTTGAACTCCTGGTAGATCGTCTCCTCCTGGCGGAAGGCTTTGGCGATGCTAATGCCGCTGACCGTCTCCTGCACTTTGGCGTTGACCTCCGCCAGGGCGCGGCGCGCCTGCTGCGTCGTATAGCGCGCCAGGCGCCGAAAGCCAAGCGCAATGATCACAATCAGCGGCGCGATGGCGGCTGCGATCAGCGCCAGCCGCGTGTTGATGACAAAGAGCACGCCAAAGATGATGCCCACCAACAGCACCTGGCTGATCAGATTCAACGTCAGCGTGACGACATTGGCGAAGTCCTGCGTGTCGGAGGTGACGCGGCTGACGATCTTGCCGGTGGGGTATTCATCGTAGAAGGACATGTCGCGCGCCATCACGGCGTCGAAGGCGTCTTCGCGCAATTCCAACACAACGTTGCCTACAGTGCGCGCCGTAAACCACTGGCGGAAAAAGTTAAACGTCCACGCCAGCGCGCCGGACAGCAGAATCGCCGCAATGAGCAAGCCGGCGTTCTGCCACGCTTGATCGATGGCGATAGTGTCCAGCCCACGTGCGATCAGAATTGGCAACACCGCGCTCATCAGCGAGTCGAGCACGATCATCGTCGCCACGAAGCCCATCGTCGGCAGGTGTGGGCGGAAGTAGTCGTAGATGCG
>DGFH01000179.1:12531-22966 GCA_002391565.1 Anaerolineales bacterium UBA3905
TCGAGCACGATCATCGTCGCCACGAAGCCCATCGTCGGCAGGTGTGGGCGGAAGTAGTCGTAGATGCGCCCCAACAGTTGCCGGTCGCTGTAGCTGCGGTCGTAACCTTCGGCCTCCAGGCCATCCATCAAAAAACCCATACGATTTTATCCCAAAGAATGCAACCGTCCAGCCGGTTGCGATAGAACGCGGATGCAGCGGATTTGCGCTGATCTGATCCGCGAAAATCTGCCCAATCCGCAAAATCCGCGTTCTATTCTGCGCCTCATCTGGACGTGACCTGAACAGGCGCCTAGAAATAGCGCGCAAAAATCCGTCGATACAACGCGTTCCGCGCTATCAATTCGCTGTGGCTGCCGATGTCGACGATGCGTCCTTTGTCGAGCATCACGATCACATCGGCGCGGCGAATCATAGAGAGGCGATGTGTGATCAGAAAGGTTGTGCGCCCTTCGAGCACGCGATGGATCGCCTGCTGAATTTTGTCCTCGGTGGCGCTATCGATGGCGCTGGTCGAGTCGTCCAGGATCAGGATGCGCGGGTCGGTGAGCAGGGCGCGGGCGATCGCCAGCCGTTGACGCTGACCGCCGGAGAGCGTCACCCCGCGCTCGCCGATCACAGTGTCGTAGCCGTCTTTGAAGCTCATGATGAAGTCGTGCGCCTGCGCGTCTTTGGCTGCCTGGATGATGGCCTCCTCGGTGGCTTTGTTGCCCAGTCCAAAGGCAATGTTCTCCCGGATTGAACGTGAGAAGAGAAAGACATCCTGTTCGATAGTCGAAATCTGCGAGCGCAGCGACTGCATGCTCCAGGCGCGCACGTCGACGCCATCGATCAGGATGCGCCCACTCTCCACGTCATAGATGCGGTTGACGAGCTTGGTCAGCGTTGTCTTGCCGGAGCCGGTCTGCCCGACGATGGCGACAGTCTGCCCTGGTTGCACGCGAAAGCTCACATCGTGCAACATCCGCCCTGCGCCAAAGCCGAAACTGACGTGGTCAAAGACGATCTCTCCACGCATTGGCGCAGCGTAACCGCTTCTATTCTCGTCCATCTCGGTCTCTTCTTCGATCATCTCCAAAATGCGCCGGGCGCCAGCGATGCCAAGCTGCACCAGCGAGAAGGTGAAGATCGAGATAAAGGTCGGGAAGCGCAAGATGCCCATCAAGCCCATGTAGGCGACAAGTTGTCCGACGTTGATCCCGCCCTGCTGCACCAGCCACAAGCCATGTGCAAAGGCGGCGGTTAGCGCAAAGCCATAGAAGAGAATTGGCAGGTAGCGCGCCTGCACCTGTCCTTCCTGGATGTAGAAGTCGCGCACCAGACGTGCGTTGCGCGCAAACTTGCGCTTCTCCTGCGCCTCCTGCGCGGTTGATTTGACGACCTCGATGCCGGCGATGGTCTCGTTCAACCCGGCATTAAGGTCACCGAAGCGCCCGCGAATCTCGGCGGCGACAGGGTTGAGCCGACGCGTGTAATCGCGCAAGAGTATGGCGAACACGACAACGAAAATCAACGGCGTCAGCAACAGACGTATATCGATGAAGCTGATAAAGACCAACGGCATGAGGATGCTCATCAGCGAATCGGTAATGAGCGCCACGCCGGGGTTGAGCATCGGGTTGAGTTGGCGCACGTCGTTGCTGGCGCGCGCCATGATGTCGCCTACGCGCTGGCGATTGTGGAAGGTCTGACTCTTGCCAAGCAGGCTGATGTACAACTCCTGGCGGGCGTCGCGCTCGGTGCGCTGCGCCAACGTCTCGATGGAGAAGGCGTTGACGATGTCCATACCGCTGCGCACGAGCACGATCACCAGCAACGCCAGCCCGATCCAGAGCAACCGTAATGGATCAGGGGCAGGTTGAAGCACCTCGTTGAAGGCCATGCCGGTCAGCGCTGGCACGGTTGAGAAGAGCGCCGCCGTCAGGGTGCTGGCAAGCAAAAAGGCAAGCACAAGTCGCTTATAGCGCAGTACATGCGAAAGAATCCAACGCACCGGGCCACGGCGGTCGTAGTGCACCTCATCCGCCACGCTGAACTCGCGGCGGAGTGGGATGGTTTGGGTTGTCACAGGCGCCTCGCTGTCGACAAAGGGCTGGATGGCTCAGACGCGCCGGTGAAGATAGACCGGCGCGCCCCAGATTGTACCATACATGCGCGCGCCGCACGGAGATTTCCGGCGCGCCTATCCTTCCCTGCGCCCGCGCTTGAAAAACCACGCCACTGCTTCCGTGCGGTTGGTGACGCCCAATTTTTCGTAGATATTTTTGAGATGGAAGCGCACTGTGTTTTCGCTGACGGTCAGCTCGGCGGCGATCTCTGCGTTGGGAAGACCGCGCGCCAGTTTCTCCAGCACTTCCAGTTCGCGTTGTGAGAGATCCGGCGCCGCACTGGTGGGCTGACGCACCGACGACATCCAGCGCTGTGCTGCACGCGGAAAGACCAGCCGCCCCTGCGCCACCTGGCGGATCGCCTCGATAGTCTGGTTGGGCGACTCGGTCTTGAGCGCGAAGCCCTCGGCGCCGTAGTGCAGCGCCTTCTGAATGCTCTCGCCATCGGCAAAGGCGGTGAGGATCAATACGTGCACCGGCAGGTCGCGACGGCGGATTTCCGCCAGCGCGTCCAGGCCACTCGACGGCATTTGGACATCGATCACGGCGACATCGACTGCTGGCGCCCGCTCCAGAAAATGGATCAGTTCTGTTCCATCCTGGACGATCTGCACAACCTCCATGTCGGGCTGGCGATCGATCAACGCACGCAGCCCCTCGGTGACGAGCGCGTGATCGTCGGCCAACACCACGCGGATGCGCGATTCAGGCGACGGATTCATCGTCACCGCCTGTGCCCGGTTCCAGGATGACTTCATCGAGTGGGATTGAGACCGTGATCTTGGTGCCGTGTCCCGGACTACTCTCCAGGCGGAATGCACCGCCTAACAGCGTCACCCGGTCGCGCATGCCCAGCAGCCCAATGTGATCGGCGTGTTCGGTGACGCCCGGCGTGTCCAGGTTGGGCGGCTCGAAACCGCGCCCATCGTCGGCCACTTCCAGGCAAATGCACGCCGACTCCCCCCACAGCCGCACCCAATGTTCAACGACGCCAGCATGACGGTTGGCATTGGAGAGCGCCTCTTGCAGCACCCGGTAGATCGCGATCTTCACCGCCAGAGGCGCCTCGGCAGGCACCGAGTCGGTTTCCAGGTGGACAGTAGCGCCCGTCCATTCTTCGTGTTGAATCACCAATCCCTCGACAATCGAGACCAGCGGGCGGCGGCGAAACTCCGGCGGACGAAAGGTGCCGAGAAAGTACTTGATTTCATACAACGATGATTCGAGCAGCATCCCAACCTGCGCCAGGCGCGCCGTCACTTCGGGGCGCACCGGCGCGCCGGCCAGATCATTTTGCACGCCGGTGAGCAGCGAGAGCGCTGAAAAGAGATATTGCACGGGGCCATCGTGGATATCCAGCACGATGCGCGCGATCTCTTCTTCCGCCACCGAAAGAATGCGATGCGGCGATGGCTCTGGCTGTGATGGGGCGTCGATGCGTCGAGTTTTAGTCACGGGTTTCATCAGGACGTATCAAGAGACCTACCCGTTTGGACAGGCGCGCCTATCGCAATAGCATACAAAACCTATCGTCGCGTGGGTTGAAGAAACCAGGGCAAGAATGTACTGTATTCTACGAATCCAACTGGCCGGTGTCAACTGCATAGAATTTGAGGCGGGTGCATCCCCGATTCTGGATGCATAGCCTATGATGGATGAAAATTCATCAAATGAACCGGTGGGGATCTCCGTTTCTTCAACGGTTTTGTTTAAATCTACGTGCATGCGCTGTATTGTGTATAATGCCGACTCAGCATATCCCCTGGGCATCTGAGTGTCAACGTCAACTTCAAACACCGTACTTGCAGGAGGAACGAGTCCCATGACCAATGCCATGGAAGCTATCTCTGCCAGCAAAGAGATTTACCATCCGTCCGCCGAGGTAGTCGCGGCTGCCAATGTGCCCGATTATCTGGAATTACGCCCCCGGGCCGTCGAAGACCCGGTCGCGTTCTGGGATGCACGCGCCAAAGAGATGATTGACTGGTACGAGCCGTATACGACAACGCTCGACAGCAGCAAGGCGCCTTTTTTCAAGTGGTTTGTGGGTGGCAAGACCAACATCGTTCACAACGCCCTGGATCGCCACGTCAAGAGCTGGCGCAAGAACAAGCTGGCGCTGCTGTGGGAAGGCGAGAATGGCGAGCAGCGCACCTACAGCTACTTCAAGCTCTGGAAAGAGGTCAACCGTTTCGCCAACGTGCTCAAAGCGATGGGCGTCAAGAAGGGTGACACCGTCACGATCTACATGGGGCGCGTGCCCGAACTGCCGATTGCGATGCTTGCCACCGCTAAAATCGGCGCCATTCACAGCGTTGTGTACGGCGGTTTTTCTGAGCAGGCGCTGGCCGACCGTATCACCGACGCCCGTAGCAAGATCGTGATCACGTGTGACGGCGCCTGGCTGCGCGGCAAGACCGTCAACCTTAAAGACATCACCGACGAAGCTGTGAATCGCAGCCCGATCGTGCAGAAGGTGATCGTCTACAAACGCACCGGACAGAATGTGCATATGGCGCCCGGACGCGACTTTTGGTGGCACGAGCTGATGTCGCTCCCCATTGCCAGCCCCTATTGCGAAACCGAAGTGATGGACGCCGAAGACCCTCTCTTCATTCTCTACACGTCGGGCACCACCGGCAAGCCAAAAGGCTTGATGCACACCTGCGGCGGTTACCAGGTGCACATCGCCACGACGCTCAAATACGTCTTCGATATTAAGGAAGAAGATCGGTACTGGTGCGCCGCCGATCCAGGTTGGATCACTGGGCACAGCTACATCGTCTATGCGCCGCTGATTCTGGGCGCCACCAGTTTCATCTACGAGGGAGCGCCGGGCTACCCGCTGCCCGACCGCTGGTGGCAGCTGATCGAGAAGTACAACATCACCATCCTCTACACCGCACCGACCGCCATTCGTAGCTTCATGCGCTTTGGCGACGAGTGGACTGAACGCCATGATCTCAGCAGCCTGCGTCTGCTCGGCTCGGTCGGCGAACCGATCAACCCGGAGGCCTGGCGCTGGTACTACAAACACATCGGCCATGAACGCTGCCCGGTGATGGACACCTGGTGGCAGACCGAAACCGGCGGCTTCATGATTACGCCGACGCCGGTCGTGCCGCTCAAACCTGGCTCCGGCACACTGCCCTTTGCCGGCATCCAGGCCGACGTCGTGCGCGCCGACGGCTCTTCCGCCGATCCCAACGAGGATGGCTACCTGGTCATCAAGCACCCCTGGCCTGGCATGGCGCGCACGGTCTGGGGTGACCCGGATCGCTATCGCACGACCTACTGGTCGGAGTTTGCTGCGCAGGGCTGGTATTTCACCGGCGACAGCGCGCGCCGCGATGAGGATGGCTACTTCTGGATCATCGGGCGCATGGACGACGTGATCAAGGTGTCGGGCTATCGCCTGGGCACGGCGGAAGTGGAGAGCGCGCTGGTGGCGCACCCCACCGTTGCCGAGGCCGCTGTGATCGGTGTGCCGGACGAGCTGAAAGGCAACGTGATTCACGCCTTCTGTATTCTCAACGCCGGCGTAGATGGCAACGACGCGCTGGTGCGCGAACTAAAAGAGCATGTGCGCAACGAGGTCGGCCCAATCGCAATTCCAGCTGCGATTGAGTTCGTCTCCAGCCTGCCCAAAACGCGCAGTGGCAAGATCATGCGCCGTCTGCTCAAGGCGCAGGTGATGGGGCAGCCGGTGGGCGATACGAGCACGTTGGAAGGCTAAATGCTGGGAAGATGAATTGTGAAGTCTGAATGGTGAAGTAAGCAACCGTTGCGGGACGCCAACTTCACAATTCATCTTTCAGTTTTCATTCCCCAATCAATCGAAATGCAGGCAGCTTGCCGCTCTTTTCAGTGCGGTTTTGGTTTCGCTTACCTATTTTTCGGAGGTGCTTTCGTGCTGGAACATATTCTCACCAATGACGAGGTCTTTGTGGCGCCCGGCTGGCTCAAGGCGCAAGCGAATTTGCAGAACCTGGAGGCTGAACACACCCGCAGCATCGCCGACCCGGATGGCTTCTGGGGTGAATGGGCGGCGCGTTACACCTGGTTCAAGCCCTGGGAAAAGGTGGTGGACTGGAACTACCCCGACCATCGCTGGTTTGTCGGCGGCGAAACCAACATCACCCTGAACGCGCTGGATCGTCACGCCGACGGCGCCAATCGCAACAAGGTGGCGTTGATCTGGATCGCCGAGGATGGCAGTGAGCGCAAGCTGACCTACTACGAACTGCGGCGTCTGGTCTCACAACTGGCAAGCGGGCTACGCAGCCTGGGTGTAGAGAAGGGCGATCGCGTCGTCATCTATATGCCGCTGACCATCGAAGGCGTGGCGTCGATGCTGGCCTGTGCGCGGCTGGGCGCCATCCATTCTGTCGTCTATGCGGGCATGGGCGTCGGCGCGCTGCGCGACCGTATCATCGACGCCGGCGCCAAAATTGTGATTGCCGGCGACATCGGCATGCGGCGCGGCAAGGGCGTCGATCTGCGCAGCATCGTCGAACAGGCGACCGAAGACCTGCCGCTGCGCCACATCATCTGGTTCCAGCGCGGGGTCAAGAACGAGCTGCGTCCACGCGATGTAGATTTCGACGACCTCATGGCGCGTAGCAAACCCGACGTTGATCCTGTCCCTGTCGACGCCGAGCACCCGCTCTACATCCTCTACACCTCTGGCTCCACCGGCAAGCCTAAAGGCGTTGTCCACGTACATGGCGGTTACATGGTCGGCACCAGCTACCATCTACGCCATTTCTACGATGTCAAAGACAACGATGTCTTCTGGGCCACGTCAGACATCGGCTGGGTGGTGGGTCACTCCTACATCGTCTACGCACCGCTGGTCGAGGGTGTGACTTCCGTTTTTCGCGAGGGCGCACCGGATTGGCCTGACCCAGGCGTCTTCTGGGCATGCGTCGAGAAATACGGCGTCAATGTGATGTTCACCGCCCCAACCGCAGTGCGGATGTTCATGAAATTTGGGCCAGAGTATGTCAACCAGCACGACATCTCGACCTTGCGCCTGATCGCCGTGGCGGGTGAGCCGCTCAACCCGGAGGCGATGCGTTGGGCGCACAAACATCTGCTCGGCGATGGGCAGCGCGGCTTTGTGGCGGACAACTGGTGGCAAACCGAGTTAGGCGGGCCGGCCATCGCCACGCCCATCGTCAAGCACGCCAAACCTGGGGCGGCAGGGTTGCCCTTGCCGGGCGTCGAAGCCGCCGTGGTGGACACCGACGGCAACCCTGTGCCCAAAGGCAAGGGCGGGCTGTTGGCGCTCAAACGCCCTTTCCCCCACATGATGCGCACCGTGTGGGGTAGTCATCATCGCTACGAACAATACTGGACTGAGATTCCCAACTGCTACGCCGCCGGCGACGTGGCCAGCTGGGATGAAGAGGGCTATATCTCCGTGCTCGGTCGTAGCGACGACGTGCTCAATGTGGCGGGACATCGCATCGGCACGGCGGATGTCGAATCGGCCATGATCACCCATCCGGCGGTGGCAGAGTCGGCGGTGATCGGCATCCCCGACCCACTCAAAGGTGAGGCGATCAAGGCGTTCGTGGTGCTGCGCATCGGCGCAGAGCCGGGCGACGAAATGCGCCAGAGCATCATCGATCACGTGCGCCGTGAGCTTGGCCCCATCGCCACCCCCAGCCAGGTTGCCTTTACCGAGAAGCTGCCCAAAACCCGCAGCGGCAAGATCGTGCGACGCCTGCTCAAGGCGCAAGAGATGGGCAAGGATCCCGGCGATCTGAGCACGCTGGAAGATTGAATTGTGGTTTGTTTCACCGTTGTTTCATGTGTTTTAAGTCTTGACCAAGGAGGAACTCATCTATGACGAAAGCGACGAATGCATCAAAGCCAACCTCTGGCAAGGGCGGCGGCAAAAAGCAGACATGGTCCTTAGAAAAAGCGCAGGCGTACTGGCGGCGCAACCTGACAATCATCGGCATTTTGCTGGCGATCTGGTTTGTCGTCTCTTACTTGTTCGCCATCTTGTTTGCCAACATCTTGTACAACATGCCCATCGGCCAGCTTCCTGCCAGCTTCTGGTTTGCACAGCAGGGCGCCATCGTCACCTTCGTGATCCTGATCTTTGTGTATTGCTGGATCATGGATCGCGTGGACAAAGAATTTGATGTGAACGAATAGGAGAAGCAGGAGAAGCGACCTATGTCTGACGTACAATTATGGACTTACATCGTCGTTGGCATCACTTTTGCTCTATACATCTGGATCGGTTATAGCAATCGTGTGCGCGACACGAAAGGCTTCTACGTCGCCGGGCAGGGTGTGCCTGCCGTTGCCAACGGCGCCGCCACCGCGGCCGACTGGATGTCGGCCGCTTCATTCATCTCGATGGCTGGCCTCATCTCCACGATGGGTTATGACGGCGCCATTTACCTGTTGGGTTGGACAGGCGGCTATGTGTTGCTGGCGCTGCTGCTGGCGCCCTACCTGCGCAAGTTCGGCAAGTACACTGTGCCCGACTTCGTCGGCGACCGCTACTACTCACAGACCGCGCGCCTGATTGCCGCCATCGCCACCGTCATCATTTCGTTGACCTACGTGGCGGGCCAGATGCGCGGCGTCGGCATTGTCTTTAGCCGCTTCGTCGGGCTGCCCATCGAGTGGGGCGTTGTGCTCGGCATGCTGATCGTGGCCTTCTTTGCGCTGTTAGGCGGTATGAAGGGCATTACGTGGACGCAGGTGGCGCAATATGTGGTGCTCATCGTCGCCTATCTGATCCCTGCCGTTGCCATTGGCATGTTGCTCACCGGCAACCCCATCCCGCAACTTTCCTTCACTTTCAGCGACATTATTCCGCGCCTCAACGCTGTGCAAGTCGATCTGGGCTTCACCGAATACACACAGCCCTTCCAGAACAAAACGCAGATCGATGTACTCGCCGTCACGATTGCGTTGATGGTGGGCACAGCCGGTCTACCCCACGTGATCACCCGCTTTTACACTGTGCCGACAGTACGCGCCGCGCGCTATTCCGCCGGCTGGGCGCTGCTCTTCATTGCCCTACTCTACACGACTGTGCCGGCTATCGCCGCCTTTGCCCGCTATAACCTGATCGACACGCTGCAAAATGCCACTGTCGCCAACGTGATTCCAGGCGAGAAACAGGACATCTATGAGCTACAATACCCGGACGGCACGCCGGTGACCTGGGCCACCAGCTGGCAGAAGACCGGCCTGCTGGCCTTTGTCGACAAGAACGGCGACGGCAAGATCGAATTGCGCCCTGGCGCCGCCTTCGAGGGCAAGAACTTCAAGGCGCCCACCGACAGCGCCAATGAGGTCTTCTTCGACAACGACATCATCGTGTTGGCAAACCCGGAAATCGCCCAGTTGGCGCCGGTCATTATTGCGCTGGTGGCGGCGGGTGGTCTGGCGGCGGCGCTCTCGACGGCTTCTGGTTTGCTGCTGGCTATGTCGAGTGCGGCCTCCCATGACATCTACTACCGCATTCTGCGCCCGAACGCCACCGAGCGCCAGCGCATGATCATGGGGCGCAGCATGATTCTGGTGGCGATTCTGCTGGCCGGCTACTTTGGCATAAACCCGCCCGGCTTCGTCAGCCAGGTGGTGGCGATGGCCTTCGGTCTGGCCGCCGCCAGCAACTTCCCAGCGATCTTGCTCGGCATCTTCGATAAGCGCGCCAATTCGATAGGCGCCATCTGGGGCATGTTGGTCGGGCTGGTCTTCACGCTGGTGATGATTCTGCTCATGAAATCGAATGTGATCTTTGGCACCCCGGCGCCGATCATCAAGGACTTCATGGGCATCAGCGCCGAAGGCATCGGCACGATCGGCATGATCCTCAACTTCGCCATCGCCCTGATCGTCTCGCGCGTCACCGTGGCGCCACCGCAGGAGATTCAAGACCTGGTCGAGTCGGTGCGCGTGCCGCGCGGCGCTCAGGTCGTCGAAGGGGCGCATTGATGCTTGCCACCTACGCGATCACGTGGGTGCGGTGCTCACTCGCAACACTGCGTGATCGCGTAGCTGCGGTTTGCCACCGCAGATTCCCGGTGCGTGCACGGATGTGCTTGAACGGCGCAATCACGCCGCTCGCAGCGGCGTCTACAGGCGTGAGGTAGCTGCGGTTCGCCACCGCAGAGGCTCGATGTGTGCACGGATGTGGTTGAATGGCAAGATCACGCCGCTGCGAGCGGCGTCTACGGGCGTGAGGTAGCTGCGGTTCGCAACCGCAGATTCCCGGTGCAGGCTGCGGTTTGCCACCGCAGATTCCCGGTGCGTGCACGGATGTGCTTGAACGGCGCGATCACGCCGCT
>DGFH01000054.1:0-3612 GCA_002391565.1 Anaerolineales bacterium UBA3905
AGATGTGTATAAGAGACAGGTCGCCCGCTTCTCCTACCGCCCATGGGAGATCGAACGCACGCCGAGCATCTGTACGCAGTGTTCCATGGGCTGCAACCTGCGCATCGACACGCGCACGCACAAGCTGCGCCGCGTCATCGGGCGCGAAAACATGCAGGTCAACGACCAGTGGATCTGCGACAAGGGACGCTTTGCCAACGCCTGGGTCAACGACGAAGGGCGGCTGACCATGCCGCTGGTGCGCAAAAACGGCGAACTCACACCGGCGCCCTGGAGTGAGGCGCTGGCGCTCGTCGCCGAGAAGTTGCAGGCGATCAAGCAGCAGCACGGCGCCGACGCCATCGGCGCCATCGGCAGCGCCAAGCTCTCCAACGAGAGCAACTACCTGCTCCAGCGCTTCATGCGCCAGTTGATTGGCACGAACAACATCGACCATCGCGACGGCGGCGACGTGGCGGCGTTGCCCGCCGGCATGCCCGCCCTGGCCGACGTGATGAAGCCGCAATATGGGCCTGACCCCAAGCACGACGTGATCATGCTCGTTGGCGTCGATCCCAGCGAGGAGATGCCGGTGCTCGACGTACACCTGAAGCGGGCGGTGCGCCGCGGCAAAGCGCAGCTCGTGATCGTGCATCCACGCCAGATCGAACTGACGCGCTACAACGGGCCGTTCTTGCAGGCCAATCCAGGCACGGAGACGACGCTGATCAACGGCTTGCTGCTCGCCCTGACCGTTGCCAAAAATGACACAACTTCGGAAGCGCACAAGCTGAGCGCGGGCGCCAGCGAGCGCCAGGTCGAGCAGCTGTGCGGCGTCAGCATGGCGGATGTGCGCAAAGCCGCCGAAGTGCTGGCTGGTGCGCAGAATCCGCTGATCATCTACGGGCCGATGGTCGCGCGCGGGGAATTGGGCGCGGCGCTGCGTCAGGCGCTGACCAACCTGGCGCTTTACCTCGGCAAGCCGGAGAACCTGGCCTACATCGGGCTGGAGGCGAACAGCCAGGGCTGCCGCGACATGGGCGTGCTGCCCGACCGTCTGCCCGGTCACGCTGCGCTTGACGACCGCATGGCTTCCGACCTGCTCGGCAAGCTGTGGGGCTGTGCGCTGCCCGTACATCCTGGCAAGACGTACAAGCAGATGCTCGACGCCGCTGGCAGCGAGGTCAAGGCGCTCTACATCATGGGCGCCAACCCGGCCAGCGAACGCCCGACCTGGGCGGAAAACCTGGACAAGCTCGACTTCCTGGTTGTGCAGGAGCTTTTCCTGACCGAGACCGCCGCCAAAGCCGACGTGGTGCTGCCGGCGGTGAGCTGGGCGGAGCAGGACGGCACCTTCACCAACCTGGAGCGCCGCGTGCAGCGCGCGCCCAAGGCGCTGGGCAACCCGCAGAGCAAAGCCGCGCCGGACTGGATGATCCTCGACCACCTGGCGACCTGCTTCGACGCCCAGTGGGGACACGCCAACGCCCAGGCGGTGACGGCGGAGATCGCACAGGCCGCGCCGATCTACAACGGGCTGACCTGGGAAGCGCTCGGCGACCAGGGCTTGCAGTGGAGCGTGACGGACAATAGCTACGTGCAGCCGGAACTGAGCTACGCCCGCGCCGTACAGCCCGACCTGCCCAAAGCCGACGGCGCGCTGACGCTGGTGAGCGGCACGGTGCTCTACGACGGCGGCAACCTGTTTGGCTTGACCAAACAAATGAAGAATATGGCATTCAGCGCCGAGGTGCATCTGAACCCGGCGGATGGTGAGAAACTGGGCGCGGCTGAGGGCGAAACCGTCACCGTGCGCAGCGACTACGGCGCGCTCAAGCTGGCGGTCAAGTTCGACGCCACCGTCAAGCCGGGCCTGGCGTGGATTCCGGAGAGTCTACCCAACGCACCGGTCGGTGCGTTGCTCAACGGGAATATGGTAGTCCAGGTTGTAGTCGGGTAATTGCAATATTATTTAGCAAAACCGATGACGCGCAATGAACCTGATCTACTCTCAGACAATATAAGGTCAATGAGAAAGATGAACTTCTATTCATTGACAGTCAGCAAGAAGCGAACATGTTCGCTCATTATCATATCATTTATGTTAGGAATCTTGCCTATTTCAGCTAATGACCTGCGATTTCCTGCAGTCGCTCGATCATCTCCGATAAGTCAAGGGCAAACAAGTTACGTTTATCTGCCGTTAATTGGGCGCAGTATTCGTGAAATTGACGTTGCATGTCGATGGTCACACCAACCTGCAACAACTACCTATGTTACTTACAGATGGGGTGATCGTTTACAAATGCCAGGAACGCTATATAGAAATGCCTTTCAATCATCGGTTATGGATTGGAACAGTATTTTAACAAAGATGCGTCTCTCATTTTCATCGACAGGTAATATTGAACTCAACACATACAGTAGCCAGGACGGTAGAGCAGGTGTAACACGTCTTTATTGTGACGGGCAATTGCTTACGAGTGCTGAAGTTCTGGCGAATATTTACTATGAATCAGGGCGCACCAACAATTCTCGGCGCGCCATTACGGGACATGAATTGGGGCATGGACTAGGATTAGGTCATATTCCAGAGGAGGAAGGTATCGCACTGATGGGATACAATCCAGATTCAAACGTCTACTATACACCCCAAAATCTGGACATAGGGTTAATGAACCAAGTCTATCCATAGGATGAACCAGAGCTTGTCAGCGAGTCGACATGCAAAATTGCAGAAAACACATGCGCGATATGCTCCTTATATTCATAGCAATTCTATTCATGGCTGGCTGCAATAGTCTCGAAGCAGTGGGAGCCTTCTCGCCTGTATCTCAAGGCTATGAATCATACGTTGCCACTAAAACAAGCTCGTCTTTATTATCAAGCAGCTATATCACTGCCAGAACGTTTCAGGAATTGGCAAGCAAATCCAGTCTGATTGTCATTGGCCAAGTTGAGCAAACCAGCCAGGTGTTGAATTTAGCGCGAAACGTGGACGACATTTCCAAGTCAGATCCTAATATTGTGAATTTGGGTCAAGTGTATCGAGTTAAACTATCTAGCATCTTAAAAGAAGAAAAACCTGTTAAATCGGATTCACTGTTCATTGTACAACCAGAAGGTTTTCTGATTAGAGCCGTCGAACAGCGTGGAAGACCGGTTACAGAGAATGAGATTCAGCTAGCACGCCAACAGACCGATCACCGGCCATTTGTGCCTGGACATAACTATCTGTTTTTTTTGGAACCTCTGCGTGGGTTTGACAATCAGATGTATTTTGTCGGTGTCGCTCACCCTTGGCGTTTTGATGTTACAAATCCAGAGAACGTAGTTCCCGAGAGCCCTTGGGAAGGCGCCACTCGTGCGTTTCCGCCACTGCCATTGCGGGAAATTCTGCGGGAAATCGGACATGTACCAACTCCAATTACGGCGACCATTGAGTCACCATTGCCAACGCCACAACCGGAGGAAACATCGTTTATGTCTCCGCTCAGCACGCCAACTTTAGAACCTGCACAATAGGAACATACCTATGGATTGGATTGAGCTGCTCGTCATCCCTACCATTCGGTCATTGGTGCTAATTGTGGTGCTGCTGACCGGCTTTGCGTACCTGACCTGGTACGAACG
>DGFH01000054.1:3844-3993 GCA_002391565.1 Anaerolineales bacterium UBA3905
TTGCTGCAGCCGGTGGCCGACGCAGTGAAGGCGGTCTTCAAGGAAGAGATCATTCCGGGGCATGTCGACAAGGTGGTCTATCTGCTGGCGCCGGCGTTGGCGCTTGTGCCGGCGCTGATCATCTGGGCGGCTGTCTCTTATACACATCT
>DGFH01000344.1 GCA_002391565.1 Anaerolineales bacterium UBA3905
GTCAGCCATGTCACGCCAGAGGCGATGACCTACTGCCTGTCAGCCATGTCACGCCAGAGGCGATGACCTACTGCCTGTCAGCCATGTCACGCCAGAGGCGATGACCTACTGCCTGACAGCCATGTCACGCCAGAGGCGATGACCTGCTGCCCGTCAGTCAACCAGCGCGGCTCAGCCGTCCATCGTCAGCATGTATCCCACGCTGCGCTGCACGACAATCGGATCGGCCTGCGGATCGACTTCGCGCAGGCGGGCGCGCAGGCCGGAGAGCACCTTGTCCAGGTTGTCAGCGTCCATACCCGGCAGGAACTCGGCGCCCCAGATTGCCTGGGCGCATTGCTCGCGTGTGCATACCTTGCCGCGATGTTGATAGAGATAGTTGAGCAGCCGCCACTGGGAAGGCGTCAGGTCGAGGGGCTGTTGATGCCACGTGAAGCGCATACTGCTCTCGTCGAGGCGCAGCTTACCGCCGGTGAGGAGGGTGGGGTCGCTATCCACAAAGCGCAGCAAGGGTTCCGGCGACGCCAGGCCGATCAGGTCGCGGTCATGGAGGATGTGGGCGCCGTCAATGGGAGCATGGTTGACGTAGGTCTGGTTGCGGCTGAGGTCGTGCAGCACGAAGTGTGAACCGGTGCGTTCCAGCCGGGCGTGGATGCGCGAAACTGTGCGCCGCTGTACCAGAATTTCGCAAACGCCCACCAGCCGTCCGATGGTGTAGCGGTCGGCGCTGAGCAGGTATTCGGGCTGCGCGACGTCAGCGTGGAGGCGGATCAGCCGCGCCTGAGCAGATTGTACTTCACTCATCAGATTCCCCCCACTCTACCTATCTGCGCCGAGTAGCTCGGTCAGCATTGCAGTTAGCGGCTGCATCCAGATAGCATTCCAGGCCGCATCGTAAGCATTGGCGCCCAGTGCATCACGCAGGCGACTGCATATTGCTTGTCGTTCGGTTTGCTCAATCGCTGGCAAGACGTAGCCAATCTCGGATTCAATGCGTTCAGCGGCGGCGAGAAAGCGTATGCTGTCCTCGTAGGTTTTGCAGTGTTCGGCATTGCGCGCCAGTGCACTCAATGCCTGCGCTACGCCTGAATTGTCTGCGAGTTCGTGGAAGAGAGTCAAGCCTTCGATAAGTAAGGGGCGTGCTGCATCGGTCTGTTGCATACGGTCAAGTGTAGAGCCGAGATTGGTGAGCATGGCCGCCATACCCCATTTTTCGCCGATTAACTCATGCAGATCGAGACTTCGCTGGTAGTAGTCTGCCGCCTTCGTCAAGTCGCCGCTGTGCTCTGCAACAACGCCAAGATTGCCAAGTGCATAGGCACTGTTCACATCCTCGCCCAGCAACTGAAAAAGCTCCAATGCCTGTTGATGGAGTATGGCTGCATGCGCGTAGTCGCCTTGCCCTTCCGCCAGCAGCGCCAGGTTGTTCAGTGCGCCAGCCATGTCGTGTTGGTTGTGCAACTCCCGATGCAGCTCTAGCGCTGCCTCGAAGTACTTTTTCGCCGCCAGGGCATCGCGAAAAAAAGCAACGGTGCCCAAACTGTTGAGCATTCTGGCGATGCCCTGTCGGTCGTCCAGTTGGCGATAGATTGTCAGCGCGTCGCTGAAACAGCGCTCCGCCGCCGTGTACTGGCTTTGGTTGCGCGCCAGTCCACCGGCGCATGCGAGCGCTCTGGCGCGCAGTTCATCTTCACTTGCCGACAACGCCAGGGCGCGCTCGAACCATGCCAGCCCTTCGCGATAATCCCCCCGGATTTCCCAGAAGCGCCACAACGACGTGGTCAGACGTAAGGCGACAGTTGCGTCGCCTTGCTCGACGCTCCAGGTTAAGGCTGCGAGCAAGTTATCGTACTCTGCCTCGATGTACGCCCGGCGGGCGACATCTGGCATGACATAGGTGTCGCCGGTGTCAATCAAGTTGACGAAGTAATCGGCGTGACGGCGCCGCAGTGAGGCGATGTCATCAGAGGCGCCCAGGTGCGCCGACGTGTAAGCACGCGTTGTGTTGAGCATAGCATAGCGCGGTGCAGCATCGCTGCGGTGCATGACCAAAAGAGATTGTTCAGCGATCTGTCTGAGGCTGGCGGCAACGTCCTCTACGGATAAACTTTCAAGCGCAGCTGCCCCGGTGCAGCAGATGGCGTGTGCAGCGTGCGGCGAAAAGCTGCCGCGGAAGACGGTCAAGCGCATCAATAGCCGTTGCTGTTTTGGCGTCAATTGCTCGATGCTCCATGCAAGCGAGGCGGCGAGAGAATTATGCCGTTGTCGGGGCGACGTGGGATCGGTGATTTCTTCGCTGAGGCAGGCAAAAAGATGTTCGACGATCTCTGTAATCTCCATATTGCACAGGCAGCGCGCTGCTTCCTTGAGCGCAAACGGCAAACCGTCCAGGTTGGCGCAGAGATCAACGATCGCTTTGACATTTTGGTCGGTTATTTGAAGGTCAACATCGCAAGCCTTTGCTTGCGCCAAAAACATTTGGACTGCCGGTGAATGTAGCGCAGTGGCAGCATCCACTTCCGTATGTGGATCCGGCGTTGGCAACGGGGGGATAACGAGGAGATGTTCGAAGAGCGCTCCAATCGGTTGGCGACCGGTGGCGAGCACTTTGAGAGATGGCGAGTTGGCAATCATCGTTCCCAGCGCATCTTTGCCGCTTGCCAGGAGTTCCACTGCATCAAGCACCAACAAGAGCACACTTGGCGAGTCTTGAGTAGGTTCAGCGGACCGCACAGCGTCGTCCGATGGCTGCGCGGTCCACCTGGCGACGATCTCCTGGAGCGATGGTGGGTTTTGTTGCGCGGAGGTTGTCGATGAATTTTCTAAATCGATGAAGGTGACTGCGCAAAAGTGACCTGCTGACAGGTCACCGGCGACAGCGTGCGCAACGGTAGTCTTGCCAACGCCGCCCGGCCCCACCAGGGTGAGCAGTCGCACATCGGGGTGCAACAACTTGCGGCGCACCTCACCGATCAAGGCATTGCGTCCAATGATCTCGATGGGGGGCACGGGCGGCGCCGACGAAGATGGATCGACGCAACAGCCTTGCAGCGCCACGCGCATTGCGTCCGCGTTGGCGAAACGGTAGGCCGGATCGAGCGCCATCCCTTGCTGCAAGAAGGCGTCCACACCTCGCGTTAGACGCGGATTCCAGGCCGAGGCTGGCAAGAGCGGGTCACTGCGCCCTTCGGCAAGCGCAGACAGGCGCAGGCGCGCATCGGGCGGCTTGACCCCGGTGAGCAGATCATAGAGCGTCGCCGCCAGCGCGTACAGGTCGGCGCGCGGGTCGATGGCGCCGCCGGTCACCTGCTCGGGCGCGGCATAGGCGAGCGTGTATCCGGCCATGTCATGCGCCGCTGTGTGAGCGGCGCCAAAATCCAACAGATGCACCTGCCCGTGAGCATCCACCTTGAGATTGCGAGGTTTGATGTCCCCGTGCATGATCGGCGGCGTGTGCGCATGCAGTGCGCCCAGGGCGTCAAGCACTTGATCCGCCCAGGTCAACACAAGCGACGCCGGGAAAGGTTGGGGGCGATGTTCAATTTGCACGGCCAGATCATCACCGGGAATGTACTCCATGACCAGCCAGACGCCGTCTTCATCTTCCCATGTGGTGTACAACATCGGTAAGGCGGGATGATGCACATGTTTCAACAGGGCGGCTTCCTGGCGGCTGAAGTGGCGAGCGCGAGGTGAAGTGACCTGCTTGATGGCGACTACTGCGCCGGTGCGACGATCAATAGCGCAGTGCACGATGCTGTTGGCGCCGGTGGCGATGACCGCACACAGTTCATAATCGCTCAGGTTCGTATGTGCGTTGCGCATGAGGACTCCTCGGCAAGCGACCCGGCAATAGCAGCGCTGCCATTATACGCGCACACAGGTTGAGGACAAAGGCGCTGTTTCCTACAGGGCGGATAGCGGCCAGGCCAGGACGCCGCCGCCCAAAGGCAGAATCGCCTGACCTGGATACAGGACATAGCCGTCTGTCGAGCGTTCGCCCAGCGCGCGGCGGAAGCTGACCAGCGTATTGGCCATCTCCGGCCGCGCCGTTGCGGACGCCTTGATTTCGACCGGCGTCAGCGCCGGTTGGCGCTCCACGATCACATCGACTTCAGCACCGGCTGCCGTTCGCCAGAAGGTAAGTGGAGGCTCTTCACCACGATGGAGAAAGCTCTTGTATAACTCGGCCATCACGTAATTTTCCACCAGCGCGCCACCCATGGGGCCAGCAGCCGCGTGCTCGGCATCGCGTAGCCCCACCAGATAACATAACAAGCCGGTGTCGGTGAAATACACCTTGGGCGCCTTGATCAGCCTTTTGCCCAGATTAACGTAATAGGGGCGCAGTAGAAAGATTTGTGACGATGCTTCGAGGATTGCCAGCCAATCGCGCACGGTGTTATTGGCAACCCCGACGTCGCGCGCCAGGTCGCTTTGATTGAGTAAGCTGGCGCTGCGCAATGCCAGGCTGCGCAGGAAAGTTTGAAACAGCGTGAGATCACCAATTGCGCGCAGGTTGCGTACATCGCGCTCAAGATAAGTCTGCACATAACTTGCCTGCCACAGGCGCGCATCACGCCGGACGTCGCGCGCCAGTTCAGGGTAACAGCCGCGCAAGATGCGTTCCCACAGTGCGCCGATGGACAGTGGCGGGATAAAAGCGGGAGGCGCGGTGCGTTCCCAAGGCAAAGGGCGTTGCGTCTCACCATCCAGCTCGCGCTGCGTCAAGGGCAGCAATTTCAGGATGGCGGCGCGACCGGCAAGGCTCTCTGTCACCTGTTGCATCAGCAGCAAATTCTGTGAACCGGTCAGGATAAATTGGCCGGGCCGGTGACGCTCCGCATCGACGCGTTCTTTAATGTAGGGCAGCAATGTCGGTGCGTACTGAATTTCATCGTAGATCACGGGCGGGCCGTATAGATCGAGGAACCCGCGCGGGTCGCGCACGGCGGCTGTGCGGACATCGAGCGGCTCCAACGAGATAAGACGGCGTTCTGCGCCAAACATGTGCTGCAATAATGTTGTTTTGCCAGCCTGGCGCGGTCCGGTCAAGACGACAACGGGAAATTCACGGCTGGCACGCGCCAACACTGGCTCCAATGTCCTTGGAATGTATTCGTCTGCCATGTTCTCTCCTTCGTGCATATTTGCAATTGTACTGCAAATATACACAAAAACGCCAATTCCTGGTTGTGAACAATCCTCCCCAAACCTTCAGCAAATCGCCAGGAAAAATTCCTTCCACCCCGTCCATCTCTCCACTATGCTGTCGTCATCTCGCAAAGTGTCAAGGTGATGGAGAGGAGGAGCGACATGGATACATCGGATGACATGGCGAAAGGCGAAAGGCTGGCAGATATCCTGCGTGCAGAGATGGAGTCGCTGCAAGGTGGCCTGAATCGGGCAAAGCACGGCGGCGAGATTCGCCACTACCTGACGCAATGGCTGAGCGCAGTGAGTGAGCGCTACCTTCAGGCGCTGCCAGTCGCCTGCGAAGCGCCAGCCACAACCTGCCTTCGCCTGCTGGAAGTGAGCGCCGGTTATCTGGAGGCGGCTTCTTGCGCTGTTCAATCCGCAACGGAACTTGCTGCGACAAAGACGCCCACGCCAACACAAGAGTTGTCGGCGGCCAGACCGGTGCGATTGGGTGCACTGGCCGTGCTGTTGATCGTACTGCTGGCGTTGCTCTCCACGAGTTGGCTGGCCGGCATCGCCTTTGTGGTGGGGTTGTTGTTGTTTGTCATCGAGTTGATCCCCTATTTGCTGGCGCTGCGCAGCGAGGTGGCTCGCCACTTCGGTCGCTGGCAACCCTGGAAGGCGACCGTAACCGGGACCGCGTTTCAAAGTGAACAGTCTTCCTTGCCGCCTGCAGGAGGTGATGCATCCGGCGTCGTCCGCTTGCAGTGGCATGGAGACAAAATCGCCGCCACCTTGACGGCCATGGCGGCAGTGATCGACGAAGGCATGGCGACATGGCTGGAGGCGTTCCGGCGTCGTCCTGTCCATGCCCCACCACCTCGTGACGGCCTTGATCCTGATCTGGTCATCCTGCTCCAGCAATTGCTAAGGGACCTGTCTCTTATACACATCT
>DGFH01000279.1:0-829 GCA_002391565.1 Anaerolineales bacterium UBA3905
AAAGGTGGCATCTTGCGGAAAAATGCAGATGGCTACTACATCGAAGAGTGCGTTGTGTTGCGCGTGCAGCGTGATAAGCTTGGGGGACCGAATGCGCTCTACGACGGCACTGCGCCGAACAAGCGCCCCAAATGGACAAATTCTGCTGGCGCTCCACACCAGTATGCGCCGGTTTGGGTAAGAGTTGCCGCCAATGGATGGGCGGTTGAAGACATCAGATACTCCGCTACGAAAGGCTTTCGGGCTGGTCGTCTCGTCATCACGGGTGACATTCCGCGAAAACAGAAGGAATTTGTCTTTCTTGACCCAGCCCCGAACACAGCCCACATTGCGGTCTCAGAAGAACTGATCCGTCAACTACAGAGTGAGCATCAGATCACCCAGTGGCAGGAAAATGCATTCCCCACAGATAAACCAACATCAGGCAGCCGTTCTCGACCAGGAATGCTACGGAGCGATAAGCACCTTGAGATGGAAGGCGATCCAGTCTTTTATCTCATTGAGGGCAACACACTAGTTTTTCTCGGTCGCGCACAGATGTTTCGGCTTCCCTATGACCACAGCCCATTGGATATGGTGCCGGGCGCCCTTCGTAGCCATCTTCAGGATGGACAGGAAGTGTTCGATCTTGCGGAAGCAATGTTCGGTTACGCCCCTGAGAAAGGCGTTAATGGTGAGCGCAAGAGCAGCCGGGCGGGGCGCGTCTATTTTGGCGATGCCAGGTTTGCAGAAGCCAGAAGCCGGCTCTGGTGGAGCGATGAACCCGTCACGCCAAAAATTCTTGGCTCGCCCAAACCCACCGCTTTTCAGCATTACCTCGTCCAGAATC
>DGFH01000279.1:883-3928 GCA_002391565.1 Anaerolineales bacterium UBA3905
TCGGCAGTGCGGTCACGACCCTGACCAAAAGGATCGTCTCGCTCACTACGGTACGCCTACGCCGACGGAGACAATCGTGCGCGGCCACAAGCTCTACTGGCACAAACAGTCTGTGGTGAGGAATCGGGCTGAAATCGAGGAAAAGAGCAACGTCTCCTGGGAGAGCGACACCCAACACACCCAGATACGCCCGGTCAGCGACGGTGTGACGTTCAAGTTTCGCGTTCACTTTGAGAATCTGCTCGCCTACGAAGTGGGTGCATTGTTGTGGGCTTTGACGTTGCCATGCGGCGCTAATGAACAGTATCGACACAAAATCGGTATGGGCAAAGCGCTAGGACTCGGTTCTGTCGCAATCTCGGCGGTGCTGCATCTGACGGAACGCAGCGTCTCTGCATCCAGTGCAGACCATTCAGCTCAGCCGGAGAAAAAGGGCCGCTACGAGCAACTTTTCGCTGGGCAGGATTGGCATCGCGCCGAACGGCAGACCTCAGAGGAAGAAGACAAGGAATTTCTCAAGGCGTTCGCTGGCTTTGCTGTCGGTCAGCCCGATATGAAAGTGTTTATGACGGACTCCAGAATCCGTCTCCTGCTAACCATGTTGCGTTGGCCAGGCCCGTCAGCCGATGATACGCAAACAATGAGTCTGGAAGCGCTCAAGGTGCGCCCTGTGTTGCCCATGCCCGACCACATTGGCGATCGGTTGCTCTCGCCTGGCGGCCAGGGGCGCAGCGGCGGCCCGGCAAATGCCAGAACCACAGGGAGATTTCAAAGCGAAAGGCGAACGCCTGAAGCGACGCAATCACCACCGCGCGGACAGCAGGAATTAGCAAGCGAACGGCGCAAACCGCTAGACGCCCCGACGCGCAAAGTGATTGAACCCGGTGTGCAGGGGCGGCAGCTCGAAGCTAACCTGAAAGCGCGTTTTGTCGAGAAGCAAGGTGCAGAGCAACAACCCGAACCTATCCCGGCAACCAAGACTCCGGTCGCCGAACCCGCGCGCGTTATCGCCGAGCCGCAGTCTATCCAAGAGGTTGAAAAAGGCATGTTGGTGCGCGCAACGGTCACTGAAGTGCGCTTCGATGCCATACGCTTTGAGATCGGTGCGGCCAGGTTGCCAGGTACAATGCTTGAGTCGCGCGTTATTCCCAAAGCGAAGGACGTGGAAGAACTGAGCGAGCGGTTTCCGATTGGCGCTGCATTTGAGCTTTGGGTGTTGAACGTGAACAAAAAGGGCAATGTGCAGTTAGCGATGCAAAAGCCGTGAGCGAGTGAACGCGCAAGGTCCACATCGCTGTATCACACAAAGGAGCCTGGCATGAACCAATGGTGGGATGAATGGGTAAAACGCCCGTTCCTGCGCGCGCTTGTTGAAATCCCCTGGTTCGGCCCGGTGCTGACCGCCATCCTGGTGGCGCTGTTGGTCAACATGCTGACCGAAGCCTTGACGAGTTGGGGCGGCGTCGGGTTTGGCTTTCTGGTCTGGGCGATCCTGGCTGTCTGCACTGTGATATTTGTCTATCTGTACGAACTTACCCGGCGACAGCAGCGTCGGAAAGGCGCCGCGCTCGGTACACCGGCAGACCGCGAGCACCCAATGCAATCAGAGGGATTGGTGTTTCTGATTACGAACGAAGCGGCGCTGCGCGAGGCAATCGAATATCATCGTCCGGTGCTGAAGCATTGCTGGTTGATCGTGACGCCCGAAATGCAGCCAGTCGCTGGCGGCGTGGTAAGCCAATTCAAGGAGATTCAATTCTCGTTGAAGCCGATCAGCGACCTGTACAATACGCGGGCATGTTATGACACCGCCAATCACATCTTTGAGCGAGAGGCGCCGCTGCAGCAAATTCCGTTGTCGCAAGTGATGGCAGATATTACGGGCGGCACTAAACCGATGACGGTCGGTCTGTTACTGGCATGTGTGAAGCATGGCGTGGCGGTGGAACACGTGCCAGCCGTCTATGACAAAATCACCCACAAGCCAATTGGGACGCTGCCGCCGATCGCAATTGAGTTGACTTGAATTGTGCACTAGAGCCAGGCAACCCATGTTACTCTCAATCATTCTCGAACTCACCTCCCAGCGCGCCGGCGTCTTGCCGCCGCACCTGGGGCGCGCCCACCACAGCATCTTTCTGGAGTGGGTCGCCAGCTTCGATGCGCCGTTGGCGGCGGCGTTGCACGACTTCGAGGGCGCCAAGCCCTTTACCTGCTCCTCGCTGTTGGGCGTGACGCCGACGGCGGATGGTCTGTCCCTGCGCGCCGGTGAAACGGTGAGCGTGCGCATCACCAGTCTGGACGCGGTGTTGAGCAGCCAGATCGAAGCGCACCTGACCGCTTCGGCGCCGACGCAGTGGAACCTCCACAACCACCCTTTCGCGGTGACGGCGGTGATCTGCGACGCACAGCGCAACCGTTGGAGCGGCAGCACGACCTGTGAAGAACTGGCGGCGCGCTATCTGGTCGCCGGGGAGACGCCCAGCCCGGCGATCACACTGGAATTTGCGGCGCCGACGGCGTTCAAGTCGCGCGAGATGCATGTGCCGCTGCCGTTGCCCGGTCTGGTCTTTGGCAGTCTGCTCGACCGTTGGAACGCCGTCAGCCCGGTGCAACTGCCGGACGATGTGCGCGCTTTTGCCGAGGACGCGGTTGCGGTCAGCCAATACAACCTGCGCTCGGCGGCGGTGCGTCACAAACAAAACAGCGTGTTGATCGGCGGCACAGGGACGGTCACCTACCGCGCCCTGAACGGTGACCGCTACTGGCTGGCGTGTCTGAATCTGCTGGCGGACTTTGCGCTCTACAGTGGCGTGGGTGTCAAGACGGTGACCGGCATGGGACAGGCGCGGCGCATCGCGGAGCGTCACAAATGAGCGGGCGACGGCAGGCAAGCGTGGGGAAGGGAGTCCTGCTCACCCCGGACTCCCTCCCCCCGTTTGAGCAACGTGGAAAGACGACGGGTGAATGCACGGAATGCATTCGCCTGTCACCCCTGGCGCATTGCGGTGAGCCTACGCCATCTCGCCGGGGTCGGTGCTCGCC
>DGFH01000279.1:4055-5809 GCA_002391565.1 Anaerolineales bacterium UBA3905
GCCGGGGTCGGTGCTCGCCAAGCCCGGCTACCATTGATTAGCATACCACCAAAGAGCAGGAGATGACAATGGACGCGTCGTTGCCCGGCGCACTCGCCAACAAGACGCCCTACCCCATTCCGGTCAACTGGCTGGCGCATGTGGACGCACCGGCGACGTTGGACACCCTGGAAGTGCTGCTGATGCACAGCTACGACGGTGACGTGATCTTCGATGACGCCGAGGAGAGCTGGCATCAGGAAGATGATGTGGAGCGCCGCCTGCGCAAGCTCTTTGCACGGCAGACCTTTTGGAAGTGTCGCAAAGTGCTGCTCGATGAAGGGCTGTTGCGTCCGGCGCCGCGGCAGCACCTCTATCCGGGCAAGTCGCAGCAGATGCGCCGTCAGTTGACGCAGGGTCTGACATACACCTGGCGCGAATGGTCGCATGCAGCAGCAGCCATTCATCGGCCCCGACCCTATCTGGCGTGGCGCTGGCCCGCCTGGCTGGGCGGCGCCGATTTGGGGTCGCGCATGGCGCTGCTGGCGCTGCTGGCGCCGACCCTGTCCGGCCGCCTCTGTGATCCGGCGCCAGCGCCGGAGGAAGTGCGCCGCAGCCGTCGCGAGATTCAACGCTTTGTCGACAATCACTTCGCCCATCTTGGCGACGCCGCGTATCTGCGCAGCAAGACCGACAAAGGCCTGGCTGAACTGACGGTGCTGGGCATCGTGCAGGCTGAACCGGAGGATGTCTTTGTGGTGCGGCTGGCAGACCTGGAGCAGCGCCCCCGTTGGCCCGCAGCGATGGTGGCGCGCGCCTGTCGCCTGGAAAAGCCAGCCGAGGCGCCGCTCGTGACGCTGGTGCGCGATGCGATGGACGCCTGTTGTGAACCGGCGACGTCGCTGCGTCACGTCGCCAATCATGTCCGTCATCTCTACAGAAGTCATCTCTTTACGGAACAGGAGCGGCGCGGTCTGCGCAAGCAGTTCCGCGTGGCCAGCCGGCCCGGACGACTTGTGCACTTTGCCGAGGCGGTGGAAGCCTATCGGCAGGCGATGGACGTCCACGGCGAACGCATCCTGGGCGGCGAATTCCACCTGCCAGTTCAGCCGATTGCACTGGCGGCGCAGACCGTGGATGGGCAACCGCTGCGGATGCCGGTGAAGTCGGCGCACAGGGTCAATGCCACACAACTGCTGATTTTGCCCATCTTCAAGGACGACATTGCGGTCGAGGAGATACGGGAGCGTCTGGCGGAGATCGAAGTGTTGATCTGGCAGCGCCAGGCGGACGGGAGCGTGATGGTTGTTCCGCTGCCCACGGCCGCGCCAAAACGGCTTGACGTGGAGTTCGGCTACGTGATGCGCGCCAATGATCTGCACACACGGCTCGATTACGCGCGCCCCTTCGAGGTGATTGTCAAGTGTGATCGTGCGGAGCCGCGCATTCATCTACAGTGCGTCTTTCGGGTCTTGATGGCGAAGTCGGTGAATCATGGGGTTTAACAACTGAACCTGGCAATCAATGTTGTCGCATTCAACGCACGCAGTGTCCTCTCCCGTAGGTCATCGCCTCCGGCGTGACGGCGTGGCTGACCGGAAACGTCCGGCTGGAAGCCGAACCTACACCTGCTCACTGTCGCTGCGGTTCAATGAGGATTTACAAAATGATCCGGTCATCGACGGTGCTGCCTTCCGCACACAGAGTGTCCTCTCCCGTAGGTCATCGCCTCCGGCGTGACGGCGTGGCTGACCGGAAACGTCCGGCTGGAAGCC
>DGFH01000279.1:5948-7123 GCA_002391565.1 Anaerolineales bacterium UBA3905
GACCGGAAACGTCCGGCTGGAAGCCGAACCTACAGAGGTCTGTCACGTCGGAGGTGATGACCTACGCGCACCGGACTCCGGCGGTTGGACAACCATCAACAATTTCACTCCGGTTGCCGGCTGCTGGCGGCGAGCTCGCGCAGCGCACGCGCCAGGTCTGCGCTGTGGTCGAAGATTGTGGTTAGTTCGACGGACTCGGCGTCGTTCAGGTCGAGATGACTCTCCAGGCGCTGGCGTTCTTCGGCGATGCGCTGGTTGCGGCGCAACTCTGCCTGCAGCCGTTCGTTGAGGCGACGCACATTCTGGCTGGCCTCAGCGCCGGGCGTGCGCGTGCGTTCCAGGGTCAGCGTGGCGTCGATCAGCGCCAGATGCGCCTCCAGCACCTTGATATTCTGCCGCGCCTCCGTCCAGAGCGAGCGCGCCCGCAACGCCGCGTCGCGATAGGCGCGGTGACTCTGTTGGTAGAGGGCGAACTGCTCCTGCAGCACGGAAAATTCCATCATCTTCTGCGTGGCGTAGTTCTCGATCTGGGCGTCGCGCAGCGTGACGCCATCGACCACCAGCGCCGCAGGCGCGCTTTCCATCACCGTCGCCAGCTGCGCCAACCCTGAGCGCGTGGTTTCGAGATTCTGCGCCAGCCCGGTGAGTCTGGACTCCAACGCGGTCGCGCGCGTGGTCGCCTGAGCTTCGAGCCATTGCAGTTGTTCAATCTCGTTCTCCAACTGCGCGATCGTCTCATCGGCGCGCCAGCGCAACACCGTCTGGTCGCCCCAGACCGCTACAGCGGCGCTCTCCAGCCAGGCGCCGGTCTTCTGCAACACAACGCGCCCGATCAAGAAGCGGTAGGGATCGGCCTCCACGCCCGGAATCGAATCGACCACCAGCATGACGGCGAAGTAGAGCGCGGTCAGGAGCACGCCGAACCAGAGCGCCTTGCGCAGCATCCCTGTCATGAAGTGCATGAGTCTGGCAACCATCGTCGAGTTCTCCTTTGTTCATAAACCTTCCCGGAAGCTCACTCGTATTCAACAAATCGGTTCGGTAACTGTAGGTTCGGCTTCCAGCCGGACGCTTTCGGTCGGCTCCGCTGTCACTTTGTTCCGAAACCTTCCCGGAAGCTCTATGGAGTTTAACAAATAAATTCGGTAACCGTAAGTTCGGCTTCCAGCCGGACG
>DGFH01000279.1:7195-8407 GCA_002391565.1 Anaerolineales bacterium UBA3905
GGCTTCCAGCCGGACGTTTCCGGTCAGCCACGCCGTCACGCCGGAGGCGATGACCTACGGAAGAAGGCGCTCTGTGCGTTGAAGGCAGCAACGTCGATGACCGGATCATTTTGTCAATCCTCATTAAGCTTCCGGGAAGGTCGGTTCCCCTGGCCTGGCGCCTCAGTCGGTCGCCGGTTGTTCAGCGACGCTGTTCGACGCCCGATCGATGCCGGAGAGCGCGTACAATTGGGTGATCAGTTCTTCGTCCGCCACCGTCGGCAGTGGGGCGTCGAGACCGGCTGCTTGCTGCGCCTGGAGACGGCCGCGTTCGTCGGCGATGCGCACCTCGCGTTCGACCTCGGTGAGCAGGCTCTGCACCAACGTCTCGGCGTCGGCGAGCGCAGTGGCCGCGGCGTTGTTTGCGCCGGGCAGTGCGGCCGGCTGACTCTGCAGCAGGCGCAGGTGGGCGAACTTGGCGTCGAGCAAGTCGAGCGATGCGCGCATGTTGGCGACATTCTGCCGCGCCAGCCGCAGAGCGGTTTCGGCGCGGTCGGCCGTCTCCAGTTGAATGCGTCGGCTCTCTTCCAACACGCGCAGCCGTTCCTGGATGGCGGTGTATTCGGTGATCTTGCCCTGCGCGTATGCCCTGAGGTCGGCTGGCTGCCAGGTCTTGCCATCCAGCGTGATCGCCTGACCCGCTTCGACCATGGCGGCAAGTTGACCCAACTGGGTCTTGGCGCGCGCCTCGACGGTGTGCAGGGCAGCCAGCTTTTCGTCGAGCAACCCGGCGTCGACGCGGCTGGTGACGGCGAGCGTTTCCAGACGGGCGATGTCCTCTTCGGCGACCCGAATGGCGTCCAGCGCCTGTTGACGCAGCACGGCCTCCTTGCCCAGCAGCGCGTCGATGCGATCCTCCACATCCGCCGCCACCACACCGGCGCGAGCGGCCCAGCGCGCCAGCGCGTCCGGCGGCGCTGCCATCCACACGATTACGCCTGTCAGCCCCAGCAGGATGAGCAGACTCAACGTCACACTGAGAATTGATTTCGTGAGCTTGTCCATAGGTTTTGTGTCCTCTTCTGAACTTGTTCTGAACTTGAACGGTTTCTTGTTTGCAAGGCGACGCAGCCTTCGATTGAAATCGAGGCTGAAAGCTGAAGTCGGCTCAAGCCGACTGGACGCCGTCTGGCATCGGGCTATTTCAGATTGGGGCAGAGTTTGTTTTGTAGG
>DGFH01000008.1:0-3952 GCA_002391565.1 Anaerolineales bacterium UBA3905
AACAGCTATCTTGCCGACCTGTCGGGGCCTATCCAGCTTCATCACGGCACAGCAGACGCGTCGGTGCCCTATGAATTCTCGACGACGCTGCTCGACCAACTGCAGGCGGCGGGGCAGGTCGGGGAGATCTACACCTACGCCGGCGATGATCACAACCTTTCGCAGGGCTTCAACGAGGCGATGGCGCGCTCGCTTGCCTTTTTCGATAAATATGTCAAGAACGCAGAGTAGATGGCGCCACTGGGGGCGACGCGTACGGATAGCACGGTTCTTGCATCGCCAGGCGGCCTCTTCTCAATAGTCCGAGGGGATAGCGGTGCGGCGCGATCTATTGCGCCCGTACGGGAAAAGCCCGGCTCCGTCACTTGCACCCAAACAAACAGGGACAACAGTGCGGGCGCGATGCATCGCGCCCGCACTCCGAAATATTGAGAACCTCCGCGGTCTGCCGCGTCCCTCCTGCCTACTCCACGATCACCTTGTCGCTGGCGCTGCGCCCGAAGACTTCCGGCGAGTACATCTCCTCGGCCTTGGCGGGCGGGACGATGAACTCGCCCGGTGTGGTGGCGCGTGCGACGTAGCTGTAGGTGTAGACGCCATCCCACAGATAGGATGTGAAAGCTTCGGCGCCGGCGTCGCGCAGGTTCTGATGGTCGTACCACGGCCCCCACCACCACCAGTAGCCGCGTCCGCTCGTCGTGGCGTTCGGGTCAGTGGGCACACTCTCGGAGACGGCCAGGTCGGGATTGATGATCTCCAGCCCGGCAGGCAGGCGGTCGACCAGCGCCACGTGGTAGCGGCGATTCACTGCCACCAGCGTCAGCCGCACACGCACACGCGCCCCAGCCTTGATGCGCCAGACGCCTTCCTCATCCAACCGAACATCCGCCGCATCGTCCACCGCCTCGTAGGTGCGCTGCACGACAAAGCCCATGTCCAGCGGGTCGAGACCGAGGTCGGTCGGGGCGTAGCGCAACCCCAGCCGATAGTAGAGCCGCCCCTCGCCCTCCTTGCTGATCACCAGGTCTTGCACACCCGGCTGCTCGACCAGGAAGCTCATCGGCGCAACGGTCTGCTGCGTCTCGGTCGTGCGGCCCTGGTGGGTGTGCTCGGCGACGTATGTCTCACCCAGCCACATGCGCGCCACGAAGTCGGGCGTCGTCGCCTCGAAGGTGTTGAAGTAGCGATCCATCGCCAACAGTACGAAGACATTCTCCTGCGTGTTGCTCCAGCGTCCGTTAGTGCGTCCGTTCATCAGCCCGGCCACAACTTTGGGGATCAGGTCGCTTGTCGGCGTCTGCACCATCAACGCGTCAAGCACGACGGCGTCGGTGCGGCGGTTGGAATGGAGCATCACCCACGCATCGTCGTCATAGCTGGTGATGAAGTTGGCGGCGCCCGGCGTCTCCACGGCGCGGTTCTGCAGGTGGCGTTCGATGGCGGTCACGGCGTTGACGGAGGCCGGGTCGCCGGCAAGCACCTGCCACAACCACGCCGCCGCCTCCAGCGACTGTTCATCCAGCGGCAGCTGATTATAGAGATCGCGCGCCTTGATGTAGTCGGCGTCGCCCGCCAGGTTGCGCACGTAGACGGCGTAGCTGCTGATGGCGTGCCGCGTACGGGTGCTGTACCAGCCTGGGTAGTACTGCTCGATATTGCGCAGGTAGCCCAGCGCGGCGTCGAACATCTCCTGCGGCACGGCGTAATCCTTGGCGCGCGCGGTGAGCAGCGCGTGTGTGACAAAGACCGAGTTATATGGGATCGACTCCTTGCCCTTTGTCCAGTAGGGGAAGCCGCCGTCCCAGTTCTGCATCAGCCGCAACGTGGCGATGTCGCGCGCCATTGCCGCCACGATCTCCTCGTCCGAAGGCAGGTCAGGCGACTGGAAGGCCGTCAGCACATCACGCAGCGAAGCCACGCTCATGATGCGGGCGCCAAGCTGTTCGGAGCACTCAAACGGGTACGCTTGCAGATAGAGGAAGGCGTCGGTGAGCGTCGCCAGCGCTGTGGAGGAGGTGCTCAGCTCCAGCCCGCCAAACTGCGGAAAGACATCCTGCGGCTGCGCCACCGGCTGCGCGATGGCGCCGGCGTCGATCACGCCGTAGGTGGCAAAGGCTTCGGTCGTCGCCGGCGTGTAGACCGGCAACTTCACAGTGGCGGCGTCGGCGTAGTCGCCGGCGACGGCGGCGAACTGCACCCGCGCCGTGCCGACATTATCGGTCGATGCAGGGAAGCGCACCTCCACGCGATCGTTGGCGGGCACCTCGACGCGCTGCCCCTGGCCGCCGTCGAGTTTGAGATTGCTTGTTTCCGCCACAACATCGACCGTCAGCGCGGCGTCGGTCTGGTTCTGGATCACGACGGGCAGCTCGAAGCGGTCGCCGAAGTTGAGGAAGCGCGGGGCGGAAGGGCGCACCATCAACGGCAGCCGCGCCGTCAGGTTGCTCTCCGCCGACCCGAACTGCTTGCCGGTGACGGCGACGACCATTAGCCGGTAACGGGTCAGGTTGTCGGGCAGCTTGTAGGTGACATAGACCTCGCCGTCGGCGTTGGTGCGTTCGGCGGGCGCAAAGAGCGCCAGCGGGTTGAAGTCCGTGCGTACAGTGATCGGTGTGCTGGCGGCTGCACCACCCGTCACAGGCGGCGCAGCCATCGCAGCTTCTTCCATCACCATCGGCGCGGCGGCGGGCATCGCCAGCATCATACCGTCGGCCATTGACGGTGCGGCGGTGGCGTAGGCAAGGGATTCGCGCATCATCATGTCGCCGCCGCCCATCCCACCCTGCGCGGCAAGTAGATCGGGGTTGGCGAGGATCAGACTGCTGCGGCCATAGTAGCTGCTGACGTCGGCGCCGCGTGCAGCGTAGAAGGTTGCCAGCGGGTCGGCCAGCTGGTAGCCGGTTAGCGCCAGCACCGCCTCATCGACGACGACGATGGCGAGTTCGGCGTCTGCTACAGGCGCACCCTGGGCATCGACCACTTTCACGCGCACGCCGGTTTCGGCGCCGGGGTCAAGACTAGTGGCGTCAGGTGTGATCTCCACCTTCAGCGCCCGGCTCAACGGTGGGATGTTGAGTTGCAGGCTGCCGGTGGCGTAGGCGGGTTGATCGGGTGCGCCGTCGATCGGTTCGCCCTTGTCGTCCAGCCGCGGCGCAGCGCCATTGACATCGACCTGCACGTTCAGGTTGGGAATGTGCGCGTCCTCGATGGGAATCTCCAGCGTGGCCGTGCCGCCGTCGAGTGAGAAGTTCGTCGTGTAGAGGATGCCGCTGCGCGCCACGGTGAGCAGCCCCGAACCGGTGGGGAAGGGCGCCTGCACCAGGATGCGCGCGGTGTCGCCGGGCTGGTACTCTTCCTTGTCGGGCACCAGCACCAGCTCCTGCTGCGTCAGATCGCGCGAGGGCGCCAGCGCGCCGCCGCTGACCCATGCCGTCACGACCGTGCGGTTGAGGCGTTCGGCGTCGTCGCGCACCTCGGCGGTGACGCGATATTGGCCGCCGTCGCCGGTGGGCAGCGTGCAGGTCACAGGTTCGGCGGCGGAGATCAGCTCGCAACGCTGCTCATCGACCTCCTGCTCGACCCATTTCCCATTCTCGAAGACCCACGCCAGCCGCACACTGCGCACCGTGAAGGGTGCATCGGCGACGGCGTTGCCATCCACATCGGTGACAATAGCTTCATATTCCAGCGCATCGCCCTGCTCGACGAAGTAGGCGGCGCTGCGCAGCCCGACGTAGAGCTTCGACGGATGGACGAGCAGGTTGGTCTGCGCGGCCCAGGTCTGGCGATTGACATCCATGACCGCCGCTTCGGCGTTAACGCTGTAGGGCTGCGGTTTCTCCGCCGACACAAAGGTCAGCTTGAGATAGTGGTTGCCGGTCGGGTCGGTGCGGGCGGCGTAGCTTTGGCTGCCGGCGTCGCTCGTTGCGCCCGGATAGAAATCGACGTAACC
>DGFH01000008.1:4026-8638 GCA_002391565.1 Anaerolineales bacterium UBA3905
GCTGTAGGGCTGCGGTTTCTCCGCCGACACAAAGGTCAGCTTGAGATAGTGGTTGCCGGTCGGGTCGGTGCGGGCGGCGTAGCTTTGGCTGCCGGCGTCGCTCGTTGCGCCCGGATAGAAATCGACGTAACCTAGACCGCGCCCGCCATACCACCACCAGGGCGTCCACTCGCCGAAGATGAACTCCTCCCAGTTCGGTGGCGTGTAGTTGGTGGGGCTGGCGCTGACCGTCCAGTTGGTTTCGGCGCCAGGGAGAGGGCCACCGGCGTAGTACTGCGCGGAGACGGCCACAATCGCGTCGTCACCCAGGAAGTAGGGGCCGGTGCTCTCGTTGCGCGCCGTCACCTCGAATTCGGGGCGGCGGAACTCCTGAATCTGGAAGCTGTGGTAGTAGCTGCCGTAGACGGGCGTATTGCGCGTGCTGAGCTGCACGCTGGCATAGCCGAGGTTGCTGTTCTCCGGGATGGTGAAGGTCAGGTCGAAGCCGCCCAGGGCGGTCATCGGCGCCGAACCCTGCGCCAGCTGGTTGCCCTGCGGGTCGGTGACTAGGTAATCGACGAACGCACCGGCGCCGCCGTCCAGCCGCACGTCGCCGGTTGGGCCGGCGCCCAGCGTGCGCACCCAGCCTTTGAGGTGCACCTCCTCGGTGGGGCGGTACATCTGTCGGTCGTCGAAGACGAACCAGACGCTCTGGTCGAGACGATCCACCTTCTGCCAGCCGTAGTCACTCCAGTAGTAGGTGCTTTGCGGTAGGAAGGCCACATCGTCGCCCAGAGTGGCAATCAACTGCTTGTCCGGCGTGCTGGCGAGTGGGAAGCGCGCCATGCCGTCGGCGTCGGTCGTGGCGCGTTGACCGCCCGGCGCCAGGGTGAGTTCAACGCCTGCCAGCGGCGCGCCGGTGTCCAGCGCCGTCGCCCAGGCGGCCATTTCCACCTGATCGTGGATGGCGTCGAGGCCGATATTCGTCACCTGCACCCACGACTGGATCACCGGCTCGTTGCGGTTGGGGAAGAGCAGCCCCAACAGCGATGGCGGCGTATCGATGACGACGATCAGGTGGCCGTAGCGCCCACTCAGTCCGCTGCTGAGATCGATGTTCGTCTCGGTGAGGGTGTCGGGATCAGCGTCCACATCAACGGTGGCGTCGATGACGCGCTTGCCGGGCGGCGTCCGATTGGGGTCGCGGTAATACTCGTTCAGGTAGGTGAGGTAGGCGGGCCAGTCGGCGGGCGTCACGGCGTAGGCGCGCACGCGCAGCCTGGGGATGTTCACCGAGTAGACCGGGAATGCGGGCGTCGTCGCCGTCGGGTCGAGGGTGGTGAGCGTCTGATTCGGGCCGGTCATGAAGGCGCGCATGTTGCCGGTCTGGAAGGTGAGCGTTACAGGTGCGCCCAGCGTCTGGCCGAAGATGTCCTCGATCTCGCTGCTGAGCGTCACCTGGTAGGTCGTGCGGCCTGCCGTCAACCCGCTGATCGACAGCCCATCATAGGCCGCGCTGACTACCATGTTGTTGATGGCCGGTTCGACGGTGACAAGCTGGTTGGAGACTTTCTCGATGTTCAGCGGATTGTTGAAACGTACGTAGAAGGGCTGTCCAGGCGTGCACGTCTCGCTGCCGCCGCGACAATTCTGTTCGACCACGCGCAGCGGTGCGTAGGTCTGGAAACTGAACGACTGCACTTCGGTCGTCGTCAGCGGGCCTTCGGCGGAAGGCGTGCCCGGCCCGACGTTGATCGTTACTGTGGCGTCGGGCGGGAAGGCTTCTTTACTGCGAAAGGCGATCCAGCGGTCGGCGGCGTATTGATTGGCATAGCGGTTGACTGCTTCATTGGCGGCGATCTCCTCGGCGGTTGCCAGGCGCAGCGGGTAGGCGCGCCCACCGGCCAGCGCACTGATCGTCGCCAGCACCGCGTCGCGGTCGATGCGCTGGTCAAAGGCAACAAAGAGCAGCGGCTCGCGCGATTGCGGGCCAACCGTCGGGTAGGCTTGCACAGCCGTCGGCGCAGGTGTGCGGAAGGTCCACGTGACAGCCTCGGCCAACACGCCGCCGGTGAGCGAGGTTATGCCGGCGGGCGCCTCAACGGTGTACTCAGTCGCCATCGGGAAGCGGTTGAGATCGTCGCTGTGATACTCGAAGGAGAGCGTCTGTGTGCCCAGCCATTTCCACACGCCGGGCAGGTCGGGCGTCACCTTGATCGGCACATCCGCCGCCGCCAATGCATCGAGCGTGTTGAGCGGAACCATCGGCTGGTTAAAGGTGACATTGATGAAGGGTGCGATGGGAATCTCGCCTTCGGGCGCGTAGCGCAATACTTTCAGCGGGCCACTTGCCACTTCGGGCGTCGTCACATCGCTGGCCGGCGGTGGGAAGCTCTGCGTGACGGTCTCGCTGGCGATCACGGGCGGCAGCGACTGCGGCGGCAGCTTGAACTCCTCAACGTCGGTCGGCTCGGTTTCCAGTGGCGGCATACGCCCCAGGATGGGCTGGATTGTCGCGGCGTCGAGCGGTTGGCTGACTGGCCGCTCGATGGGCGACGGTGGCTGCGGCTGGGCGGCGCCTTCGCCGAGGAGCACTTCCAGCCCGTTAATGGTGGCTGGCGTGGGTGCAGGATTGACGGACACAGGCGTTCCCTCCTGTGAAACAGGCGACGACACGCCGCGCAGGGGGCGGCTGTCGGCGCGGATGGCGGCGCCCGCAGGCCAGGCGGCGCCGACGACAATCGACACGACGACCAGCGAACTGATCAGCGTGAGCAGGGTGCGACGTGAGATGAAACGAGCGTGCATAAGACCTCCTGTAGCTGGGATCGCTTTGTTCACCTGCGTCGAGTGGTGGATGAGGACTGCGTTTGCAAACGCGCAGCCGCGCAAGCCGGCGGCGATGCATTCGTAACGATCATAGTCCGTTTTGCTCGCAGGTGCAACCACATTGAGGACGGTGCAAAGGTGAGGAATGTTCCAGGCGAGACGAAGATCAGCGCCCGAACGCAACGCCGCCAATGAGATCGGGCAGGTCAGCAGAACCATCCGGTGCGCAAAACGTCCCGCGCAACACGTCCCACACAACACGTCCCACGCCGCGGCTCGTTCACACCTTGTTCACCTGGCAATCAATCACAGGTGAAGGCGCTACGACGCGCGCGTCTGGCGCACTTGTTGCGCGCCCAACAACACCGCCAATGCAAAGAGCAACCAGGGTGCGAATGCCAACTTCGTTCCCCACAGCGGCGCATCGAGCATGCCATGCGTCAACATCGCCACCAGCCCGCCCGTCACCCCTGCCGCCAGGGTCGAGGCAAGGTCGCGCGCGCGGCGTTGGAGCACGTTGGCGAGCTGGGCAAAGACGGTGAGCAGGATGGCCAGCCAGGCAATCAACCCTGGCACGCCCAAATCGACGCCCACCTGCAACACCAGGTTGTGGGCGTGTGGAATATCGACCGTGGGCGCGATGAGAAAATAGGGGTAGAGCAACGGGATGACCTGGTTGAACGCACCGAGGCCGACGCCGGTGAAGGAAAAATCTTGCAGAGCGTAGAGCGCGCGGCTCCAGATTTCGATCCGTTCATCCATGCCGCCGACTGCGCCGCCACTGCCGAGCTGATCCAACCATGTCGCCGGCGCCAGCCAGATGCTGGCGCCTACCCCTGCCGCGACGATAACGGGCGTCACCCATCCCAGGCGCGGCCAGCGCCATGCGATCACGATCAGCAGCCCCGTGCCAACTCCCAGCAGCGCGCCGCGGCTGGCAGCCAGCGCCACAACAGCCACAATCAAGCCGGCGAGCAGCCAGAGCAGCCCCCGCAGCCATCCACTGATCTGCGGCGGCGCAGCCGGGGCGCCCACCGCCAGCGCTACGACCAGTGGCAACAGCACCACGAGTGCACCCGCCAGAATGTTGGGATTGATCGATTCGCCCAGGCGCGCAGTGATTGGGGCTGCAGCTTGCTGCAACGGACCGATCAGCGGCCACGTCGCCGCTGGGGTCGGCAGCAACGGCCCTGCCACTGCCAACATGGCGGCGAACGCCACAAGCAGCCAGGCCAGTAGCTGCGGCCGCTGCTGGAGCGGCGCCCAGGCAATCGCCGCGCCGTAACCCGCCACCCCCAGCAGCAGATATCCCGCCGCCTGCCATGCCGTGGCTGGATCGACAGCCGCCCAGATATTCACCGGCAGCCAGAGTAGCAACACGCCAAGCGCAACATGCAGGGGCGCAGGCGGCAGCAGACGCCGGGTCGCCAGCCAGCGCAACAGCCAGCCAACAAAGAGCGCGGCCACCACGAAAGGCTGCCAGGCGGCAGGCGTCAAACGCCCAGGCAACAACACAAAGATCGCTACACCCACCACCCAGAACGGCTCAAGACGCAGTAGACGCGTCACCATCGCAGCACCCATACGGCAGATTATAGCGCCTTGTTACGCCAACAACAGAACCATTGGCATGGGCACGTGCGAATTGCAGTCTCCCGTTCTTCCTTTGACCATACACCCACGCGCACCAGTGCACATGGGCTTAAACAGACCAATGACGCCTGTGCTGCGTGTTACGTGCTGCGTGTTGCGTGTTGCGTGTTCCGTCTTGTCACGCAGCACGCAACACGTAACACGCAGCACG
>DGFH01000060.1:0-984 GCA_002391565.1 Anaerolineales bacterium UBA3905
CGACAACCACCCAGTGCGGCCACGTCAGCCTGCAAGCCATGATCGACGCCGCCGCGCCTGGCGACACGGTGAGCGTGCCGGCAGGAACCTGGCAGGCGCCGATCCACATCGACAAGCCGCTTACGCTGGAAGGTCAGGCGTGGCCCGTGATCCAGGGCGACGGCAGCGGCGACGTGATCCGCATCTCAGCGCCCGGCGTGACGGTGCGCGGGCTGGTCGTGCGCGGCTCTGGCGCGTCGCTCGACCGCGAGGACGCCGGCATTCGCTCCTCTGGCGCCAACACCGTGATCGAAAACAATCGCATCGAGGACGCCCTCTTTGGCATCTACCTGGAGCAGGCGGCGGACAGCATTGTGCGCAGCAACACGATCCACGGCATGGATCTGCCGATCTCGCGACGCGGCGATGGGCTGAAAATCTTCTACAGCCCACGCACACTGGTCGAAAACAACGTGATGCGCGACACGCGCGACGCCCTGCTCTGGTATTCGCCCTACAGCATCGTGCGCGGCAACGATTTCGCCGCCGGCCGCTACGGGCTGCATCTGATGCAATCCGACCACCACGTGATTGAGGAGAACATCTTCCGCAACAACTCGGTCGGCGTTTATATCATGTACGGCGTCAGCTTTGAGCTGCGTCGCAACCTGCTTGCCGACAATCGCGGACCAAGCGGCTACGGCGTCGGGCTTAAGGAAGCCAGTGATGTGCTGTTGGAGGGCAACCGTATCGTCAACAATCGCGCCGGCGTCTACTCCGATGCATCGCCGCTGCAACCCAATACGACTGTCGCCTATCGCAACAATCTCTTTGCCTACAACGAAATCGGGCTGGAGATGCTGCCCAACACGCAGCGCAACCGCTTCCAGGACAATATCTTTCTCGACAATGGCGAACAGGTGAATGTCTACGGCGGCGGCGACCTGACGCACAACGCCTGGGCCGTGGACGGTCGCGGCAACTATTGGAGCGACTACGCCGGCT
>DGFH01000060.1:1036-2482 GCA_002391565.1 Anaerolineales bacterium UBA3905
GCGAACAGGTGAATGTCTACGGCGGCGGCGACCTGACGCACAACGCCTGGGCCGTGGACGGTCGCGGCAACTATTGGAGCGACTACGCCGGCTTCGATGCAGACGGCGACGCCATCGGCGACCTGCCCTACGCCAGCAAAAGTCTTTTCGATAACCTAGCCGGTTCGCATCCAAAATTGCGCCTGTTCCACCTCAGCCCGGCCAGCGATGCGCTTGATCTGGCGGCGAAAGCCTTCCCGATCTTTGCACCACAGCCGCGCATGAGCGACCCAGCGCCGCTGATGCAGCCGCCCACCGTGCCTGACACGCCCGGTCTGACGCCGCCGCCGACCGCACTCAACTTTGCCGCTGCGGCCGCCATGGTGATGGTGGCGTTCGCCATCCTTGCCGCGGGGACGCGTCGCCGCAAGCGCCAACGCCACACGTTTTCTGCGCAATCTGCGTAATCTGCGGATAACCAACATGATCGAGTTTACCGACCTCACCAAACGTTACGGGAAATTCACTGCCGTCGATCACCTGACGCTGCATGTGCCAGCGCGAGGGGCAGTGGCGCTGTGGGGCGTCAACGGCGCCGGCAAGACGACCGTGATCAAATGCTTGATCGGGCTGCTGCGCTTCGCCGGGCGCATCACGGTGGATGGCTACGATGTGCAGCGCCAGGGGCGCGCCGCCCGCCAACGCATCGGCTACGTGCCGCAGGAACTGGCTTTCTACAAAGAGATGACCACCTACGACATGGCGGAGTTTTACGCACGCTTGAAGGGCGCGCCCACCGCCCGCATCGAAACGGTGCTGGAACAGGTTGGTCTGGCAGAGCATCAGGACAAGCCGGTCGGTGCGCTCTCCGGCGGCATGAAGCAGCGGCTGGCGCTGGGGTTGGCGCTTCTGGCTGACCCACCCGTGTTGGTGATGGATGAGCCGACCTCCAACCTGGACGCCGCTGCGCGCAGCCAACTGCTGCAACTGCTGGTGCAGGTCAAGCAGGCGGGCAAGACAATCCTCTTCACCTCGCACCGCATCGAGGAGATCGAGGCGCTGGCGGATGACGTGGCGGTCATGGAACGCGGACGCCTGCAGTTTCGCTGCCCCGCCGTCGAGCTGGCGCCACGCCTGGGTCTGCGCACACAGGTCAAGTTCATTCTGCCGGGTCATCAGCTTGACCAGGCGCTGGCAGTCCTACATCGCGATGGGCTTGCCGCACGACGCAACGGCGTCGGCGTCATCGTCGAGGTGACGCCAGGCGAAAAGGCGCGCCCGATCCACACGCTGCGCCGCGCCGACATCGAAGTCTCTGATTTTGAGGTGGAGCAATGACCGTCAAGGTAATCTGGGCGCTGGCGCAAAAAGAATTGCGCGATGCGCTGCATAATCGCTGGTTTTTGCTGTACACGCTGGCGTTCATCGGGCTGGCGCTGGCGTTGTCCTACATGTCGCTGGCCGGTG
>DGFH01000060.1:2610-5318 GCA_002391565.1 Anaerolineales bacterium UBA3905
CTGGCGTTCATCGGGCTGGCGCTGGCGTTGTCCTACATGTCGCTGGCCGGTGCAGGGATTGCGGGCTTCGCCGGTTTTGGCCGCACCGCCGCCAGCTTGATCAACCTGGTGTTGCTAATCATCCCGCTGATGGCGCTGACCATCGGCGCCCAGAGCCTGGCGCACGAGCAGGAGCAAGGCACGCTGGCATACTTGTTGGCGCAGCCGGTGACACGCGTAGAAGTTTTTGTCGGCAAATATCTGGGGCTGGCGCTCAGCCTGCTGGCGTCGTTGGGGTTGGGTTTCGGGATTGCCGGCGTCGTGCTCGCGCTGGCGAACGGCGCCGGGTCGCCGATGGCTTACGTCAGCCTGGTGGGGCGCACTTTTCTGCTCAGTCTGACGATGTTGAGCGTCGGTTTTCTGATTTCGGCGTTCACCAAACGCGCGGGCGTCGCCATCGGCATCGGCCTGTTTCTGTGGCTGGCGTTCGTCTTTTTGGGCGACCTGGGGCTGATGGGCACGGCGATCACGCTGCGCCTGCCGGTGGAGCAGCTGCTGTGGCTGTCGCTGCTCAACCCGCTGCAGGTCTTCAAGATGGCGGCGATCCTCGACATCAACGCCACACTCGATCTGCTGGGGCCGGCGGGCATCTATGCCATGCAGGAGTACGGCGCCCAGTTGCGCGGCCTTTTCCTGGCGCTGACCGCCGCCTGGATCGTGACGCCGGCGTTGGCGGCGTATGTGCGCTTTCACCTGCGTGGGGATTTGTAGGAGTTGCGAGGGGCGAGTTGCGAGGGGCGAGGGGCGAGGGGCGAGTTGCGAGGGGCTGCGCACACTTCACAATTCGCAATTGGCTATTCACCATTCACAATTGGGTGAGCATCAGAATGTCTATGCAAGCAATTTTGAGATTTCGATGGTTGTTTCTCATCGCGTTGGTTATCCTGGCGGCGTGTGGCAGCGGCCCGGCGACGCCTGAACCGGCGAAAATCCGCTTTGGCGAGACGACCTGCGCCGAGTGCGGGATGATCATCAGCCAGCCAAAGTACGCCAGTTCGTTTGCCTATGCCGAGAGCGAGGGGCGCTTCAAGAACCTGCCCTTCGACGACATTGGTGATATGCTTGCCTACATGCGCAAACACAGCGACCTGATCCCGATGGGCGTGTGGGTACACGACTATGCCAGCGAAGCATGGATTGATGCCGAAAGCGCCTTCTACGTCCACAGCAGCACGATCAAGTCGCCGATGGGTCATGGCATCGCTGCCTTTGCCGACAAGACCGCAGCAGAACAGCTCGCCGCCGAGACCGGCGGGCAGGTGCTGGACTGGGATCATCTTCGGATCGGGCTGGCAATGGCAGAGCATCAACATTGAAAAGACGGAGATTATGAGATTAAGAGATTGGAGGCTGGAGATTTTCGGACTTGCTGGACGAACCGATCGTTTGCCAAGATGTACGCGCCGACGCCAGTAATCTCCCATCTCTAGTCTCCCATCTCTCAATCATCTCCCAATCTTACAATCGCAATTCTGTTATTTTTTGGAGGAGTAAACGATGTTTAAGCGGGTAGTGTTGTTCACCCTGGTGATCCTGTCGTTGACGCTGCTGGCGGCGTGTGGCGGCGACGAAAAGAAAGAGGAAGCCCCGCCCCCACAGCAGCAAGAGCAACCGACCGCTGCCCCACAGGCTGCGGCGCCGGCTGCCATTGTGGGTGACGCCGCCAACGGAGGCAAAATCTTCTCGACCGCATGTGTGGCCTGTCACGGTCCAGAGGGCAAGGGTGTGCAGGGGCTGGGCAAAGACCTCACCACCAGCGAATGGGTCGCGCAACAGACGGACGAACAGTTGATCGAGTTCATCAAGAAAGGCCGCGATGCAGGCGATCCGCTGAATACGACCGGCGTCGCCATGCCCCCCAAAGGCGGCAACCCGGCCATGAGCGACCAGGAGGTGGCCGATATTGTCGCCTTCGTGCGTTCGATTCATCAGCAGCCGTAAGTGCACAACGCCTGACGATACACCTGAAGGAGCCTAGCTTTTCATGCTGCCAGTAGATTCATTACAAGCCGGCCAACTCAATGCCTTGAGCTTTCGCAATGCACACACGCGCGACATTCAGCTGGTTCGGTTGTTTCGAGGAGAGGAACTCCACGCGTACTTGCTGGTCGTGCCCCCCGGCGCCAGCATTGACCGCCACGTGCACGAGAACAAACATGAATTGTTTGATGTGCTCGAAGGTGAGGGCATCTTTGAAGTGGACGGACGCACGATGTCCGGCACGCCGGGCAAGTGCATCTTTGTACCGGCGGGCAGCGTGCACAGCCTGTGCAACGACTCCAGTGCACTCTGGACGCTGCGCATCACCTGTCAGGATCGGGTCTACCCGCGCCACATCGGTAAATTGATGGGGCGCGCCCTTCGTAAGCGGATGGCGCGCTGGTTCGGTCTATAATGATTGCTGCGCCGGTCTGTGTAGAAGCCGGTCGGCGCAGGGCGCCCTGACTGGGAAAGAGGTTAGGAGGAAACAAGGAGATAAGCAACCATGCTGGCGATGGAGATCGACAAAGTACAGGATCCGTTCGCCGTCTTAAACGGCATCGGCAAATCGGAACCCTGGCAGATCGGCGGGCTAGATCCGCTGCCGGAGGAAGAATGGGCGCGGATGCGCGAATTTCTGGCGTTGAGCGACGCCGAAGTGAACGCCATGCTCAGCACGGTGGAGGCGC
>DGFH01000060.1:5380-12780 GCA_002391565.1 Anaerolineales bacterium UBA3905
GCTCAGCACGGTGGAGGCGCTCTTCCGCCGCGGACATGAACTGGTGGTCGCCACCTACGACTACCTGCTGCACAACCATGAGACTGCCGCCATCCTCGGCTGGGAGAACGGCGCTGACCCGGCGCATCTGGCGGAACGGCGGCGTTTCTTTACCGTGTGGCTGGCGCGGCTGTTGGGCATGGATTTCAGCGCTGACCTGGCGCACTATCTCTTCCGCGCCGGCAAATATCATGCCGCGCACGGGCCGCGGCGCACACACGTGCCGCCAATCTACGTCACCGGCTCGATCAGCCTGGTCAACGGCGCCTTTGCCCGCTTTATCATGGAGGAGATGCCAGGGCATGCGTCGGCGCCGCTGGCATTGGCGGGCTGGAACAAGGTGTTGACGCTGCATCTGCACTTGATGCAAATGGGCTATCAGGCGGCACTGGCGCTGGATCATGGCGACTTCGGCGTGCCCTTCGTCCTCTTTGGGCGCATGCGCACAGTCACCGGGGTGCAGGAATTGACGGTGCATGTCGAGCATGGCGCCAGCGTGGAAAGTGCGTTGCGCAAGTTCTTCAACTACTTCCCGGCCAGCCGCGCCGAGGTCTTCGACATAGCCTGGGCGGGCGGTGAGCGCCTGGACAGCACGGGCACACCCTGGTTCACAGTGAATCGGCTGTACGCGGTCAAACCGATGTGGCGCGTCCTGCTCAACGGCAAAGACCTGAGCTATATCGGCGGGCCAACGGTGGAGTTACATCCCGGCGACGAGGTGCACGTTTTCCCGCCAGGGAGATAGAGACTGGAGATTGGAGACTTGAGATTGGAGATTAGGAGATTGCGTGATTGGACGTGCAGCGAGCTATGGCGCCGAAAGCCGGTACTCTCCAATCTCCACTCTCCAATCTCTACTCTCCAATCTCAACTGGAGAAACGATGACCAACCAATTTACCATCATCACTGCCTTGCAGGAACCGCTCGACGCACCGGTAGATAGCATCGTCAGTCGGACAGTGTATCACGGCGATGGGCTGCGCATTGTGCTCTTTGCCTTTGCGCCGGGGCAGGAACTGACCGAACACACCTCGACGCACGAGGCGATTATCCATGTGCTGGAGGGCGAGGGCTTGATTACGCTGGGCGCAGAGCGGGTCGATGCCTGTGCGGGAACGCTGATCCGCATGGCGCCGAACCTGCCGCACAGCGTGCAGGCGCACACCCCACTGCGCATGTTGCTCACCATGATCGGCAGGTGAAACTATGCAAGTGCAGACGGCGGTCAGCCCAACCATGCGCATCGTGCGTGCACTGTTGCTGGCGCTGGCAGTGTTCGGCTTGCTTCTGGGCATGTGGGCGGGGCTGATCCGGCTCGGCTGGGGAACGCTGCCGCCGCTGCGCCCGATGCTGCCGGCGCTGCATGGGCCAATGATGGCGGGCGGCTTTCTCGGCGTGCTGATCGGGCTGGAGCGGGCGGTGGGCACAGGCAAACGCTGGGCTTATGCCGGCCCGGCGCTGGTGGCACTTGGCGTGGCTGCGTCACTGGCGGGGCTGCACACCAACCTGGGGCCGGCGTTGATCACGGCCGGCAGCATCGTCGTGACGCTGGTGCTGGCCGGGCTGGTGCGCCTGCAATCGGCGCTCTTCACCGTCACGATGACGCTGGGCGGGCTGGCGTGGGTGATCGGCAACGCGCTCTGGTGGCTGGGCTGGCCCCTACCCGTTGCGGCGCTGTGGTGGATGGGCTTTCTGGTGCTGACGATCGCCGGTGAGCGGCTAGAACTGAGCCGGATGCTCAGGCTCTCGGTGTGGAGCGAACGCGTCTTTGTCGGTGCAACGACGCTGTTGATCGCTGGGCTGGTCGTGGGCGTCTTTGCCTATGCCGCCGGCATGGCGATCATCGGGCTGGCGTTCCTGGTCATCGCCGGGTGGCTGCTGCGATACGACATTGCGCGGCGGCGCATCAAGGCGGGCGGGCAAGCGCGCTTCACGGCGCTGGCGCTGATCTCCGGCTACGCCTGGCTGGCAGTCGGTGCGCTGCTGCTGGTGCGCTTCGCTGGCGTGACGGCGGGACCGTACTACGACGCTGCGCTGCACAGCATATTTCTCGGCTTCGTCTTCGCCATGATCTTTGCCCACGCGCCGATCGTCTTCCCGGCTGTGTTGCACATTCCGCTCGTTTTCAGCAATCGCTTTTACATACCATTGATATTATTGCATGTTTCTTTGCTGCTGCGCGTCGGCGGCGATCTCCTGGGCTGGTGGGATGCACGGCTGTGGGGCGGGTTGCTCAACGTGATCGTGATCCTGGCATTTTTGGGCATCACCGTAACCTCGCTGCGTCCACGCGCGGGGCAGACGCCTGTGCTGACGCCAAAAGCAGCGCCTCGATAACCTTTATGCCACCGATCACACGTCTTTTCGTCAAGACGAGCCTGCTCTATCTGGTCGCCGCGTTTGGCGCAGGCGTGCTACTGGCGTTGCGACCATTGCTACCGTTGCCAGCATTTGTTGCGGGTCTATCGCCAGTCTACTTTCACCTCTTCATGGTCGGCTGGGTGATGCAGATCATCGTGGGCGTGGCATACTGGATGTTCCCCAAGTGGAGCAAGCTGTTGCCGCGCGGGCATGACGGGCTGGCGTTAGCGACCTACGCGTTGCTCAATGTCGGGTTGCTGTTGCGCGTCATCGCCGAGCCGGCGCAAACGGTAAGCGCCTGGCCGGGCTGGGGATGGTTGATCGTCCTGGCAGCGACGCTGCAGTGGCTGGCTGGGCTGGCTTTTATCGCCAACACCTGGCCGCGCGTCAAGGAAAAGTAGGGTGAGTTGCCAGTTTGCGCCATACATAACGCAAAGGATGGATGAATGCCGCGCTTGAGCGCCTGGTTTGTGCGCACTGCACTGCTCTATTTAGGGCTTGGATTTACATTTGGCGGGCTGCTGCTGGCGAACAAGGGCGTCCCGCTGCACCCGTTGACCTGGCGACTGCTGCCTGCGCACATCGAGTTTCTGCTCTTTGGCTGGACGCTGCAGTTGGTCTTTGGCGTGGCGTTCTGGATTCTGCCGCGCTGGCAGACGCAGCGCGGCGATGTGCGTCCGGCGTGGGTGGCGCTGCTCCTGGTTAATACGGGCATCTGGTTGGTGGTGCTGACGGCATGGCTGAACTGGCCAGCCTGGGTGTTGCCAGGCGGACGCTTGCTCGAAGCCGCCGCCGTGATCGCCTTTGCCGTGCACGCATGGCCGCGTATCAAGCCCTGGATGGAAACAACCGACTGAGGGCGCGGCGTCCTTGTGGTGCGATGCAAGTCATCAACGGTTGGCGCCTGGCGTCACCATTGATTTCCAGGATGTTACGTCACATCGCTCCTCACCTTCCCGGAAGCTTTGGAGCTTCCAGGAAGATGAAAAGCTAACCTGGAGGCTGGTAATAGACAACGGCAGAAGATGGTGCAGACATGAGATATCCGGCGAGTAAGCCTCAACCAGACCGCGTGATGCCGCCGCTGCCAGCGCTGGCGCCTTTTGTGCGTCAGATTGCGTTGATGCAGCACAAGCTCACGCTTTTCCTTTACGACACGCGCCCCGCTGATGGTGGTGGGATTCCGCTGGTGCTCGTCCACGGGCTGGGTGACGAGGCGGACACCTGGTGGAGCGTCCTGCCAGCGTTGGCCGCACAGCGCCGCGTGTTGGCGGTCGATCTGCCTGGCTTTGGACGCAGCGATAAGCCTGACGCACCCTATACCGTCCCCTGGTACGCTGCTGTACTGATCGAGCTGCTCGACACGTTACGGCTTGAACAGGTTGCGCTGGTCGGTCACTCGCTGGGGGCGATCACCTGCCACTGGCTGGCGCTGGAGCAACCGGCGCGTGTGGAACGATTGGCGCTGTTAGCGGGTGGGTTGGCCGCTGCGCCACGTAAATCGGATCTGAACACTCTGTTACTGCTGACGCCGGGGATTGGCGAATGGCTCTACACGCGGCTGCGTAAAAATCCGCAGGCTGCCTATGCTTCGCTGCGTCCCTTTTACGCCAACCTGGACGCGCTGCCACAGGCGGAGCGGGACTTTCTATTTCAGCGCGTTAACGAACGCGTGTGGGATGATCATCAGCGTCGCGCCTTCTTCCGCACGTTGCGCGGATTGGCGCGCTGGTTGCCTGCACAGCAAGAATCGCTGCCGAATCGTCTGAGCGGGTTTGCCACGCCGACGATCGTGTTGTGGGGTGGGCAGGATCAGATCGCCAACGTGGAAAATGGGCGTCGGTTGGCGACGCTCCAGCCGACGGCGCGTCTGACCGTCTTTCCCGATGCCGGGCACAATCTACACCAGGAGCAGCCAGAAGCAGTGACAAAGTCCCTGTTCGGATTTTATGCGGAGTCGGCTTGATAGATTTGGCGCAGTTCCTCCGGTCGCGTCACCGTGCGTATGCCTTCATGCACCGCCTTGAGTACGCCAACGTCCTCAATCTTGATGATCTCGGGCAGCATCCGCAACCCTTCGACGCCAAAACGCAGTTCTAACGCCAACTCAATGCCATCAAGCAATCCCCGGCGCAGGCCGAACACCTCGCCTTTTTGCATCCCCTGCTGAAGCCCCTGCTGAAGCCCCTGTTGAAGCCCTTGCTGAAGCCCCTGTTCTCGACCCTCTTTTAACCATTCCTGTGCAATCGTGCCCATCAATGCATCTCCTTCAACGACCATATCCGCCAGGGAGGTACGGATGTCCTCGACCGTGATCGACTGTCCAGCAGATATTGCATAACGCAGGATCGCCTCCAAATACCCCAAGGCATGTTCTTGCTGCCGCATAGTATACCACAACGCCAATACCTCGGGCAGCCGCGCCCGCAGGTCAGGGCGGAAGATATGTTTCAGCAGGAGCAGCCCGACGCCCAACTCAGCGGTGCGTTTGATCTCTTCATCGCTGTACGCTGACAGATCGCTCAAAATGTAATGGAATTCAGGTACATACGGCTGCAGTGATGCTGGGAGATCGAACATCGCTTGAAAGTTCTGCGGCAGCGTCCAACGCGCCACGCCATGATAGATGATGACCGGGATTACCGGCCACAAACGCGCATGTTGGCGTAGGCTGTATCCCCATCCGTGCACCATGTAGCGCAGAACCTGAAGCGCCGCCAACGAGTCTATATAGCTTTTGTGTTCGAAGAGGATACAAACATACGCGCGTCCGCGATTACGCAACGCCACCTCGAAAACCAGATCGGCAAAATGCTCTTGCAACGCGTCGTCGATGAAGGAATCCTTGACCGGTTGCAAGTTTGTGAGGTCAAGTTCTGCCGACACAGCGGATGGCAGATAGTCGCGCAGGAAAATGCGCGCTGCCTCGGGTTGGCTCAGCATTTCTTTGAAGAACTTGTCGTGAGGGTTCGCGATCTGGTTCACTGTAGTTGTTCTCCTATAAGATCTGCTGCCCCAACAGCGAAGCGATCAGCGCTACGGCCACTTCCGCCGTGCGGTTGCCTTCATCCAGGATCGGGTTCACCTCCACGACATCCAGCGAGCGGACTTTACCGGACTCGGCCAGAATCTCCATGAGCAGGTGCGCCTCGCGGAAGGTCAGGCCGCCGGTGACCGGTGTGCCGACGCCCGGCGCCACCGTCGGTTCCAGCGCATCCATGTCCAGGCTGACGTGGATGTGGGGGAGTCGATTGAGCCGCGCCAGCGCGCGTCGCGCCACGGTCGCCATGCCCAGCTCGTCGATGTCGCGCATGGTGTAGACGATGATGCCACTGTGCGCCAGGGCGATGCGTTCCTGTACATCCAGGTCACGAATGGCAATCATGACGATGTCTTGTGGTCGCAACTTTGCGCCCGCTGCGCCCAGGTTGACCAGGTCAGGATGTCCCTGCCCGCTGAGTACGGCCATCGGCATGCCGTGGATATTGCCCGAAGGCGTTGTCTCCGGGGTGTTGTAGTCGCCGTGAGCATCGATCCAGATCACGCCGAGCGGGCCACGCGCCGCCATTGCGCTGATCGTGCCGATCGCCATAGAATGATCGCCGCCAAGGAAGATCGGGAAGTCGTCGCCGGTGCAGGCGCTTGCCACATCGTAGATGGCGCGGCAGGCGGCAGTCACGGCGCGCAGATGGCGCAACCCGCCGCCTTCGGTTTCGACCCAGCGCTCGCTGCGCACGGCGTCCTCGTCGCGACCGGCGACCGGAATGTTGCCGATGTCGTGAACCTTGTGCCCCAGCTGCACCAGGCGGTCGTACAGACCGGCGTAGCGCACGGCGCTTGGCCCCATATCCACCCCGCGGCGCTGCTGCCCCAAGTCCATGGGGACGCCGACAATTTTGATGTTGCGCGGATGCAGGTTGATTTCCATGCGTCACCCCACTTGCTCCATTTGTTCGATCTGTAGCCAGCCGCTGCCCCACTCATCTTCCAGCCAGCGCCCGCGGATACGCACCACCGCCCACGCCGGCGGATTGCTCACCCCGCGCGGCGGCACGGCGATGCAGAAATGCGTGCGGTCGCCGAGGAAGAAGCCTTTGCCGCCCGTCCAGCCTGGCAATCGCGTCCCCGCAACCTTCACCGGTTGACGAGGAAGGCGCGTCACATCCACCAGCGCAGTGCAATCTGTCGCCGCATCTGGCTGTACATCGAGCGGATGCACGCTGACCGGATGCCCCAGAATGTGCGCCTCCCATGCCAGCCGCTGCGCCGCACCTTCCGGGGTGACTTGTTGCGCCATAAAATCAAAGGCGAATTGTTGCAGATCGCCCTCTGCCTGCGCCAGCAATGCGGCGCGGCTGGCGCCCAACCCATCCAGCGCGCCGCATTGGATCAGATGCTCGATCTCCTTGCGCTGCAACGCCACACGACGCAGCAAGTCGGCGAGATCGGTAAAGCCAGCGCGACGGCGTTCGGCGATGATCGCCTGGACACTGGCCTGACGGAGGTCGCGCACCTGGTTCAACCCCATGTATAGAACGGCGCAGGCGTCCTCTTGCACCAGTGTGAACTCGCCCTGGCTGAAGTTCACGTGCGGCGGGCGCACGTCGATGCCCAGCCGCTGCGCCTCGGCGATGTAGATGGCGGGATGGTGAAAGCCGCCCCAGTTCGCCAGCCGCGCGCAGAGAAAGGCCGCGGGCCAGTGGGCGCGCACATACGCCGAGCGATAACTGACGTCGGCGTAGGCGGTGGCGTGTCCCTGGTTGAAGCCATAACCGGCGAATGGCTCCACCTGTTCCCAGAGGGTGCGCGCCTGCGCCTCACTCATGCCCGGCCCTTCAGGTGCAGGACGTTGACAGCCGGCGATGAAGCGCGCACGCATGGCGCTCATCTCGTGACTCTGAAACTTGCTCATTCCCTTGCGCAGATGATCTGCCTCCGCCCACGACAGGCCGGCAATCTCGCGAGCGATCCGCAAGATCTGCTCCTGGAAGATCAGCAC
>DGFH01000060.1:12980-19772 GCA_002391565.1 Anaerolineales bacterium UBA3905
ATCTGCTCCTGGAAGATCAGCACACCCCTGGTGCGGCGCAGGATCGGCTCCAGCGCTGGATGCAGATACGCCACGGCTTCGACGCCGCGATAACGGCGGATGAAGTGCTGCGCCATGCCGCCCAGCGCCGGCCCCGGCTTGAAGAAGGCGTTGGCGATCGCCAGGTCTTGCACCGTGCGCGCCTGAAGCTGGCGCAGCGTGCGTTGAGCGCCGCTTGACTCGCACTGGAAGACGCCGATGGCATCTCCCCGCGCCAGCATATCGCCTGTCTGGGCATCCTCCGGCGGGATGGCCTCGACGCGAAAGGTGGGGTCATAGTGCGCGCGCACCAGCTCGGCGGCATCGGCCAGCACGGTCAGCGCACGGATGCCGAGCAGATCGATCTTGGGTAGACCAAGCGCCTCCACATCATCATGGTCGAACTGGGTGATCAGGAAGCCTTTGGGCGCCATCTGCACCGGCGTGATGTCGGTTAGCGGGCCCGGCGTGATGACAACACCGCCCGGATGCACGCTCAGATGGTCGGGCTGGCCCAGCAGTCCAAAGGCCGCACGCACGACCGGGTGCAGCGCCGGGTCAGCGACTTTCGCCAACGCCGCGTCCAGCGTCTGGGCGTTGCGGCGACGTGGGTCGGGGCGCCACTCTTCCGGCAGCAGCTTCACCAGGCGGTCGGTCGTCGTTTCGTCCAACCCGTAGGCTTTGGCGGTTTCACGCAAGGCGGAACGCAGCCGCAGCGTGCTGATGGTGGCGACCAACGCCACGCGGTCGGCGCCGTAGGTCTGACGCACGTAGTCAAGCACCTCGTCGCGGCGTATGCTACAAAAGTCAAGATCGATGTCGGGCAGGCTGCGGCGCGCCGGGTTGAGAAAACGCTCGAAAAGCAGGTCATGAGCGATGGGATCGACGGTTGTGATGCCGATACAGTAGGCGACCAGCGAGTTCGCCACACTGCCACGCGTGGAGACGGGGATGTTTTGACGCCGTGCAAAGCGGACGATGTCGGCCACGAGCAGGAAGAGGGGTGCAAAGCCGTGTCGGGCGATGGCAGTCAGTTCGGCGTCGGCGCGGGCGGTCAGTTGGTCCCAATCTGCGTGCGATGTGGCGTAGCGGGCGCGCAGCCCGGCGGCCGTCTGCGCCGCCAGCGCGTCATCAGGGCTCTGCTCCTCGGGCAACGCCAGCACCGGCCAGATCGGGCGACCATCGGGCAGAGCCGGTTGACAGGCAGCGACAATGGTGTTGGTGGCGTTCAGGGCAGCAGGAAAGGCGGCGTAACGCGCTGCCATCTCTTGTGGAGCAAGCCAGTGGAGCGTAACGTCGTCATCGCCATGATCAAGGCGGTCTTCGGCGCTCAACGCCGTCAGGGTGGTGTTGCGGGCGATGGCGGACAGCAGGTGCAGGCGCTCGCGGTCGCCTGGCTCCAGGCAGTAGATTGCCTGCGCCGCCGCCACGCCAATGCCGAAGCGCGCCGCCAGCGCTGCGATCGCGCCTCCAATGGCTGCGTCCTCTGGCCGTGCGGCGTCGATTGTCAGCCAGGCGCGCTCGCCGAAGACGCCGGCCAGCCAGCTCACCACGCGCCCCGCCGCCGCCGTTTCGCCCTGGCGCAACAGATGGTGCACCCAGCCGCGCCGCCCGCCCGACAGGCAGATCAAACCTGTCTGGTTGGCTTTAAGCTCATCCCAGGTCAGGCGGGCGCCGAGGCTGCCGACGCGGGCGGACGAACCTTGCAACAGCGAGGAGAGTCGGCAGAGAGAGCGATATCCTGCTGGGCCACTTGCCAGCAGGGTCAGTTCGCCCGGCGATCGGTGCATGGTCATGCCGTTGGGCGCCGTCACTGTCGCGGTCATGCCGATCACCGGCTGCACGCCGACCGCCAGGCACGCGCGCTGAAACGCCACCGCGCCGTAGAGCACGTTGGTGTCGGTCAATGCCAGATGCGTCATGCCATCCTGAGCAGCACGCGCGGCCAGCGCCTCGACCGAGGCTGTAGCGCCAAGTAGGGAATACCAGGAGTGAACGTTGAGATGAACTACATGGGCCGCGTACGTCGTCATATCGCGATCTTACGCTGGAGAAAAAGAATCTCCAATCTTGGGGGGAGATTGGAGATTGAGAGATTAAGAGAATTGGGGTGAGAGCGACCTATGGAGCAGCCTGGCGTCGCCCCTCGCTACTCGCCCCTCGCTACTCTTTCACGACGACGCGGGTGCCTTTGCTGGCCCATTCGTAGAGCGCTTTGGCCTCCTCGACGCGCAGATTGACGCAGCCGTGGCTGACTGGGGTGCCAAAGTTGTTGTGCCAATAGGCGCCGTGGATGGCGAAATCGCCATCGTAGTACATCGTCCAGGGCACGTCGGGCGTGTCGTAGTCAACACCGCGCATGCGCGCCTTCTCGAATTTCAGATAGATGGCAAACTCGCCGGGCAGGGTGCGAAAGCCCGGCTTGCCTGTGCTGACAATCGTCTCGAAGACCGGCACGTCGCCCTGCCAGGCGATCAACTTTTGGTCAGAGATGTCGACTTCGATCCAGCGTTCGCCGTCGGCAGGTGCATCGGTACGGAAGACGACAGGCGTCGGCGCGGGTGCTGGCTTTTCCTCTGTGGCGACGTCAGGTTTTTCCTCGGCGCTGGCGACTTCCGGCTTAGCAGTGGGCGGCGCCCCGGCATTGGCAATCGTCACCGGCACAAAGATCTCGTCGTAATTCAGATTGCTGTGCACGACGCGCAAACGCAACAGATGCTCGCCGTTGGGGTAGAGCGTTGTGTCCCAGGTCGTCAGATCGGCCGTGCTGGCAACCGGCTTTTCTCCCAGCGCCAGGAATGTCGCCTGGTTTGGGTCGCCGTCGAGCAGCAGATCGAGCTGCCATTTGCGGAAGGTGGGATGCTGCGCCGTCCCTTGCACGGTGACCGTTCCAGTCAGCGTGGCGTTGGCCTTTGGCGTGGAAATTGCCCCGTCGTGTTGGGCGAAGGTTGGCGTCGCCGCCAGCACCATCAGGAAGAGCGCGGCCAGTGCGGCGCGCCAGACTTTTTGCGTCAACCAACCAGTCATCGAATCGATACCCTTTCTATGGCTGTTCATCATTCACGGCAATTGAGGCCGCGAATACGCTGTGACGGCATTATAACACAGCCACGTCTTCTGAATGGGTTTGCGACACCGACCGTTGGGGCACCCGACGCTTCTTGATGGACATGTTCCGATATGCAAACGTCAGCCAGCGGATGCTACAACTTCTGAAGACGCCAACTGAACGCTGCTGTAGCAGGAAGCTGGCTCACTGGTCAGCGGATCGATGGCTGTGGTTTGGGCGCCTTTGTACTTTCCGTGCGTCCGAGGTTGCAAAGGCCTTTTCCGGCTTATGGTATACTCGGAAAGATTGCCGGGACAGCAAGGAAAGGGTGGAGGTTGTGACCATCGAAACCATGCCCCAGTCAAGCGCCGGTCAGGTGCCGGCTGGGGTTGCCGATTATTTCTGGGGCGAAGCATACGAACGGCGCACGCTGGAAGCGACGCTGCTGGACGTCTTTCGTCACTGGGGCTATAGCGATGTCGTGACGCCCGTCTTCGAGTACGCCGACACGCTAAGCGCGCGCGGCAGCCGGGAATTGCAGTCGGAGTTATGCCGTTTTCTGGATCGCGACGGCAGCATGTTGGCCCTGCGCGCCGACATGACAATCCCTGTGGCGCGGCTGGTCGGCACGCGGCTGCATGACGCGCCGGCGCCGCAACGATTCTGCTACGCCGGCAGCGTCTTCCGCGATGTCGAGCCACGCGCCGGCCAGCAGCGCGAGTTCTGGCAGGTGGGCATCGAGCTGCTCGGCAGCGCCGCGCCTGAAGCCGACGCCGAGGTGCTGGCGCTGACCGTCCACGCGCTGAAAGCCGCCGGCATTGCGCACTTTCGCCTGGTCTTGGGCCAGATGCAATACTTCGACGGGCTGCTACGCGCACTGCAGCTTACGCCCGACGCACAGGCGCGGCTCACGCAAGCCATCGACCGCAATAGCGAGCCGGAACTGGAGGCATTTCTCAGGACAACGCGCCTGCCGCGGCGCCAACAACGCGCCCTGGCTGAACTGCCCCGGTTAAGTGGCGCCGCCATCGACGACATTTTGCAGCGCGCCGCTCGTCTGGCGCTTAACCAGCCGATGCTGGCGGCGATCGTCAACCTGCGCGCCATCTGTGACGTATTAGCGGCCTTTGGCGTGCTGGAACATGTCACACTCGATCTCAGCGAAATTCACAACCTGGGTTACTACACCGGCATCACTTTCGAGGCGTTGGCGCCAGGCGTCGGCTTTCGCATCGCCAGTGGCGGGCGCTACGACAACTTGATCGGCACTTTTGGCGCGCCCCAACCCGCCGTCGGCGCCGCATTAGGGCTGGAGCGCGTCCTGTTGGCGCGGCGACGGGGCGCCGCACCACCGCCGCCCCGCCCCTTGCCGCCCGATCTGGTGGTCGCTGCCGCCAACCAACCGCCAGCGCTGGCTTTCGTCGCCGCTGCTCGCGCCGCCGGGTTGATCGCCGCGCTCGATCTCGCCCATCGCAGCGGCGATGCGCTGTGCACTTACGCACGCACGCTTGGCGCGCCTGCAGCCATTGACTGGACGACCACGACGCCTTGTTATTACGATCTGGACGATGCTGGCGTGCACGGCACAGCGTTGACGCCGGAGGCTACGCCGTCGCTACTGGCGCGCCTGGTGGCGCAAAGCGCCGGCCGGCGGACGCACCTGCACACGGAGGGGCAACGATGACCAACGCCGAACGCACTGCGCTGATGATTGCGTTGCCCAAAGGACGGCTGGCTGACCAGACGCTCGATCTGTTCGCCGCCGCCGGGTTGCCGCTCCCCGCCGCCGACAACGGACGCAAGTTGATTCTCTCCAGCGCCGCCGGCGATGTGCACTACGTGATGGCGAAACCGACGGACGTGCCAACCTTTGTCGAGTACGGCGCCGCCGACCTGGGTGTGTGCGGGCTGGACACGCTGCGCGAGAGCCGGCGCCACGTCTACGAACCACTGCTGTTGCCTTTTGGCTACTGTCGCCTGGCGTTGGCGACGCCGGCTGACCGCCCCGACACGCCGCTGCGCTACGCAAGCCAGCCGCGCGTCGCCACGAAATATCCCAACCTGACCGCCGATTTTTTCCGCGCGCGCGGGGTCAACGCCGAGATCATCACGCTCAACGGTTCCGTCGAGCTGGCGCCGCTGGTTGGGCTGGCAGACCTGATCGTCGATCTGGTTGAAACTGGCAGCACATTGAAAGCCAACGGCCTGGTGGAAACGCGTACAATCATGCAGATTCAGGCTGTGCTCATTGCCAACCGCGCCGCCTATCATCTCAAACGTGCGGCGATGGAGCAGGTCTTGAGCCGTCTGCGCGCCCACCTGGCGCAAAAGGAAAGGCAACGCGCGTAAGAGAGATAGCGCTGGTTGGTTGGTGAACAGGTTGCAACCTGTTGGCAGCGCACGCCCAATCTCACAATCTCAAATCTTTTCGAGGTGCGAATGGTAGAAATCATTGAGTCAACACAAATCGTCGGCGTCAAAATCGTCAAGCTCACGCCGTTTAGCGACGCACGCGGACGCTTTCTGGAAACCTTTCGCAAGGATTGGTTTCCCGAACGCACCTGGGCAATCGTGCAGACCAACCGCAGCGACAGCCGCGCCGGCGTGCTGCGCGGGCTGCACTATCACTTCCGCCAGGTCGATTACTGGTACGTGCCGCATGGACGCGTGCGCGTTGGGCTGGCCGACCTGCGTCAGGCGTCGCCCACTTACCGCGCCAGCCAGGTGATCGAGATTGGCGACGGCCTCGATATCGGTGTTTTCATTCCGCCGGGCGTGGCGCACGGCTTCTACGCGCTGACCGACGCCACCTTGACCTACCTGGTCGACAACTACTACGATGGCACAGACGAATTCGGCGTCGCCTGGAACGACCCCGACCTGGCCGTTGCCTGGAATGCAGTTGACCCGATTTTGTCCGGCCGCGACCTGGCCAACCCGCGCCTGGCGGAGATTCCCGCCGCGCACCGACCCTGACCTGTGGAACAGGCGTACGATGATCAGGGGCAGGGGTAAACACTTGCGCTGGCAACGCATCGCCCCTCGCAACTCGCCCATCGTCCTTCACTCGACAACACAACCCTGGAGCATGATATGACAGACCCAATTCGCATCGGCGTAATCGGCGGCTCAGGCGTCTACCAGATGGAGGCGCTCACCGACATTGAGGAGGTCGTGCTCGACACCCCCTTCGGCGCGCCGTCGGACGCATACATCGTCGGCACGCTGGCCGGTCAGCGCGTCGCCTTTCTGGCGCGGCACGGTCGCGGTCACCGCATCAGCCCCAGTCGCGTGAACTACCGCGCCAACATCTACGGCTTCAAAATGCTCGGCGTCGAATACCTGATCGGCGTCAGCGCATGTGGCAGTCTGCGCGAGGACATCGCGCCGGGACATATCGTCATTCCTGACCAGCTCTTTGATCGCACACACGGTCGCAAGCTGAGTTTCTTCGATGACCCGGAGGTCGGCACCGGTGGACTGGTGGTGCATGTAGGCGTAGCCGATCCCTTCTGCCCTACACTCGCCGACGTTTGCTATGAGGCAGTCAAGGAGACGGGCGCGCCTGTACACTGGGGCGGCGCCTTTGTCACCGTCGAGGGGCCACGCTTCAGCACGAAGGCGGAGAGTCGCGTTTTCCGCAGTTGGGGCATGGACATCATCGGCATGACGACGACGCCCGAAGCGCAACTGGCGCGCGAGGCCGAAATGAGCTACGCCGTGAT
>DGFH01000065.1 GCA_002391565.1 Anaerolineales bacterium UBA3905
ATCTCTTCCATGCGCACAAGATAGCGCGCGTAACAGTCGCCTTCGGTGAAGACCGGCACCTTGAAGTCGTAATTCTCGTAGCCGCCGTAGGGCGCATCGCGGCGCAAATCCCAATCGACGCCGCTGCCGCGCAGCATGGGGCCGGTCAAGCCCATGTTGATCACCTCGTCGCGCGTCAGCTTGCCGATCCCTTGCAGGCGCTCCTCCCACAGGGGCCCGCTGGTGAGCATCGCTTCGTACTCGTTGATGCGGATTGCCATCACCTTGAGGAAATCTTCCAGGTGGCCCAGGAACGCTGGCGGGATGTCGCGCGAGACGCCGCCGATGCGCATGTAGCCCACAGTCAGGCGCGCGCCACACGCCATCTCGAAGAGGTCGAGGATGCGCTCGCGCTCGCGGGTGGCGTACATCAGCAGCGCCATGCCGGTGCCCGACACATCGAGCACATGCGTCGAAAGCCAGAAAAGGTGCGAGGCCAGACGCTGCAACTCCGCCATGATCACACGCAACACCTGCGCCCGTTCTGGAATCTCGACGCCGAGCAACTTCTCCACGGCCAGACAGTAGCCCATGTTGTTGCTCATCGCCGATAGGTAGTCCATGCGGTCGGTGTAGTAGACAAAGTCTTTGTAGCGCTTGTTTTCGCCGGTCTTCTCGAAGCCGCTGTGCAGATAGCCCAGATCGGCATCGACGTTGACGACGGTTTCGCCATCCAACTCCACCACCAGGCGCAACACACCGTGCGTGCTGGGATGATGCGGCCCCATGTTGATGATCATGTTCTCGCGGTTCATGCCAGGGGGCACTACAGGCGGCTTGCTCTCCGCCGCCAGAATCTGCTTGCCAAAGGACTCAAACTCCGGGTCGCTCCAGGTCAGTGTGAAGGGCACTTCCTCGCCGCCAAGGGGCACCTGCTTTTGCAGCGGATGGTTGGGCCAGCTCTCCGGCATCAGGATGCGCCGATGATCGGGATGACCGGCGAAGTGCACGCCCATCAAGTCCCATACCTCGCGTTCGGGCCAGATGGCGCCCTGGTAGACGCTCGCCAGGCTGGGCGCTTCCGGTTCGCCGCGGTCGTCGAGCGGGCAGACGACCATCAGATGCTGCTTGCGGGCGTAGGAGCGCAACTGATAGACCGTGTGGAAGCGGCTGTCGCTGATCGGCAGTTCGGAGCGATCGACGGCGGAAACGTCGATCAGCGCCTCATAGCGCAGCGCCGGATCGCTTTTGGCGAACTCCGCCAGGGCGACCAGTTGTTCCGGCTTGACGTAAACGACCTGTTGTCCGTGATGCAGCCCGGCGGCGAGAATGGCGTCGCCAAAGCGTTCGACCAGGCGATTGGTGTCGGCGCTCTCGCCGGTCGGCAGCGGGGCGACGGCAGGAATGCCCAGCGGCTTGAGGCCAGGCAGCGTCTCGTATTCGCGTACACGTGGAGAAACGTTGAGCATGATCTTCTCCGCCGATCAAGCAAGCTGCGGCTGGCGCAGCGCTGCAAGTGACTCGATGTCGTCGGGAACAACCGGGGGCGGCGGCGCATTCAGGTTGGCGTAGGTGCGGAAGGTGTCCTTCGCCTGTTTCTTGCGCAGCATGTCCAGCGCGTAGAGCAGCGACTCCGGTCGCGGTGGGCAGCCCGGCACGTAGACATCGACCGGGATGATCTTGTCGACGCCCTGGACGATGGCGTAGTTGTTGAACGGCCCGCCTGCGCTGGCGCAGATGCCCATCGCGATCACCCACTTCGGTTCGGACATCTGGTCGTAGAGGCGCTTGATCACCGGCGCCATCTTGTTGCTGACGCGCCCGGAGACGATCATCAGGTCAGCCTGGCGTGGGCTGGCGCGGAAGAGCTCCGAGCCATAGCGCGAGATGTCGTGACGCGCCGAGCCAGTGGCGATCATTTCAATAGCGCAGCACGCCAGACCGAAAAGCAGGGGCCAGGTGCTGTTCTCACGGCTCCAGTTGACGAGCGTTTCCAGTTGCGTGGTAAGAATGCCTTCCGGCAGTTTTTCTTCGAGACCCATGATTCACCCTCTTATTCCCAATCCAGGGCGCCTTTGGACCACTCGTAGACCAGCCCCAGAATTAAGATCAGCAAAAATACCCCGATGGGCGCCAATGCAATCCACATGCCGAAGTTATCGCGTAAATGCAGCAAGGCGCCTGCCCAGGGATAAAGGAAGATCACTTCGATATCAAACAGGATGAACAGCATTGCCACCAGATAGTACTTGATCGGGAAGCGACGCCGGGCGTCGTGGAAGGGAATAATGCCCGACTCATACGGTTCTTGCTTCTGGGCGTTCTGGCGGCGTGGGCCAAGAATGCTTGGCAGACCGATGGCAATGAAGGCAAACACGATTGCGACTACTACGAAGACAAGCAGTGGAAAATACTCTTGAGCCATCGCAGTCTCCCCAGACTGAATAATATTACTGTGATAATCGATACAGTTGGTGATGCTTTGGGCGAACAAACAAAGCGACTCAACATGCCAATCTATGCGCTTAACATGTCGAGTCGCCGCTCAGCTGAAATCAATTTGATGGCGCTGTTAAGACTGCCATGTGTGCGCAGTCTAGCATAGTTGCATCGGTGGTGTCAACTTTACACCGTATTTCTTGTGAAAAAGTGCACATATTGACCGTGCCGATTTTGTGCATTGCTTTGCAGGCAAATTATGGTCTGTGTTACACTTCCTGCGTTCATTTTATGGTTGACCAACCCCTTTGGTTGCGGTGTGGGCAGGGCTGGGCATGCGTCAGCCAGGGTCGCGATGACTTTCTGGTAAAAGATGCTTTTTCTAAGGCAGCGATTTTCCTGATCACTTCAGGTCTATGCTAACATTCAGCGAAGTTTGTTCTATTCTACACAATCTTGCTGCAGCGGTCAGGTGAATGAGACTCGACCATAACCCGTCACCTGAACACCTGCAAGCGTGGATGCAGCGCACACAAGAATAGGTTCGCAACGGGAGTACATTCATGCTCAGTCAATGGGGTTTTGTGCTGATCCTCAGCGCGATTGCGGTGATCATCCCGGTCGCGGCGATTGTGCTGGGGCATTTCTTGGGGCCGCGCCGACCGGACCCGGTGAAGAATGAGACCTACGAAAGCGGCGTCGAAACAATCGGCGACACCTGGGTGCAATTTCGGGCGCAGTACTACCTGATCGGTTTGATCTTCCTGATCTTCGATGTGGAAGTCATTTTTCTGTTCCCGATTGCGGTCGCCTATCAAAACCTCTCGTTCTTTTCCGTAATTGCCGCCGTCACGTTTGTTGTCATCTTGATTTTGGGTCTCTTCCTGGAGTGGCGCAAAGGCGCGCTCGAGTGGAGCTGATCGTCCAGGCTGGTTGAGCCGATCTCGCAGATGGAGGAGCACTGATGAACTGGAGCGACGCCCTAATCCAACTCCAATATAACCTTGGCGCCCCACAGGAGCTGAGTTGGCTGGTGGAAGGCATCACGTACTTTATCGGCGCGTTTGTCATCGCTAATGCTGCGCTGGTGTTGGCGCTATTATTAATCTGGATCACGCGTAAGGTTGTCAGTCGCATCCAGGATCGCATTGGCCCCAATCGGCTCGGCCCGTACGGTTTGTTCCAGACGGTGGCCGATGCAATGAAGCTGCTGTCGAAGGAAGACATCAAGCCGACGTCGGCAGACACGCCCTCTTACTTAATTGCGCCTGTGCTATCGGTCATGGGCGTGCTGATGGCGCTGGCGGTCATCCCCTTTGGCGCCGGGTTGATCGGCGCCGATCTGAATGTAGGGGTGCTCTACTTGGTGGCGCTTGGCTCGATTGGGATCATGGCGGCGTTGATGGCGGGGTGGGGCAGCAACAACAAGTACGCGTTGCTGGCTGGCTTCCGTGTGGTGGCGCAGTTATTGAGCTATGAGATTCCGATGGTGTTGGCGATGTTTGCACCAGTGCTGTTGGTGGGCACGATGCGGATGCAGGAGTTATCGCAGGCGCAATCACTCTATCTTGGGCCAATTAACCTGGGACTGGGCTGGTTTATCTTCCTGTTGCCGGGCGCATTCCTCATCTACTTTATCGCTGCCCTGGCGGAGAGTGAGCAGACGCCCTTTGATCTGCTGGAAGCTGAATCTGAACTGATCGCCGGTTTTCATATCGAATATTCCGGCATGAAGTTTGCCATGTTCTTTCTAGCGCAGTTCCTCAATAGTTTCTTCCTGGGCGCCATTGCGGTCGCTCTGTTCCTGGGCGGCTGGCAAGGGCCATTTGCTGGTCAGGTGCCCTTGCTGGGGCCGATTTACTTTCTGGCGAAGACTTTCTTCATCTATGTCGTGATTCAATGGATCAAAGGCACTTTCCCGCGCGTGCGCATCGATCAGATGATGCAATTTGCCTGGAAAGTGCTGGTGCCGCTGGTGCTGGCGCTGATTCTGGCGCAGATGATCATAATGAAATTGCCGCTGCCCGGTTGGATCAACTCACTGTTGGTGCTGGTGGCAAATATTGCGGTCGTGTTAGCTGTGCTCAATATCATGGGCAATTATTTCAAGCGGGAGCAGGTGCGCTCGAAGCGCGCGTTTGCGCCCAAGTCGCTGATCGGCACCATGCAGCCGGTCAACTCGTCTGCGGGTGACTGAGAGGGGGAGCTACGTCATGCCTGAATTGCCATTCCCACTGCCGCCGCTGCCGACGGCGCCACAGGTGGTCTTCATCATGATCGCCGTGTTGGCAGTGATAGGTTCGCTAACCGTCGTGCTGGCGCGCAACCTGTTTCATAGCGCGCTGGGGCTGGTGGCTGCGTTCTTCGGCGCTGCTGGCGTCTACATCGTTGCAGAAGCCGAGTTCATCGGCGTGAGTCAGGTGTTGGTCTACGTCGGCGCCATCTCGACGCTCATCACCTTCGCCATCATGCTCACACGGGGGATGATGTTTGGCGCCACCTCGCCGCGCAATCGTCAGTCGGGTACAGCGGCGATCATCACTGCCTTGACTTTTGTCGTTCTGGTGGCGTTGATGCGAGGGATTCCCTGGCCACAGGCGGGTGAGCCGATCACCGATGGTCAGGCGATCATTGCGGGTCTGGGCTTCGCCTTTGTCAATCAATATGTGATTCCGTTCCTGCTGCTGGCGATGTTGTTGCTCGTCGCCCTGGCTGGCGCTATCATGCTGGCGCGGGATCGGAAGTAGGCATTGAGCGAAGAGGCGAGATCGAGAATTTATCGGAAGCGAGTCTAGAGTGAACGAGGCGGCGCACGTATGGTTCCTTTAACCTGGTATCTGATTCTAGCTGCATTTATGTTTAGCTCCGGCTTGTTTGCTGCATTGGGCCGGCGCAACGCCATTGCGGTGTTGATGGGGATTGAGTTGATGCTCAACGCGGCCAACATCAACTTGATTGCGTTTTGGCGCTATGGCGTCACGCCTACGCAAAACCTGGATGGTCAAATTTTTGCGTTATTCGTGATTGCAGTGGCAGCCGCCGAAGTGGCTGTCGGGTTAGCGTTGATCATCTCAGTCTATCGGAACCGGCGCACCGTCAACCTGGATGATCTGGATATCCTGAAAGGGTAACGCCCACATACGGGCGCAAGCGGCATGCCGAAGCAAGTACTGACCGGCACCCTGGAAGAGCAGTGTGAGTTCCTCTATAACCTTGCCGCCGAAAAAATGGCGCAAGGCAATTATACCGGCGCTGTCCACGTGCTCAAGGAGATCGTCAAGTACAAGCCAGACTTTCGTGACGCAGCGGCTTTGTTGGCAGAAGCCAAAGCGCGCAAGTCCGAACAGACTTTTCTATTGTTGATGGCGGCGGCTGGCAGTGTAATCGCCGTTGCTATCGGCGGTGCAGTGGGTGTGCCAAACGATCTGATTTTTCTCGTGATTTTGTTGGTTGGCGCATTGATTGGCTACGGCATCGGTAATTTCGTCCAGAGTTTTCGTCAGCGGCGCATTGCGTCGTAGGTGATTTGGGGCATCGACGCCTACACGATTACGTGGTTGGGGCGTAACAAAAAACGAGGTTAAGCAATGCAAGGATTTCTAAATCTCGCGTGGCTGTTGCCAGTGCCGCCCTTTCTGGCTTTTGTGGCGATCCTTTTGTTTCTCAACCGCAACAAGACGGTGAGCGCATTGACGGCCATTGGGGGCGCATTCGTTAGCTTTGCGTTGGGATGGCCGATTGCGTTCGCCGTGTTCACGACGCCGCATTTTGGTGAACACCCTCTCTATGGGGAGTTGTTCACGATCCCAACCGGCGCCAGCGAGTTGATGATCGGCTTTCAGGTTGAGCCAGCCAACGCGTTGATGATCTTCATGTCCACCTTTCTGCTGTTGATGATCTTCATCTACGCCAGCGGGTACATGAGCTTTCCGCCACATCTGCGCAAAGAGGATTATCCAGAAGCCTACGCGCAAGGGCGCGACCCGCGTTACAGCCGCTTCATGGCCTACATCAGCCTCTTTGCCACCGGTATGTTGGGGCTGGTGGTGGCCAACTCGTTGCTCACCTTCTTTATTTTCTGGGAAATCATGGGGCTGTGCAGCTATTTGCTCATCGGCTTCTGGTTCGAGAAGGAATCGGCGAAGAAGGCGGCTTTCAAGGCCTTCATCACCACGCGCATCGGCGATACGATCATGTTCACTGGCATGATGCTGTTGTACATGTGGAGCATCGACAACACGCTGGTCTTTGAGCAGATTCTGTCGCCGGAAAACCTGGAGCATCTGAGCACGATGATCGTCCATGTGCCGGTCTTCAACTTCGACACGCCGGCAGTGGCGTTGATCGCAATTTTGATTTTCTTCGGTACAATCGGCAAGAGCGCCCAGTTCCCGCTGCATGTCTGGTTGCCGGATGCCATGGAAGGCCCAACTCCAGTCAGCGCCCTGATCCACGCGGCGACGATGGTTTCCGCCGGCGTCTTCCTGGTGGTGCGCATGTTCCCGCTCTTTTACGTGGCGGGTGAAGTGGCGCCCGGCAGTATGGACTTCGTGGCGGGCATCGGCGCATTTACGGCGCTCTTTGCCTCTTTGATCGCGGTCGCGCAGTGGGACATTAAGCGCGTGCTCGCCTACTCGACGATTGCACAGCTCGGCTTCATGATTGCGGCGTTGGGCACGGGCGCGTATGTGGCAGGGTTCTTTCACTTGATCACGCACGCCTTCTTCAAGGCGCTACTCTTCCTTGGCTCCGGCTCGGTGATTCACGGCGTCGAGCATGGTTTCCATCACGCTCATGAACATGCTGCCGCTCACGGTGATCATGGGCACGACGAGCACGCACATCATGGCAGCCATCTGATTGCGCGCAAGGATGGCCTTCTTGACCCGCACGATCCGCAGGATATGCGCAACATGGGCGGTCTGCTCAAGCGCATGCCTGTAACTGGCTGGACATTTATCATCGGCGGCATGGCATTGGCAGGCTTCCCCTTTGTCACCGCCGGCTTCTGGTCGAAGGATGAGATTTTCTCCAGCGAGTGGTACACGCGCGACTGGGTTATCTTCTGGGTGCTGGCCTTCTCGGCTTTGTTGACCGCCTTTTACACTGCGCGGCAGATCACGCTCACCTTCCTGGGGCAGCCGCGCACCGAAGGCGCCGCTCACGCTCCAGAGAGCAACCGGGCGATGACCATTCCGCTGGTGCTGATCTCCCCCTTTGTGATTGGGCTTGGCTGGCTGGGCATTCCGGTCGATTTCCCGGTGTTGGGTGCGCTCTTCCCCCACTGGATCGAGCATCAACTGGAGCCATACATCAAACACCTGCACTTTGAGTTCCCCCATCCAGAGTTCAACATCCTGGTGTTGCTGGTCTCCTTTGTCGTGTCGCTGGGCGGTCTGGCGTTAGGCTGGTTGGTCTATCGGAACGGCATGCCCGAAGGGCAAATCGACCCGATGCGACGCTGGTTGGGGCCGGTATGGTGGGCAATGCACCGCAAGTTCTGGGTGGATGAAGCCTACAACTACACGGTCGTGGCGTTTACACGCGGCCTGGCGAAGTTCATGTACTGGATCGACGATCTCTGGATCATCGATCCGATCATCAATGCCATCGGACGCTTTGGCGTCTGGCTGGGGGTGGTTGCGGCCCGCTTCGATCAATACGTGGTGGATGGCGCCGTGAATGCCTTTGCCTGGATGGCGGATCGGGCAGGCGGTGTGCTGCGCAATGCGCAGAACGGTCAGGTTCAGGTCTACCTGATGGTGGTCGTCGTCTCCCTGACCATCTGGCTGTTGCTGTATGCGCTGCCATTGATTTTGACGCTGGTGTAAGCAGGGTGGGCGTTGGTCGCCCTGATCACGGTTTATCTTTTGCTAGGGTTTGTCGCAATCGACGCTGAATTCCAAACCGAAGGTCTGCGGAGGAAATGTTCATGGAATTCCTGAATCAGTGGGCGCTGCCCATTCTTATCCTGTGGCCGCTGCTCAGCGCCATTCTGGTCTTCATGACCAAGGATGAGCGTTTGATCAAATGGGGCTCGGTGTTGGCGAGCCTGCTGCCGCTTGGCCTCAGCATTTACATGCTGGCCGCCTACGATTACACGACTGGCGCCATGGCGTTCGAAGTGAAGCAGCCATGGATTCCTGCCATCAACTCCAGTATCCATCTGGGCGCAGATAACTTGAGCCTGCCGCTGCTCTTCCTTACAGCGTTGCTCACAACCTTGAGCCTGTACTATAGCGCCTATGTGATCAAAGATCGAGTGCGCGAGTATTTTGGCCTCTTCCACCTGCTGGCGCTCAGCATGTTCGGCGTCTTTATCGCCCTGGACTTTGTGGTCTTCTATGTCTTCTGGGAGATCAGCCTGGTGCCGATGTACCTGTTGATCGGCATCTGGGGCGGCAAGAATCGCAACTACGCCTCGATCAAGTTCTTTATCTACACCCTGGTCGGGTCGGTTGGCATGTTGCTGGCGATTCTGGGCACCTACTTTGCCACTGGCACCTTCGACATCCTGCAGTCGGCGGCGGCCAAGCCTTTCGTCGATCTGCCGCCGCAGCAGGCGCTGCTGTTGACTAGCCTGGCCTTCTGGGGCTTCTTCTTCGGTTTCGCCTTCAAGGTGCCGAGTTTCCCCTTCCACACCTGGCTGCCCGACGCGCACACCGAAGCGCCGACCGCTGGCAGCGTCATTCTGGCAGGCGTACTGCTGAAACTCGGTGGCTACGGCTTTATGCGCATCATGATTCCGGTCTACCCGACGGCAGCGGCGTACTGGTCGCAGTGGGTGGTGGCGCTCGGCGCCATTGCCATTGTCTACGGCGCCCTGGTCTGCATCGCCCAATCTGATTTGAAGCGTCTGATTGCCTATAGCTCCGTTTCCCACATGGGGTACGTTGTCATGGGCATCGGTGCAGCGGCGGCCGGATTTGGTGCGTTGAACGAACCGGCTACCTACGACAGCGCCGCCATGGCTTTCAACGGCGCTACGATGCAGATGTTCAATCATGGTCTGATTACCGGTGCGTTGTTCTTCCTGGTTGGCGTGATCTACGAGCGCGCCCACACCCGCGACCTGGACAAATTCGGCGGCCTTTCCGTCAAGACGCCATATTACTACGGCATCATGATGGTGGCGGCGATGGCAAGCCTGGGACTGCCCGGTCTCTCCGGCTTCTGGGGCGAATTCTTCACCTTCCGCGGCGCCTTCTACCTGACGACCTACTGGGCGGCCTTCGCCGTGCTGGGCATCATCTTTGCCGCCGTCTATATTTTGTGGCGCATCATCCAGAATGTCTTCCTGGGTAAGTATGATGACGCCAAGATCGGTCACTGGACGACAGCCACCGGCGCGCACGCTGATGGCCCGACTGACATGACCGGCTTCGAGAAGCTCACGCTGTGGCCGCTGGTGATCCTGGTCTTTGTTTTGGGCGTCTATCCGACCCCATTGCTGAACTTCCTGAATGGCGCGGCTGTACAGGTGCTGAACTTTGTGCAGAGTGTGCTCTAACGCATAAGGAGGCCGATTTTGGAAATCGGATTTGCTTCACTGGCGCCATTGCTGCCGGAACTGCTTGTTGCATTTGGCGCGCTGTTGATCTTGATCCTCGACACTGCCAGCAGACAGGGCGGCAGCAGTCGCGGCTACATGGCGATCACGGTCATCTTTTTACTGTTGGGATTGGTTGGCGCTATCGTGCAGTTGGGTGGTCAGCCGCAGACCGCCGTCTACACGGTGGATATCGACGCCTTCTCCCTCTTTTTGAAGATTGTTGTGTATACGGCGATGGTTCTGACTGCACTGGCTGGCGGCGGTTATCTTAACCAGCGGGTGAGTGGCAGCGCCGAATTCTGGTCATCCTACCTCTTCATCACGGTGGCGATGGCCTTCGCTGTGAGCGCCAACAATCTGTTGCTTATCTTCGTGGCGGTGGAATTCCTGTCGATCACCAGTTACATCCTGGTCGGTTCGATCCGTGAGGACCTGCGCAGCTCGGAAGCCGGTCTCAAGTATTTTCTTTACGGTTCGGTGGCATCCGCTGTCATGCTCTACGGTATGACCCTGATGTATGGCGCCACTGGTTCGCTCAACCTGGTTGCCATCGGCGCAGCGTTTACTGACAATCCGGCCGTGCAACCGGCGGTAATTCCGGCGGTGATTCTGGTGTTAGCGGGCCTGGGCTTCAAGACCAGCCTGGCGCCTTTCTTCCAGTGGACGCCCGACACCTATCAAGGCGCGCCGACGCCTGTCACCGCCTATCTTTCGACCGCGTCAAAGGCTGTCGGCTTTGCAGTCATGGCGCGTGTACTGTTGATGGCCTTCTCACCAAGCGCCGCTCTCTGGGTGCCGGTGTTGGGCGGTCTCAGCGTGCTCACGATGTTTGCCGGCAACCTGATGGCGCTGCGTCAGACCAACCTCAAGCGCATGTTTGCCTACAGCAGCATTGCACAGGCGGGCTACATCGTACTGGGGCTGGCGTCGGTGGTCGATCCCAATGTTGTCGACGTGACGACGCTGACGATGAACGGCTTGAACGGCATGCTCATTTATCTGATGGGCTATCTGTTCACTAACGTCGGCGTCTTCATGGTGGTGATGGCCGTCGAGAACATGACTGGCGGCAGCGACTATGCTCACTTTAGTGGGTTGGTCAAGCGTTCGCCATGGCTGGCAACCGCAATGTTCATTTTCTTGCTCAGCCTGGTTGGCATCCCATTGACGGCTGGCTTTGTGGGTAAGTTCTTTGTCTTTGGCGCCACCATTCAACATCAATATTACTTCCTGGCCGTGATGGCGCTCATCAACGTCGCCATCTCAGCCTTCTACTATATGTCCGTAGCGCGTATCATGTTCTTCCCACCGGCGGATGGCGATACGGCGCCCACGATCGGCGCTCCTGGCATTGGCGCACAGGCGATCGTCACGATTTGCGTCATTGGCGTCTTTTGGGTTGGCATGTATCCACCCTTGATCATCGAATGGGCGAACAGTGCATCGCAGTTCCTGCTGAAGATCCCCTGATTGCCGACAATTTATCCTGGACAGGCGAGACGCTGAATTGGCGTCTCGCCTTTTTTGTCATCCCATGCACCATCATACAACTCTGTATCGCCAATTACGGGGAAACCGCGTGTGCGGCTATACTAGCTAAGAGCTTGCACGCAACCTGTCGGTTGTGTTCTCAAGCAGGAAACATTGCGATATCGGAGTTGACTTGACGCTTTCCATGCACGACACGTTACGTCTGCGCCCCTGGTGGGGGATGCTGTTTCTGGTGGCGATTCTGATTCCTGGTTGGGTGTACGCACAGAATGTGGCGCCAACTGCCAACCCTGTGCTCAGCCTGGCCGTGGCGCCGGGGGCGCCCAATCAGGTGCTGGCCGGCGTGCTCAATTCACCACAGCCCGCCGCCATCTACCGCAGCATCGACGGCGGCGTTGCCTGGAACAACGCCACCCCTGGCCTGGCGCCCAACATCAGCATCACATCGCTGGCGTTCGACCCGCGCAATGCGCGCACTGCCTATGCTGCGGATGGCGGCGGCGGCCTCATCTTTCGCTCCCAGGACGGCGGCGCCACGTGGAGCGAGATCCCCGGCTTCCGTGCACTGCTGAGCGCCAACAGCGCCGTCGGCGTGCTCTACACGACTGTCGAGAACAACCGTTCCGTTCTCTATGCGGGCACACGCTTCGATGGCGTCTTTCGCACCGAAGATGGCGGCGCCACCTGGCAGCAGTTAGACAGCGGGCTGGTCGGCGCAGCGCGGCGGATTCGTTCGCTGGCGGCGTTCGGCGGCGCGCTCTATGCGGGCACGCACGACGGCCTCTATCGGTTGCCGCAGGGCGCCGCTGCATGGGAGCCTGCTCCCGGCTTCCCGGTGAACGACATTGTTTTCAGCCTGCTGGCTGACGGCGATGCGCTTTACGCCGGGACGGGCGCGTTGCTCTATGTCAGCGGCAGTGATGGCGCCTGGACGCGCGTACCCAACGCTCCGACCACCGTCTACTACGCCATGGTCAGCACCGGGCGCTTGCTGGTGTTGGCGACTGAAAATGGCTTGTGGACGGGCAGCGGCGACAGTTGGGCGTTGGCGACGGTGGGCGGCGCTGGTTACAGCGCGCCGGTCTACGCACTTGCCAACACGTCGCGCGCCCCGCGCACGATCTATGCTGGCACGGTGGACGCCTGGGTGCTGCGCAGCGACGACGAGGGCTTGACCTTTGCCGGGCCAGGTGCGCTGGCCCCGCTCGATGTTGCTGCCGCACTTGCAACAGCCACACCGACGCCAACCTTGACCCCCACGCCCACTAACACGGCTACGCCCACCAATACGCCGACCGAGACCGCCACCCCAACGCCTTCCGCAACTGCCACTGCTTCGGCAACCCCAACCACCACGCGTACACCTACACCCACGCTGACGCCAACCGCCACGCGCACGACGACGCCGATCAGCATTGGTTTGGAGCCAACGGCCACCGCCACCGAGACGCCAACGTCACCGGCCACCGCCACCCCGCCAGTAGCCGACGCCACACCTGCCTCGCGCCAACAGATTCGCGGCGTCGGTGAACGCGCAGCGGATGTTTTGGGGCGCGCCACGCGCACCGAAGAGGCCACCACTGAAGCTCCTGCTACGACGCCGTTGGAAACTCCGTCTGGAGCAGAGGGCGTTGTCGCCGGGGTGGACGCCAGCATCATGTTGCCTACGCCTACACCGCCGACCATATCTACGGCTGGGGCGCCTGTTGCGACGCCGATGCCTGCCTTTACCGCAACGCCGACAGCGACAGCAACGCCCACCGTCACCGCCACATTTACGCCGACAGCAACCCCCACTCCGACGCCAATTCCGATCGATGTGTTGGCTGAGGTCAACGCACGACTGCCTGTTGTGTTGCTGGGAGCAATGAGCATTTTGGGGCTGGTCGTGCTGGCGGCGGGTGTGTCGATCTTGCGGGGGCCACGTGATATTTAGGAGAGGTGAGTGGTGCAGGTCGATGCGTGGCTTGTCCACATGACCGCTGTAGCGCCACCGAGTTATGATTACACTATCTCAATTGTTGGCGATTCTGCCTGATGAACGCTCGCAGCACTATCCAGATGCCGTGTTGCGCACCGAGATTGTTGATGCCACTGCCGACAGCCGCGCCGTGCACCCCGGAACACTCTTCGTCGCCGTGCCTGGGACGCAACGCGACGGGCATCACTTTATTCCGGCCGCTTTGCAACGAGGGGCGGCGGCCGTGGTCGGTGCACTTTCTGTCGAAGCGCTGCGCAGCGACGGCATTGTGATGCCCGATACCGTGCCCTATGTGCAAGTAGGCGACAGCCGGCGCGCTCTGGCATTGGCGTGCGCCGCCCTCCAGCGCTTCCCAAGTCGCGCTCTGGCGGTGGCCGGTGTAACTGGCACCGACGGTAAGACCACCACAGCAAGCATTTTGGAGTCGATTTTGCGAGCGGCGACGGCTTCGTCGGTGACGCCAGACGGCCAGGTCGGTGTGATTACGACGGTTGGGGCCCGCATTCAGGGGAAGGAAAGCGACACCGGGCTTCACGTTACGACGCCCGACGCCCCGGACGTGCAACGCTTCCTGCGGGCGATGGTCGACGCTGGTTGCCGGTACGCCGTCATCGAAAGCACCAGCCACGGTCTCCACCAACAACGCGTGGCGGCGGTGGACTTTGATGTGGCCGCCGTGACCAACATCACCCACGAACACCTCGACTATCACGGTACGCGCGATGCCTACGTGGCCGCCAAAGCGCTGCTCTTCCGTTCACTCTTTACGTCGTCGCCGAAACCAGGCATCCCGCGCGCGGCCGTTCTCAATGCCGACGATCCCGGCAGCTATACGGCGCTGCTTGGCGTGATGCATCAGGAAGCGGCGCTGCACGGCTTTCATATCCCCGTGCGCTCCTATGGGCTGGCGCGCACACCGTCAGGCGCCCGTCTGGATGTTGCCGTTGCGGGGGTACGCTACGAGACGGACGCCACACGCTTTGAGGTGCGCTGGTGGGACGGGCAGTTTCCTGTCAGGTCGCCGCTGATCGGCGAATTCAACGTTTACAATGTGGCATGCGCCGTGACGACGGCGTTGGCGCTGGGCGTGACGCCAGCTGCCATTCAGGAAGGCGTCGCCACGCTGTCGCCAGTGCCTGGTCGGATGCAGCGCATGGACGTCGGTCAGCCCTTTCTTGCCATCGTCGATTTTGCGCACACGCCGGTCAGCCTGGAGCGCGCGTTGTTGACCTTGCGCCCTCTGGTTCGCCGGGAGGGCGGTCGCCTGATTGCAGTTTTTGGCTCAGCCGGGCTGCGCGATCGCGCCAAGCGCTATCTCATGGGGCAGGTCAGCGGGCGGCTGGCCGATTTTACCATCATCACGGCTGAAGACCCGCGCACCGAGGACCTGACCGAGATTTGCCGCGAGATCGAGCGCGGGGTGCGCGAGTCGGTGGGCAGCGATCGCTATACGATCATCCATGATCGCCGTGCCGCGATCCAGGCGGCGGTGGAGATGGCGCAGCCTGGCGACGTGGTGGCGGCCTTTGGCAAAGGGCATGAACGCAGCATGTGCTTTGGCGAAGTCGAATATCCCTGGAGCGATCAGGAAGCCATGTTAGCCGCGTTGACCCACCGTCGCCAGCGTGACGGTTTTGCTTCTTGAGAGATATGGCGTTACATGGGGGCGCCTGATCGGTTTACAAGCTGGTTGGGCGCCTGTATAGGGCACCTGCGCCACAGATTTATGCTTGCCCCCAACGTGAAGCTCCTTTTTTACTCACCGCGCGCAAATTGAGCCTGGCGGGTGTACAATAGAAGTAGATGTAGCGGCGTCTCTGTTGGAGGAATGCTTCTGTACGGGGGGAATGTTATGTTGCACATCGAATTTACTACCGAAGAAGTTGCTGAGATGGCGCGCGTGTTGGAGGAGTATTTGTCGGATCTGCGCTACGAGATCAGCGACACCGATTCCTCTGTGTATAAAGAGCAATTACAGAGGGAAAAAGCTGTAGTGGTTGAGACATTGGCCAAGCTGCAAGCAGCGTTGGCGCCGCCTAAAGGTTGACGAACACGTTTGCTCATCCTGACGCAAAGCAGCGGAGAGGCAATGTCGATTGGCTATTCGTAGCGCCACTGCTTTGTGTGTCAGAAACCGTTTGAAGATTCTTTTTTCTGATGCAGAGACGCAAAGGCGCCAGGAAAACGCAGAGAAATGCCTGTCTGCCTGGATGTTTTACCTCTGCCCATCTTTGCGTCTCTGCGACTTGGCGTCAAAGGACAATACTCAAACCATCTCTCAGGGACATGGAGGCGAGAACCTATGCGGCCGGCGCCTCACGATTCGGCCCAAAGTGCTTGAGCATCACCAGCGGGTCGCTCTTGCTCGGGTTGTGAATCGTCACCCCGCGCGCCGCCGCACCTGCTGAAACAAAATATTCGTCGTAGGTGAGTTGGCCGAAACGGATCAGCGCCGGCGTCTCAATTGGGTGTTTGTCGATCGTGCCGTGTCCCTGCACAGTGATGAAGCCGTAGGCGCCGGCGTCCTGAATCGTCACCGTGCGCCCTGACAGAACAGTCAGCTCTTTCGCTGCAAAATACTCGTTGCCATAGGTGATCCACTTTTCGATGTAGCCTGCTGCCTCCATCTCTGCCAGCGGCTTAACCAATACCGGCGGGCGGAAATACTTCGCCTTGAGGTCTGGCAGCACGTTGGCATCCCAATCGACCATGCTGACCAGAAAGTCCAGGTCATGATGCTTGTCGGCGGGGACGTTTTTCACCAGGTTGCCCCATTCGATGGGGACTTCAGCCACCAGTGACTGGAACATAGCAAAGACATCGCTGGCCCACTGCGGCTCGTAGGTGCAGAGACTCCCCGGCGCGTGGAGCACGCCCGCTGGCACGTACCAACCCGTCCCAACTTCCAGCCGGTAGGCTTTGGAGAGATTGGTGATCTTGTTGTCACCCTCGTGCCAGATTTCCAGGCAATGGCGCACCTGTTCCTTCGTCGTGCCCGGCTCTAGCCCAAAGAAGGTGTGAGGGAAGGTGCCGCCATGATTATTGAGTTGGGGCGGGAAGAAATAGGCTTCTGGTTTGGGCGCCATGCCGACCAGCGCAGCAAACTCTTCCGTCTGGTGGAGATGATGAGGCAGCGGGTCGCGGTTGTCAAAGAACTTGGAATAGATCGGCCACTTGCCGTACTTGCTCCACATCTCGTCGCCTAGCAGCGCTGCACCCAATTCCGCCACGACGTCGATCAGCAGGATTTTGTGCGTCTCGCCGCTATCTTCGTAGACGACATAGCTCAACCCTTCGTCGGGCGTTGTCAGCGGACCGTTGTCGGCTTTGGTGGTGGAAGAGAACCAGCGTTCGTCGATGCCGCCGCGATGTGCGCCAAAGGCATAATAGTCGCGCGGATCGAGTTTGATGCGCCGCCCCGGTATGCAGAATGAGCGCGGCACCCATGTCGGCGCCAGACGCAGAATTCCTTCTCCCGCCTCAAACGCGGCGTGAATTGTTTTGGTTTGCGAGGTCATAAATCAATCCTTGATTGAGATTGGAGACTGGAGATTGGAGACTGGAGATTGGAGACGTCAATCTCCTAATCTCCAGTCTCCTCAGCTTGATTCCTCTACTGCGGAATTTCGCTCAGCCGTTCGGCTTCCTCAAAGTTCTCCTGCGTGATCAACTTGGGCGCAAGCAACACGACGTCGCTTTCCGGCTTGGCGCCATTGACAATGAAGTTGACAAGCGTCTGCAGCGCCGTACGCGACTGCCCGCCGGGGAATTGCTCCACAGTGCCGTACATGGCGCCATCGCGCACAGCCAACAGCGCTTCGGGCAGGGCGTCAAAGCCGATGATGGGGAGTTCGACGCCAGCGGCTTTGGCGGCTTCAACGGCGCCGAGCGCCATGTCGTCATTGGCGGCGACGATGGCCTGAGCGTCGGGGTTGGCAGAGAGGCAATTCTCGGTGACGGTGAGACCCTTATCGCGGTTGAACTCGCCGGTCTGCTGACAGACGACCTCGATGTTGCCGGCCGGGTCGATAACGTTGTGTAGACCTGCGGAGCGATCGATGGCGGGTGAAGCGCCGGGCGTGCCGAGCAATTCGATGATCTTGGCGCCGTCGGGGAAGAGGCTGAGGATGGCTTTGCCCTGCTCC
>DGFH01000252.1 GCA_002391565.1 Anaerolineales bacterium UBA3905
TGCACCGGCTTCAGGCCGTCGCGCACGTCGGGCAGCGCGCGCGCCACGATCACGCTCATCGCGTAGTCCAGGTACGCGGTCTGCATCTCCTGCGTGATGTCGGCGGCGCGGATGAGGCCGGCGTTGTTGTCGGTGGCGCCTGATGCGCCATTGGTTGCGGCGGCGCCGTTGGTGTTTGCCATGAAGGTAAGTTCCTGTCTATAACGCCCGTTTAGTCGGCGTCTGTGCTATACGGTTCCGGGCTGTCGAGCAAGCGCATTTGCAGCAAATTCTCGTCCGCCGTTGTTGGCTCGTCGCTGCGCAGCGGTGATGAATCCGCGCTTTGTTCTCGCCTGACCAGGACACGCTGTTTTCCACCATCGGCAGGCAGCGTCGAACCATCGGCGCCGTTCCAAAGAATGCGGATGAGGCATCTTGTAATAATTTGAGTCGTCATCTGGACGCCGCGCATCCGGCTGTGTCGATGTGTTTCCAACGAACCGTCCCAGCGCGCCTTGTAAATACTCTTCGTTGAGTTCGCAGCACGTCCAACGTCGGCGCAGTCGCTCAGCCACCTCGCCTGTCACGCAGCTCCCGCCGAAAGGATCGAAAACGTGATCGCCCTCGTCGGTCAACATGCGAATGAAGTATTCGGGCAGCGCAGCAGGATAGCGTGCGGGATGAGCTTTCAAGCCATGCTCCTGGCAGTAACGCAGATAGGCGCTGTTGCTTTCCGTGTTCGGAATCGCAATCAGGTTGGGCGGAATGGCGGCGCCGTTGTCGATTGAAAATTTCTCGCTGATTTCGTGCCCACTTGGGCGTTTCTTGGCTCTGTAGCCTTTTTCGAGCAATTCACGCATGCTTGGGCTGTACGGCTGCAAGACGCGGCGATTGCTGGCTTTGGGCCAGGGCGTCTTCGACAACCACCAGACTGTGTTGATTGCATCTTTGACGCGAATGCGGCGCACCGTCACCCACTCCGCCGGAGTCGGCAAACGCGAGGGATTCCACCAATAGAAATCCTGCGCCAGGTGAAGACCAAACTCCTCGCACAGCATGATCAGCAGCTTGAAATGGTATAGACTGCGCGTTGGAATGCCAGGATTCCACGCCCCGCCAATGTCGATAACCAGGCTGCCGCTGTCTTTGAGCACTCGCAGAAATTGCTCGGCAAACGGCTTGAACCAGTCGAGATACTGGTCAGCCTCGACGTTGCCATATTCTTTCTTGCGCACCAGACCAAACGGCGGGCTTGTCATGATCAAATCGATCGCGCCTGACTGGGTGTCGCGCAGGACATCCAACGCATCGCCCAGGTAGATTCGTCCCCGCTCAGTCTCATGGAAAAGCCTGGGGGCAGGTGTATTGGTTGCATCGGTCATATCGAGCACCTCACAAGTCTAGCTGCTTCAGCGTCATCGCATGGCGCGCCTCGCGGTTGAATGCATCGACAACGTGCGTCGGGTAGCTCCGAATCTCATTCAGATCGGTGCGATCGATCATGACAATACTCAGATTGGTGTCTGCCTTGCCGCCAGATGGATAGTGAATGCCACGTTCCGCCAGACCGCTGCGCAGCGTCGTCAGGTTGACCACTTCACCAGCGGCGGTCATGTCGCGGATGCATTGCACCAACGCCATCCCTTTCAGGTTGAGCAGGATATGGCGGGCAAGTGCTTCATACAACTTTGACTCGTTGTTCCTGAGACTATGGAGTCTGCGACCAAAATCGGTCGGGTTGGCGTCTTCATCAATCAACCCGTAGGCTTTCATGCCGAGGCGGCAGTTCATGGCAAGCGTGGCTTGATTTTTCGCGTTGCCCGCGCCGTGCGTCGAGAAGAAACGCGCCTGAATCGCAGCCTGCAACGCCTTAACGTCGCCTGCGTGCGTCATCGCCAGATCAAGCAACTCTGGCAGTTCGATTTGAGAAGGCGAAAACTCACTGCCAAACGGCAGATCGCTTTTTTGCACCATCGTTTGTCCCGTTCTTATCCAATGCAGGCCGTGTTCTGTATGAGTTTACATGTTGGAGTTCATGCTCAAAAGCATGTCCATTCTGCCAGCCTGTGCGCCCTGTCTGTCGATAATGTTCCAGGCGCCGAATTGATATCTCGCAAAAAACGGGGTCGATATCCACCGTAAAACAACGCCGTTCCGCTATCTCCGCCGCCAACAATGTCGTCCCCGCATGAGCAAAGAAGTCGATCACCAGATCGCCCGGTTTAGAACTCGCTTTGATAATCCGGTCGATCGCTTTCAACGGTTTTTGTGCGTAGCAGCCGGAGACATTTTCTTCTAATCGATAGAAGACCTGCTGAATATCGATCCAGACGTTGCCGGCGCGAATCGTCTCCGCTTTGCTGCGCTCGAGATTTTCGGTGCGTTCACCGCCCACATCCTTGTAGTAGCCGCGCAATGTCTTGGGAATGTCAGTGTACTCGGCTTCGACATTAAAGACGGGGTTTCCTCGCACATAATACAGAAGCTCTTGTCGCACCGCCATCCAGTTCTTCTGTGTCCCGTAGCCGCGCTGATTGCGGACGGTGATGAAGCTGCGCGCCTGCACCGGAAATTCACGCATCATCACCATGAAGTCCGGCAGCGGCTGAAAGTGATTCTGTTGATCGGCGCCAAGCCAGACATACAACGAACTGTCCAGGGATATGGCGCTGATCGTGGCACTCACCCATTGTCGCGACCAGGCAATGTATTCGTCCAGGCTGCGCGTCTCAAACGCAACCAGGTTGTAGGGTGGGTCGTGAATTGCCAGCGCAGCGCGATCATCTCCCATCAGTGCTATGATCGACGCAGTGTCGCTGGCATCCATGCACGCCACTTTGTGCCCAAATACAGGATCAACCCAGATGTCGCCCTGCTTCAATCTGCAGAGACCCAGCAATTGCGTGCGAATTTCTGGATATTTATCGAGCCGCGGCAAAGGATTGTTGTGCATATCAGTCTACACCGCCACCTTCCGCTCCACCTCGATCCGCCGCAACTCCACCAACTGGTCGCGCAGCGCCGCAGCCCGCTCGAACTCCAGCGCCTTGGCGGCGTCCTTCATCTCCTGTTCAATCGACTTGATCAGCTTTGCCAGGTCTTCCGGCGCCAGTTGTTCAGGGTCGGCGGTCAGCACAACCTGCTGCTTGCCGACGCCATCGCCGGCTTCCACTGTATACGTTGGCTTTGCCTCAGCCAGCACGCGCACCCGGTCGGTCAAGTCGCGAATGCTCTTCACGATGCTTTGCGGCTCGATGCCGTGCTCGCGGTTGTACGCCTCCTGGATGGCGCGGCGACGGTTGGTCTCCTCGATGGCGCGACGCATCGAGTCGGTCATCACGTCGGCGTAGAGGATCGCCTTGCCCTCGACGTGGCGCGCCGCGCGGCCGATAGTCTGGATCAGTGCGCTCTCGCTGCGCAGGAAGCCTTCCTTGTCGGCGTCGAGCACGGCGACCAGCGACACCTCCGGCAAGTCCAACCCCTCGCGCAGCAGGTTGATGCCGACGACCACATCGTAGACGCCCAGGCGCAGGTCGCGCAGAATCTCGACGCGCTCGATGGTATGGATTTCACTGTGCAGATAGTGCACCTTGATCGACAATTCCGCCAGGTACTCGGTCAGGTCCTCAGCCATGCGCTTGGTGAGGGTCGTCACCAGCACGCGCTGCCCCTTCGCCACCCGCAGCTTGATCTCACGCAGCAGATCGTCGATCTGTCCCTTGGTCGGGCGCACCTCGACGGTGGGATCGACCAGCCCGGTGGGCCGGATGACCTGCTCCACAACTTGTTCGGCGTGCTCCTTTTCGTAGGGACCAGGCGTAGCGCTGACATAGATCGCCTGGTTCAGGTGATCCTCAAACTCGCTGAACATAAGCGGACGATTGTCGAGCGCGCTGGGCAGCCGGAAGCCGTAGCCGACGAGCACCTCCTTGCGCGCGCGGTCGCCGTTGTACATGCCGCGCACCTGGGGGATGGTCATGTGGCTTTCGTCGACGATCAACAGCCAGTCGGGCGGGAAGTAGTCGAGCAGCGTCCATGGCGTGGATCCCGGCGGACGCCCCGCCAGCGGCCGACTATAATTCTCGATGCCGTTGCAATAACCGACCTCACGCAGCATCTCGATATCGTAGTTGGTGCGCTGTTGAATGCGTTGCGCCTCTAGTAGTTTGCCCTGCGCCTGAAAGACGGCGACTTGCTCCTCCATCTCCTTACGGATCTCCTCGATGGCTTCTTCCAATCGATCTTGTGGGGTGACGAAGTGTTTGGCGGGGAAGATGTCGACCTGCTGATGGTCGGCGATCAGCTCGCCGGTGAGCGGATCAAACTCGCTGATACGCTCAATCTCATCGCCCCACAGGCTGATGCGATAGGCGGTCTCCCGGTCGGCGGGCTGCACCTCCAGCACGTCGCCGCGCACGCGGAAGCGCCCGCGCTGCAAGATGTTGTCGTTGCGGTCGTAGTAAATCTCGACCAGGTGACGCAGAATCTGGTTGCGCCGCACCATGTCGCCGACGCGCAGATTGAGCACGACGCGCCCGTAATCCTGCGGGCTGCCCAGACCGTAGATGCACGAAACCGAGGCGACGATCACCACATCGCGGCGGCCGAAGAGTGCACTCGTCGCCGCCAGGCGCAGGCGGTCGATCTCTTCGTTGATCTGTGCGTCTTTCTCGATGTAGGTGTCGGTGCGCGGAATGTATGCTTCCGGCTGATAATAGTCGTAATAGGAGACGAAGTATTCGACGGCGTTGTTAGGCAGAAACTCGCGCATCTCGGCGTAAAGCTGCGCCGCCAGCGTCTTGTTGTGCGCCATGATCAGCGTCGGCTTCTGCACCTGTTCGATGACTTTCGCCATCGTGTAGGTCTTGCCGCTACCTGTCACCCCTAGCAACACCTGATGTTTCATTCCCTGACGGATGCCGTCGGCCAGTTGTGCAATTGCCTGCGGCTGGTCACCCGTCGGTTGGAACTCGCTAACAACTTGAATCGGTGGCATAACTTTTCCACCTTCTCCTCTCTCCAACGCGTACAATCCACCCATCGAACATGAGTTCTAGTCTTGCCAGTATACCAAAATTCGGTGGAATGTCCAACCTTTCCCCTGGAATTCCAGTAATTCTCAATAGGAGTTACGCAGTTGGTAAAGATTACTGGCAGATATGGCGGTAGTTGGCGCATGTGACCGCCATATATAGACAAAAACAGTTTCAACTGCGTAACTCCTATCTCAATTTGAACAATTTTGCTATGGTCTTCTCGCATTTTTGCCTCAAAAAAAGGCACTTTCTCCCACTTAAGTGCCTAAAATAACCCACTTATTGGTATTTTCCTACCACTTTGGCTTCAAATTGAGAATTGCTGTGCCAGCGGTCTTATGCTTGAAATTAACACGAACTTCGTGTACACTATACCCGTATGAAAAATATCACATTTTCCGCCGACGAAACCTTGATCGAACGTGCACGCCATCAGGCGAACTTAGAAAACACGACCCTAAACGAGTTATTCCGCATCTGGCTCGAACGCTATGTTGCGCAGCCAGCCGCCGCCCAGCAATATGAGGCGCTCATGACGCAGTTGGCGTATGTGCGCGCCGGACGCCATTACACGCGTGAGGAAATGAATGAACGTCGCTGAACTTGCCGGACTGTACTTCATCGACACGAACGTGCTGGTTTACTCGTTCGATGATACGGCGCCGGAGAAGCAGCAGCAGGCCAGAGCGATCATTACCCACGCACTGTTCAGCCGGCGAGGGGTGATCAGCACGCAAGTGATCCAGGAATTTCTGAACGTGGCGCTGCGCAGATTCTCGCAGCCGATGAGTGTGTCGGATGCCCGCAGTTATCTACATCAAATCCTGTTGCCACTTTGTCAGCACTTCCCTAATCCAGCCTTCTACGATTACGCCCTCTACCTGCAATTCGAGACAGGATTTTCCTGGTTTGATGCCCTGATCGTCGCCGCCGCCAGCGCGACACACTGCACCACGCTGCTGAGCGAGGACTTGCAAGGCGGGCGCGTCGTGCACGGGGTGACGATTGTCAATCCGTTTGCTGCGTGTTGATCTCCACATGAAGTCTGCTTGTGTCGGGTTGATAGCGAAGGTGGGGTGCTCTGCAGTGAAGCTGGCGTTATAAAACCCTGCCTGGCAATCGGTAAAACAGCGCCTCATCCATGTGAGTGAAATTGTCGCCCTTGAACAAAAGCGGCTCACCCGTTGTTCTCGCCAGAGCATAGATGAAGCGGTCACCGAAATTCAGCGTTGCAGGCGTTCACGTTGCCACCTGCGTCCGCACAAACTCCCCAATCTGACCCAACGCCCGACGCGCCTGCGCTTCGAGTCGCCATGTAAAATGCCAGACGTGCACCATGTGCGGGAAGATCGCCAGCTCCACCTCGACGCCGGCGGCCTGGGCGCGCTGTGCAAAGCGGCGACTGTCGTCCAGCAACATCTCAGCGCCGCCCGCCTGGATCAGCAGCGGCGGCAGCCCGCGCAGGTCGGCGAAAAGCGGTGAGAGCAGCGGATCGTCCAGCGCATGGCCCTGGCTGTACATCTGCGCCGATGCACGCAAGATGTCGCGGTTGAGATAGTCGGCGCCGGCATTGGCGATCAGCGTGGCGCCGGAAAGGGTCAGGTCGAGCCAGGGCGAGAGACCAACAGCGCCAGCGGGCAGCGGCATCCCTGCATCGCGCAGCGCCAGCAGCAGCGCCAGCGTCAACCCACCGCCCGCCGAATCGCCAGCGACAACGATCTGCGCTGGCGCGATGTGTTGTTCGGTGAGCAGCCACCAGTACGCCGCCCAGGCATCCTCTAACGCAGCAGGGAAAGGATGCTCCGGCGCCAGGCGGTAGTCGAGCGCAAAGAGACGCGCGCCGGCTTCCTGCGCAATGCGCGCCGTGACGGCCAGGTGCGTGGCGGGCGAACCGGAGACATAGCCACCGCCGTGCAAATAGAGTACAACGCGGTGCGCATCCAGCGGCGCCGGCGTCTGCCATTCGCCAGCAAAGAGTGACGTCGTGACGGGCCGCCGCTGGATGCGCGCGTGGGGCGCAATCGCCGACAAACGATCCAGGGGGCGACGAATCGCGTCGACGCTGTGAATGTCGCCGCACGGCGTACCTAGCGTCATCATCTCCACGACGCTCTCATACGGCAGCGACCATGCCTGCACGCGTGGACGGCGGCGGACGCGTTGCACGACGGTGCGCACCCCGGCGCGCAGCGCCAGCCGATTGAAAGCCAGATAACTGTCGGTGCGCTGTACAATATGATGGAGTGGACGCACTGATGTCTGCATACGAGTTGTGCTCAACCTGGGAGGATAGATGCTTTCATTGACCAGTGATTATATCACCGATCATGGCGA
>DGFH01000341.1 GCA_002391565.1 Anaerolineales bacterium UBA3905
GATCAATGCCTCACCAGTTGCACACTGCATCAACGTGTATTGGACACTGAACCAGCGCACGCTGTCCCTGTAGGTGTGAGGCAATTCCACGGTGATGGGTGCAGCGCGTGATGCCACACTACGGATCAACCCCGCGTGGCGGCGCGCTTGCCCACCCCCCAGAAGTTGTGACAGGCGCTGCCCGACAAGTTCACGATCGGTGTTTATCAGCCGACGCGCCGCCGGGTTCGCCCGGACGATTTCGCCTGTAGTGGTGAGCACAAAACAGGCGTCGTCAAGCTCGTCAAACAGTGGGCAACAATCGACGTAGGGCGCAGCGGCGGGCGTAACCGTGTTATCATAGGCAGGGACGTTACAATTTTCGTTCACATTCATCGTCCAAGACCAAACCGTGTCTCAGGCTGGCGCAACTTTCGTTGTGCTCAACCTACAGCATCGGCAGAATTCGATCGGGGGAAAAGCCGACATCACCGCCGCGCAAGACCATGCCCAATCGATTCAGGCGAATCGTCTCGCCTGCCTCCTCGTAGCAGTCATGCCAGCGCGCCAAAAATTCGTCGGTCGCGATATACGTATAGTTGCCCAGCGTCGATGGATCCATAAAGTAGACGTAGTTCTGATCATATCCTACCACAACAGCATAGTGACCATCATCCCAGGCGTCGCGATAGGCATTGGCCTGATCACTTCCCCACGCTTGCAAGGCGACGATCACCGGTGCGCCATGGTCAATCTGATGATACAGCAGTTCCAACGACATCTCCGTGAAACATGTCACCTCGAGGCCGCAAGACTGCGCATAAGCCGCCATCCGGCGGTAATTCGTACCCTGCGCAGGGTCAGCGCCCAACGCCGCCGCCAACATATCGTAACGCACGGCTACACCGTAGTAGTGTAACACACTTTGCAGGGCTGCCACGCCACAGGTGTAGTTGTCTGGCTGCCTCACCAACGGCGTTGGAATGCGGATCATCGTCCGTTGCAGTTGGATCACAGCGTCATCCTATGGCAAAACACTATCGCGTCTGCTGGCATCCTGCACAAATATGCTGTCCTACACTATTGATCAATGACGACAAACAGCCACAAATGTCACGCAATATGTCTCATCCTACGCAAAGCGTGTCAGTTGTCAAACTGTAATGAACACTTATGGCAATCTAGCACAAAAATATACTATGATTTACTAGATGTTGGTGCTATCCAACAAAAGCCTATTGCCTGGATCGTCCATTGCAGGCTAATATCAAAATATGGCGTCTTATGGCGGACATCTTGCATTACAGCTTAACATAGCGCTCATGCACACATCTGAACGTTCGGAATCCAGGGCACTCTCAGCGACAACGCGCTGGAGCATGTTCAGCACAGGAACCACCACAGTCGGCGCCCTGGCGCTTGCTGGCGTGTTCAGTAGCTGGCAGCCTGCCACCTGGCTCGCTATCGAGTCAGGCATCCTGATGGCAATCCTCATCACGCTTGGAAGCCTGCTGCTGCTGATCCACTATCGCCGCACAAACAAGTGCGTCGCCCGCGCACGAACAACGGTGGACGATCACCGGGTTTTTGCCATCGCCTTGCAGGATAGCGCCCAGGCATTGACGAGCACGCTCGATCTCGATGAGGTGCTGGATCGCATTCTCCTCAATGTGGGACGCGTCGTCGCCCATGACGCCGCCAATGTGATGCTGCTAGACGAGACCACTGGCGCCGTGCGCATTGCGCGGTCGGCGCAGACGCAAGCAGAGTTCGGCACACATCCTCGCCTGTTAGAGCAGGCCTATGCACTGACCGACTTCCAGAATCTGGCCGAGATGCAACGCACACTGGCGCCGGTCTTGATTGACGACACTGCCAGCGACCCGCGTTGGGTGCAGTTGCCCGAATCGGCATGGATTCGTTCCTCGCTGGGTGCGCCCATCGTGAGTCACGGGCGCGTCTTGGGTTTTATTATCCTGGATAGCGCACAGCCCGCATTCTTTACACAGGAACAGGCCACACAGTTGCGTTCTTTCTGCGCTCAGGCTGCCATCGCCCTGGAAAATGCACAACTATACGCCAAAGCCAACCGCGAACTGACTGAACGGCAGCGCGCCCAACAAGAATTGACGCGGCGCCTGGCCGAAATGGAGTTGCTGAATCGGGCGATTGTTCATGCCGCCACCCTTGATCTGGAACAGGCGTTGACGATGATCTGCCGCGACCTGGCCTTGCACTTCGGGGCGCCCCAGGCTGGCATTGCCTTGCTCGACAGCGCCGGGCAAAGCCTGACCGTGATTGCCGATTACACGCCTGGCCCGGCGACCAGCGCGGTTGGCGCCATCATTCCCGTGCAGAACAACCCGGCGACCGAGTACGTCCTCTCCGAACGTCGGCCGCTGACCATCGTGGATGTGGCGCACGACGAACGCATGGCGCCCATCCGCGCGTTGATGGAGGCGCGCCGCGTTGCGTCGATATTGTTGCTGCCCCTCTTTGCCCGCGACGACATCATCGGCACGATCGGGCTGGATTGGTATGAGCCGCACGTTTGTAGCAAAGATGAAATCGAACTGGCGCAGGCAGTGGCGCATGCGGCAGGGCAGACGCTCGACAACGCCCGCCTCTATCGCTCCATGCAACAGGAGTTGGAAGAACGCCAGCGCGCTGAGCAGCGTGAGCGACGCCAGCGTGAATTCCTGGAAGCGCTGCACGATGTGACGCTGGCGCTGGTCACTTCCCTCGATACAGACGTAGTGTTAGATCGAATTCTGGCCGAGATGGGGCGCGTGGTTGAACATGACGCCGCCAACGTCATGCTCATCGACGATGATGGCGTCAGCGCGCACGTGGCGCGAGCCGTCGGTTATACGCAGTCAGTCACGCCCACATTCCTCACCCTGCACTACCGCATCGAAGAGACATACACGTTGCGCACAATGCACGCCACACGCCAGCCCATCCTCATCAGCGATACTCACACCGACCCGCACTGGGTGCACGTGGAAAGCGCAAACTGGATTCGCAGCTACCTGGGGGCGCCGCTCATTTGTCAGGGAGAAGTCATTGGCTTCATCTCAGTTGACTCGCGCCAGGCCAACTTTTACACCGAAGAGGACGCCGTCCGGCTGCGCACCTTTGCCGACCAGGTGTCGGTCGCCCTGGAAAACGCCCGTCTCTTCCAGCAGGCGCAGCAGGCGCGCGCCGCCGCCGAAGCCGCCAGCCGTGCAAAGTCGCTCTTTCTAGCCAACATGAGTCATGAGATTCGCACGCCCATGAACGCCGTTATTGGGATGACCAGCCTGTTGCTGAGCACGCCGTTGACGCCCGAACAACACGATTATGTCGAAACCATCCGCACCAGCGGCGACGCGCTGCTGACCGTCATCAATGACATCCTTGACTTCTCCAAGATTGAGTCGGATCATCTGCACCTGGAGGCTCAGCCCTTCCAGCTGGCAATGTGCATCGACGACACGCTCGATCTCTTTGCGGGCAAGGCGGCGGCGCAGGGAACTGAGCTGACCGCCTGGATCGACGACAATGTGCCAGCATGGCTGGTCGGCGATATGGCGCGGCTGCGTCAGATTCTGGTCAATCTGGTCGGTAACGCCGTCAAGTTCACGCGCGGAGGTGAGGTGGAGATTACGGCCACCGTTGAGGGCGTCGCTCCAGACCTGCAACTTCATCTAGCCGTGCGCGACACCGGCATCGGGATTCCAGACGACCGCCTGAATCGCCTCTTTCAACCATTTTCCCAGGTCGATCCCTCGCCAGCGCGTCGGTTCGAGGGGGTTGGGCTGGGACTGGTCATCAGCCAACGGCTGGCGCAACTGATGGGTGGCGGCATCTGGGTGGAGAGTGCGGTCGGGCGCGGCTCCACCTTTCACTGTCGCGTTCGCATCGCCGCCACCGACGCGGCGGAGGACAACGCTGCGTCCGCCTTTCTGACCCACAAACGCATCTGGTGCGCCGACCACCATCCAGCCACCCTGACCAACGTGACACGGTGTTTGCAGCGCTGGGGAGCAACAGTTGTCAGCATCGACTCTCCGGCCGCGCTGGCAGGTCTGCTCCAACAGATCGACGATGCTCCCGATGTGCTGCTGCTTGACGTACAATTCCTTCAGCAGGCGCCAGAGCTTGTCGGGCAATGGATGGGACAGCCGCGGCTGCGCACCTGCCCGGTGCTCATTGTGACGCCGGTGGGCGGCGCCGGCAACACGCGCTCCCTGCCTGTAGCAGCGCATTTGTTGCGCCCGCTCAAGCAACGTCAGTTACAGCAAACCCTGATGCGCGTCCTGGGGCTTGCCGGCGACGCAACGCCCACTGTGATTGCGGCCAGTGCATCGACAACGCCAACATCAGGCCGCAAAGCCCTCCACATTTTGCTGGCTGAGGATAATCTGGTTAATCGAAAAGTGGTGCTAAAACTGCTGGAAAAACATGGCTATACAGCCGACGTAGCCGGCAATGGCCGCGAGGCGCTGGCAGCGTTACAGCGCCAGCCTTACGATCTGGTGTTGATGGATGTGCATATGCCAGAGATGGACGGCATCGCCGCCACCCAGGCGATCCGACGCCAGCTATCTGCTGCGCGCCAACCACGCATTGTGGCGCTCACGGCAGCAGCAATGATTGAAGATCAGGAGGCGTGCCTGGCAGCGGGTATGGATGCTTTCCTGACCAAGCCGGTGCGCATCGAAGCACTGCTTGAGATTCTCCGGACAACACCTGCGCACACGGACATGATTACACCGTAAAGGGAATGGTGATAGAGAAGGTGCTGCCCTTCCCCGGCTCGCTGCGCACCGTGATCTGCCCACCCTGCAACTCGACCAGCCGTCTGGTCAAGGCCAACCCCAGGCCAGTGCCAGGGAATTGACGCGTCAGTGCGCTGTCAAGCTGCAAGAAGGGGCGAAACAGCCGGGCGACGTCATCCGGTGAAATCCCGATCCCGCGATCCCAGACATGAATGCGCACTTGTGCAGCCGTATGATCTTTTTCCACTATCACGCCAAGCTCACCAGCGCGTGGCGTAAATTTGATGGCGTTGTTCAGCAGGTTGAGTAATACCTGTAACCAGCGGCGTTGATCGCCTTCCAGCGTCAGTGCGTCACAATTGGTGTTGAATTGAATCGTCTGCTCCTTTTCGGCGGCGGCGTCACGGCTGCGACGCACTGCAATACGCGCCAGATCAACAATATCGAAGCGATCGACGTGCAAATGCAACTGGCCAGCCTCGATGCGCGACAGATCGAGCACATTGTTGATCAGGCCTAGCAGTTCACGTCCGCTGCTCTCGATAAGTTTCAGCGACTGCTTCTGCCGTTCAGTGAGCGGGCCGTACACCTGAAACTGGAGCGCCTCCGCCAACCCTAGAATGCTGCTCAGCGGTGTCCGCAACTCATGGCTCATCGTTGCCAGGAATTCGTCTTTGAGACGCGCGGCGGCGCGCAATTCAACATTGGCTTGCTGCAGCTCGTCAGCATAGGCTTTGAGCAGCGCTTCCGCCTGCTTCAAAGCCGTAATCTCGATGCCAACGCCCAGGACAGCCGGCCTGGCATGCCCGGCGGCGGTGAAGGGGATTTTGATGGTCTGGATAATATGCTCGCTGCCGTCAAAGAAGTGCACGCTTTCAGCTGGAATCTGTAAAACATCCTGACTTGAGATCACCTGCAAGTCTTCGGCAAGAAAGCGTTCGGCTTCTTCTGTCCAGGGGTTTAGCTCGGCGTCGCGCTTGCCGATCAGCTCGTCGACGGTCACACCCAACGACGCAGCGCACGTCTTATTCGCCAGAATATAGCGACCGTCAACGTCTTTGGCATAGATGATATGTGGCACCAGGTCGATCACCTGGCGCAGGCGCTGCTCGCTCAGGGCAAGTTCCTGTTCTTGGTGTTGACGCGCTGCGATCTCTGCCTGCAAGGCAGCTGTCCGTTCGGCGACGCGCACTTCAAGCGAGTGGTTCAGCTCCTCCAACGCCACCAGCGCCGCCTTGTACTCGGTAATGTCGCGCCCAACGCCCACCAAACCGACGACTTCGCCGGCTGCGTTGCGCAACGGCACCTGTGAGGTCAGCAGACAACGCGGCGCGCCATCAACGGTAATCCATTCCTCATGGTTGATGACAGCTCTGCCTTCACCAATCACCTGATGTTCAGTGGCGCTGAACTGCGCAGCGACTTCGGTCGGATAGACATCTGCATCACGTTTGCCCAACGCCTGGCTTTCGTCGGTCAGCCCCATGTAATGCACATCGACGCGATTGGCAAGCGTTTTTCGTCCCTGCGCATCTTTGGCGTAAACCGAATCGGGCAACAGATCGATAATCGTTCGCAAGAGGCGGCGCTGTTGGGAGGCAGACTCCTCGGCTAACTTGCGTTCAGAGATTTCGGTAACAATGCCCACCGTGCGGATGTGGCGCCCCTGTTCGTCAAAGATCGGCTCCCCGCGATCATGGAGCCAATGCACGGCGCCATCGCGGTGCACCACGCGGTATTCGACCTCACTCGGCATTCCGCGTCGTTGTTGCGCAAGCGCCGCGTGGACGGTGGGTAAATCCTCTGGCGCCACCGCCTGGAGAAAAGCAAGAGGATCGGCATATTGCGCCGCCACCGGGAGATCATACATCTGCTCAAAGCCGCCGCTGATGTACAGCGTGCGCGCCTGCTGCGCATCGACTGTCCAGAACACCTGCCCGCTGTGTTCGAGCAAATGGCGTAAGTCCAGGTTTTGGGCGCGCAGCAGCTCTATCTGGGTTTCAAGTTCGGCTACACGTTTTTTCAGCGCGGCAACCATAACAGATAGCTTGATTCCTTTGCCTGCGCCGTCAACGATGGCCGGCGCACGGAACTCCGCAACGAAGATTAACTCATTTTTGCAAAGTCTTCATCACTGATCAGCGTAATGACGCGAAAGGTTTCGGCGTAGCCCATCTCTTTGCCCTTCGCCGCTTCCGCCGACCATTGGCGCAGCATCGGTTCTGGGTCCCATTCGCGCATCTGGCTGGTGTGGCAACGGAGCGCCGCGATCTTGAGATCGATAGTGTCGCTGATGTTGACCCATGTGTCGCCGCTGCCCCACCCTTCCACGTAGACCTTGCGAACTTTGTGGGCAGTCAGTCCTTCGGCTTCCAGTTCCTGGAACACATGTGGTTGACCGGCGGCGGGAAAGACCGCCTCCAACGCTGCACTGGCGGCGGCGCGATGATCAGGATGGTTGATATAAGTGCCATTGACAAACCACACCGTCGGGTCGCCGCACACGACTGCTTCGGGACGAAAACGCCGGATTTCGCGCACCAGCTTGCGGCGCACCTCTAGCGTGTTGACCAGTGTGCCATCGGGTTCGCGCAGGAAGATCACCTCCTGCACGCCGACGACCGCAGCGGCGGCGCGCTGTTCTTCCTCGCGGATGGCGGCGGCGGCTTCACGCGTCAGCGTCAGGTCAGCGATGCCGACGTCGCCGCTTGTCAGCAACACGTAGGCAACTTCGGCGCCGCCCTGCACCCAGCGTGCAGCCGTGCCAGCTGTGCCAAATTCGATGTCGTCAGGGTGGGCAAAGATGAACATCGCCCGGCGCGGAATATAGACATGAGAAGCATCCATCAATCATCAATCACTTTCATTGCGCGCAGCGCGCGGCGGTGTAGGCTTGTTCAAGCGCAGCGATTACTTTGTCGGCGGAGGCGCGCAGGGCGGCGGCGGCGTCCCCAACCGTCTGTTCGGTGTTCAACCCATCGACGGTGCGGCTGAATGCGTCATACGCCGTCACCATTTCGGTGATGGATTGGTTTTGCAGCACTGTGTTGGCGCGCCGCGCGGCCTCAACCAGACCACCAACACTTGTGCGCATCCCCCGCAACTGCTCGATGGTGGTGTCAGGTTTGATGTCGCTCAGGCTGATCGCCGCACTGCGGAGTGCGTTGAGTGCGTCACACATGGCGCGTTGACCGTCGCTCAAGGTTGGCGCATTCGGTGTGGCACAGCCTGCTACGACGCTCAAAAGCAAGGCAATTGCCACAAATCTATGCAGAAAATATAGCATCGGTCTTCCTTTCACTTACGCAGACCCAATACAGTATACTAAAGGTTCGTGCACAGAATTGCCGGGCAACACACCACCGCCAAAGCTGCACGATGATCAATCAATGTTGTCACGTCGCCGGGCGGAAGGAGTGATTGGAACTGCCACGGCTCACACGATGAGGGATGTTTCCTATGGGTTTGCAACGCACTGCGCGCGGGCGCCAGATGATCCGGCTCATGCTCGAACTCGATAAACCGATCCAACCGCTCAGCGACGCCGAGTTGGAACAAAAAGTGCTCACGAACTACCGCTGGAATTTCACCGTCAACCTGATCGACGGCGCCGCCTTCTGGTTTGGCTTGAGCTTCATCTCGGCGACGACGATCTTGCCGCTTTTTCTGAGCAAACTGACGACGGCGCCGATCTGGTTTGCCCTCCTGGCTGTGTTGAGCCAGGCAAGCTGGTATCTCCCCCAGCTCTTCACCGCCGGCGTCACTGAACGCCTTGCTCGCAAGAAACCCATCGTGATCAACATCGGTCTGTTCACCGAGCGCCTGCCGATCTGGTTGCTGCCCGTATCAGCGCTGCTGGCGCCCAGTCAGCCGGTGCTTGCCCTGGTGATCTTCTTTCTCGCCTATGCCTGGCATGGCTTCGGCGCCGGTATGATCGCACCCGCCTGGTCGGACATGATCGCACGCATCTTTCCTGTCGATCGCCGCGGCTGGTTTTTTGGCTTTAGCTCCTTTGTTGGCACTGGGCTAGGCGCCGCCGGCGCCATCGTGAGCGGCTGGATGCTGGCGACCTTCCCGTACCCCCTGAACTTCGCCTACACCTTTCTCGTGGCTGCCATTGCCATCACCCTGAGCTGGGTTTCCCTGGCGTTGACACGCGAGCCGGTGCAACCAATCCCGGCGCACATTCGCGCCAAAGGCGACCAGTCCTGGCAAAAAATCAAAGCTATTGTGCGTCGAGATCGCAACTTTCGCAACTTCTTGAGTTCGCGCTTGCTGGCAAATCTCGGCAGGATGGGCGCAGGCTTCCTCACCGTGGCGGCGATCCAGCGCTGGCAGGTCAGTGACGCCAGCGTTGGGCTATATACGGCGGCGCTGCTCATCGGCCAGACGCTGGGCAACCTGGCCGCAGGCATGATTGCGGATCGGCGCGGGCACAAGTTCACGCTGGAGCTGGCGCAGTGGGCGAGCATCCTGACCTTTGGCATGGCCTGGCTGGCGCCAGGGCCGGATTGGTACTACGCGATCTTTTTCCTGATGGGGATTGTGAACGGCATCTCGATCGTGTCGGGGATTCTTATTGTCATGGAATTCTCGCAACCCGAACATCGTCCGACGTACATCGGCATGGGCAACACCGTGACAGGGATCGGCGGCGCAGTTGCACCGTTGGTTGGCGGGTTGCTGGCCGCCTTTAGTTACGACTGGCTTTTCCTGGCCTCGGCGTTGCTCAGCGCCGCAGCGCTCATCGTCCTCAGCATCGGCATGCGCGAGCCACGCCGTCATGTTCAGGCGGATCCGCTGGAAGAGTTGGGCGCGTAGCAGAGACAGGGAGAGGAGAGCGACTTCCCATTGACGATTCGCCATTCATTCCTGCGAAGCCGTCTCTGGGTCCCTCTCCTTGTCTCCTCGCTTGACTACTTTAGTGGCTCAAGCGGCTCAGGGCGATGGCCGTATGTGGTGCTGGGGCGCTCAACCGGCCTGGCCCAGCGCACGGCGTTGCTAATGACGCGCAGCACCTCCGGCTGGTGATAGGTCGGATACGTCTCGTGACCGGGGCGGAAATAGAAGATGCGTCCCTGCCCACGACGATAGCAGCAGCCACTGCGGAAGACTTCGCCGCCCTGGAACCAGCTCACAAAGACCAAAGTCTCGGGTTCAGGGATGTCGAAGAACTCACCGTACATCTCTTCGTGCGGAATTTCGAAGTATTCACCAATGCCATCGGCGATCGGATGCCCGGGCGCGACAACCCATACGCGTTCGCGTTCGCCCGCCTCGCGCCACTTGAGGTCGCAGGTCGTACCCATCAGTCGCTTGAAAATCTTCGAGAAGTGGCCGGAGTGCAGCACAATCAACCCCATGCCCTTCATGACGCGATCGTGCACCCGCTCCACGATCTCGTCGCTGACCTCACCATGCGCCATGTGTCCCCACCAGATCAGCACGTCGGTGTTGTCCAAGACATGCTGGGTCAAGCCGTGGCTTGGTTCGTCGAGCGTGGCCGTGTGAACGATGCAGCCATGTCCGCGCAGATAACCGGCGATGGCGCCGTGGATGCCTTGCGGATAGATCGCCGCAATTTCGGGCTTCTGGCGTTCGTGGCGAAACTCATTCCAGACGGTCACGCGTGTTTGTGTTGCCATTTTTTGCTCTCCTTACATATTCTTCGAAAATGAATTATTTTCTACACCCATCAAGCTGCCAGGCTCGCCTCAGCGGCCATGAATGCCTCAGCCTCGCGCTGCGTCACCGGTATCCCGCCGCGCTGCGCTGAGGTGCGGATCATATCCCACAGGATCGCCATCCGCAGCCCAACCTCTGGCGGGCTGGGATTGTCGATCTCGCCGCGGCAGACGCGCAGGAACTGTTCCCATGCGCCGTGCGACACCGGCACGTCCACCGGCGCCAGGTCAACCTCGCCTGCCCGCTGCACTTCCAGCCGTTCGCCCCATACGCCAGTGCGCAGGATGCCCTGAGTGCAGAAGACGCGTACATCCGAAGCGCAAGATTCGATCGTGTCGCCGCAGCCGCTCAGGGTGATCAAGACGCCAGAAGCCAATCGCGCCATCACCGCCCCCAGGATATCGACCGGACGCCCGCGATTATCCAACCATGCTGCCACTTCAACGACTGGCTCTCCAGCCAGATCGGATACGGTGTTGAGCAGATGTGCGCCGGTGTCGAACAGGAAGCCGCCGCCGGCAATTTCGGGAACCTGACGCCAGGTGTTCTGCGTGTGGCTGTTCCACCCCTGCCACACGACGCCATGAATGTTGAGGATTTCACCCAGTTCACCCGAACGCAATAAGCTGACAGCCGTGCGAATCTGCGGGGAGAGGCTGCCGTTGAAGGCGACAACCAGCCGTCGCCCGGTGCGGTCGCGCGTGGCGATCAGGCTGCGCGCCTCGGCGGCATTCATCACCATCGGCTTCTCCAACAGGACGTCCAGGCCAGCCTCCATACACGCCTTTGCCTGGTCGTGATGCAGCGCGTGGGGTGTAATAATGAAGGCGGCGTCGAGCGAGCCAGCGGCTTTCTCCAACAGCCCGGCCAGGTCAGGGTAATTGGGCGGGGGCGTCACCCCCACATCACGAAAGAGCACGGCGAAGCGTTCGTAGGTGCTGGAAGAAGGTTCGCAAACAGCCGGAATTTGCACGATGTCCTGGTGACGCAGCATAGCAGCGGCGTGATGGCGCGCCATCCCGCCACAGCCGATAATGGCGACGCGTAACGGCGGTGGGCTGGCGACAAGCTTTTTGGGTGACATGACTTTCTCCCTGGAACGACAGCAAAGTGATCGGGTGTATGGTTAGGAATACGGCTGCAATACAGCAATTCGTCTGGATTACACTAAGCCCCAATAGTGCCACAGGCGTCGATGGTTGTCCAAAGCATCGGCTCGCTTTCATTTTGCCAGCAGGTTGGTTTGTAACGCCCTGGATGGATCAGGTATAAAGAATGCCATGACACAGCCAATTGCGTTGATCCTCGCCTCCGCCAGCCAGCGCCGCCAACAATTTCTGCGCGACCTGGGCTTGCCTTTCACGATCCACGTTGCGGACATCGACGAGACGCCGCTGCCCCAGGAAGACCCGGCAGCGATGACACAACGCCTGGCCGAAGCTAAAGCACGCACTGTCGCCGATCGTCTTGCCCCATTGCCGGCCGACGCGCTCATCATCGCCTCCGACACAACTGTTGCATTAGGCGCTGAGATCTACGGCAAGCCCGCCGACGCCGCTGACGCTGTGCGTATGTTGCGCGATCTGCGCAATCGAGACCACGTCGTGATCAGCGCTGTCAGCGTGCTACGCCTCTCCGATCGCCGCCTGGCGACGCGCGTGAACGTCACCACCGTAACGATGCGCGCCTACACCGACGCCGAGATCGATGCGTATGTCGCTTCTGGCGATCCATTGGACAAGGCTGGCGCGTATGGCATCCAGTCGCCGGGCTTTGCGCCAGCCAGCGCGCTGGACGGCTGTTACGCCAGCGTCATGGGGCTGCCATTGGGCGATCTGTGCGAGTTGCTGGTGGGCTTTGGGGTGCAACCGCGCCAGGATGTTGCAACCGTCTGTCTGCAGCACAACCCCTTCACCTGCTGCGCTGCGGAGAAAATGCATCTGGCGCATATCCAATTTTAGGTGGTTGTTTGCGTCAAAAACACCCTTCAAACAGGCTGTGAATGGTGTGCTCACAATCGCAGCTATCTGCTCTAGACGCTTGGTGGGATTACTGGGTGGCTTCAACGTAGCGCGCGAAATTGTCTAGAATCGCTTGCCAACCTGCGCGCTGCAGCTCCAGCGAGTGCGTAGGTTCACTATCGAAGGTGACGCGCACCGTAACCCCTTTAGCTCCGTCGTCGAACTCGACTCTGGCAGAGCGATCGCCGAAGACGTACTCGATCAACTTATGCGTCATGATGTGCGTATACGTGCCCGCAAAATCGAACCCTGCACTGCCGTCCTTTGCCTCCATGCGCGAAGAGAAGGCGCCGCCCGCGCGCAAATCTACACTGGATGCAGTTGTGTGCCAATCGTCGGACGCAGCATTCCACTGCATAATGTCCTGCGGAGTCGTATAAGCGCGCCAGACCTGCTCGATTGGCGCGGCAACAATCGTCTCAACCGTGATTTTCATCGTGTGATCTCCTTGTAGATGCAACCAATGACTGGTTCCCCACACATAACACGTTTCCTGCGCATGGCGCATGACATTCATCAACATGAGAGGGGAGTGAGTATACAGCAACTCGGTGAAATCAAAAACCAGATTTCGCCATACTGAATCCGCTTTTACTCTCCTGAGCGCACTCTATCAACAAGACAGAAGTTTGGTATACTTCCTGTCTGAAACTGACGGCATCATCCAATCAAATTCTTTTGATTCCCATAAACTCGATGAGGAGATTCCTGGAATGACCCACAAACTGACCGACCTCAAGCGCCCCGTGCCCAGCGACCTGGAGATTGCCCAGGCTGCGACCCCTCTTCCCATTCGCCAAATTGCCGAAGACGCTGGCATTCTGCCCGATGAACTCGAATTATTTGGCAACTTCAAGGCCAAAGTCTCCCTCGATGTACGCGAGCGTCTCAAGGATCGTCCAAACGGCAAGTACATCGTCGTCACTGCGATCACGCCGACGCCGCTAGGCGAGGGCAAAACCACGACTACGGTTGGCCTCAGCCAGGCGCTGGGCGCTCACCTGGGCAAGAAGGTCTTCACTTGCATCCGCCAGCCAAGCCAGGGGCCAACCTTTGGCATCAAGGGTGGCGCAGCCGGCGGCGGCTATGCGCAGATCATCCCGATGGAGGACTTCAACCTGCATCTGACCGGCGACATTCATGCCATCACAGCGGCGAACAACCTGCTGGCGGCGGCTATCGACGCGCGCATGTTCCACGAGGCGGACATGGATGATGAGACGCTCTTCAAACGCCTCTGTCCCCCCAAAGGCGGCAAGCGTTTCTTCACCGTCACCATGCTGCGCCGCCTCAAGAAGCTGGGGATCGACAAAAGCAACCCTGCCGAACTGACGCCAGAGGAGATCAGTCGCTTTGTGCGCCTGGACATCGATCCGGACACGATCACCTGGCGCCGCGTCATCGACACCAACGATCGCATGTTGCGCGACATCACCATTGGCGAAGGGCCGCAGGAAAAGGGACGCACGCGCAAGACGGGCTTCGACATCACCGTTGCCAGCGAGATCATGGCGATCCTGGCGCTGACGACTTCACTGCAGGATATGCGTGAGCGCTTCGGACGCATGGTCATCGGGCTGGATCGCAAAGGCGATCCAGTCACGGCGGAGGATATCGGCTGTGCAGGTGCGCTGGCAGTGCTAATGAAGGATGCGATCAAGCCCAACCTGATGCAGACGCTGGAGGGTACGCCTGCGCTGGTGCATGCCGGCCCCTTTGCCAACATTGCGCACGGCAACTCCTCGATCGTCGCCGACCAGATTGCGCTCAAACTCGTCGGCCCGGAGGGTTATGTCTTGACGGAGGCCGGTTTCGGCGCCGACATTGGTATGGAGAAGTTCTTCAATATCAAGTGTCGCTACAGTGGGCTGATCCCCAACGCCGTAGTGCTGGTGGCGACAGTGCGCGCGCTCAAGATGCACGGTGGCGGCCCAAAAGTCGTGGCAGGCAAGGTGCTTGATCCGGCCTACACACAGGAAAATCTGGAATTGCTTGAAGCTGGCTGCAGCAACCTGGCCGTGCATGTGCGCAATGCGCGGCGCTTTGGCGTACCGGTTGTCGTGGCGATCAATCGCTTCCACACCGACACCGACGCCGAGATCGAGCTGGTGCGGCGCAAAGCCATCGAGGCAGGCGCCTATGACGCTGTACCTTCCAATCACTGGGCGGATGGCGGCGCTGGCGCCGTGGCGCTGGGCGAAGCAGTGATCAAAGCATGTCAGCAGCCATCACACTTTGATTTTCTCTACCCCCTGGAGCTGTCGATCAAGGCCAAGATCGAAACCATCGTCAAAGAGATCTATGGCGGCGCCGGCGTCGAATACTCCCCCAAGGCGGAGGAGCAGATCGCCGCATATACGCGCGCTGGCTTCGACGGGCTGCCGATCTGCATGGCAAAAACACACCTCAGCATCAGTCATGACGCCGAACTGAAGGGCGCACCGAGCGGCTTCACCGTGCCCGTGCGCGAGATTCGCGCCAGCGTCGGCGCTGGCTTCCTCTACCCGCTGCTGGGCGCCATGAGCACGATGCCAGGACTGTCGGCGCGACCGGCCTTCTTCGACATCGACCTCGATCCAGAGACAGGCAAAATCATTGGGCTATCGTGAACCAGACCTTCACCTTGCGCAAATGATGCAACATTTGCCTGTTGCATCGACGCCTGGCTGCGACTATGCTGATCTCACCGCTCTGAAGGTAGAGCGCCGACGAAGTTACGGTTTGCACCGCACCCACTGAGGTGCAGCCCAGGCAGCGCCTTCTGAGTCCATTTTGAGCAACGGCGGACGATTTCCAGAGAAGCAGGGGATCGTCCGCCGTTTCTTGTTGGGTGGACGGTCAGGCGTCGCTCGCCAGACGTGATTTGAGATCGGTTCTACTCACAAACTCGGCGTCGTTGTGATAAACTGCTGCTGTCTGAGACAGCATGGCAACACTTGGAAATCGGCAGGGAGAAGCGCCACATGAATGTCCGCGTCTATGCTACATTGCGCCCGATTGTGGGCGGCAAAGAGGCCAGCCTAACCACCGGTCCCGGCGACACCTTTCGTCAGATGATCGACGAAATGCTGGTGCGTTGGCCGGCGCTGGAGCGAGAGTTGTTCGATGCAAAGGGTGAGCTGCGCTCGAACATTCATATCTTTCTCAATGGCCGTGATGTGCGTTACCTCGGCGGGCTAGAGATGCCGATCCCGGAGAATGCTGATGTTTGCATCTTTCCGCCGGTGGGTGGCGGGCGGCATCCGTGACCGCGCGCGTTGAGCACGATTATTACGGCGTGCCGGTCTGGTTGATGAAAGAATATCTGGCGCAACTCGGCGGTCGGGAAACCGATGAAGCGGTGGTGGAAGGCGAGGGGTGGCGCGCAGTGGTGCGTCAGGCCCCACGACGTCACATCGGCTCCTTGAGCGTCGGCGGCGCTACGGTCGCCTTTACGGGCGAACAGACGACCCTGGACGCCTTGTTCGAGAAACTCCACTGGAAGACGTTGCGCGGCGGCGGTTGATTCCGTGCATCATCAACCTACCAGCGTTGATGTCATGCGCGTATGTTGCATCAGGTAGTTGTGCACACCGCCTGCTTCCAGCGCACTGCTCCCCACCGACGGTTGCCGCTGCCGATAGCGGCCATCGGGCAGCATCTCCCACGCCTGCCGGTAGTCATTGAGCGAACTTTGTAGAATCATCCACAAATATTCTTGCAAACGTGGGTCTTCGATGGGCACGGCGGCTTCGACGCGCGCGCTGAGGTTGCGGCGCATCCAGTCGGCGCTGCCGATGTAGTATAGCGGCGCACCATTGTTGCCAAAATAAAAGATGCGCGAGTGCTCCAGGTAGCGCCCAATGATGCTGATCACGCGAATGTTTTCACTGATGCCGGGCAGGCCGGGGCGTAACCGGCAATTGCCACGCACGATCAGATCGATGACCACACCCGCCTGGCTTGCCTCGTAGAGCTTGCGCACGATCGTCGAATCTTCCAGACCATTCATCTTGGCGACGATGCGTCCACCGCGCCCGGCGAGCGCGTGCTGAAGCTCACCGTCGATCAGTTCCAGGAAACGCTGGCGCATATTAACTGGCGCCACCAGCAACTTGCGATACTCGCTCTGGTAGCTGTAACCCGTCAATGCATTGAACAAATCCATCAAATCCGCAGCGATCTCAGTGTTGCAGCTCAACAACCCCAGGTCGGTGTAGGTGCCAGAAGTCTTGGCGTTGTAGTTGCCGGTGCCGATATGGTAATAAGCGCGCAGGCCATCTTCTTCTTGCCGGATGGCGAGCGACACCTTGCAGTGCGTCTTCAGCCCGACCAGGCCATAGGCGACATGGCAGCCGGCTTCTTCCAGCTTGCGCGCCCACTCCACATTCTTGGCTTCATCGAAGCGCGCCTTGACTTCAACCAGCACGGCGACCTGCTTGCCGCGACTGGCGGCGTCGATCAGCGCCGCTATGATCGAGGAATTGTCTGATGTACGGTAGATCGTCTGTTTGATCGCCAGCACTTGCGGGTCGCGCGCCGCCGCCTCGACAAAGAGCTGCGTCGTAGACTGGAAGCTGTGATAAGGGTGATGCACCAGCAAGTCGCCCTGGCGGATAGCGTTGAAGAGTTCGCTCGTGCGACCGCGGCTGCTGATGCCGGCCAACCGCGACGGTACAGACGGTGTGTAGGGTTCGTACTTGAGGTGCGGCAGGTTGATGTCGGCCAGTGCAAAGAGATCGGCGCGGCGCAATAGACCGTGAATCAGGTAGATGTCGTCGTTCTCCAAATGAAGCTGGTTCTGGAGCAGCGTCAAGGCTTCGGGGGGGGGCGTCGGCGGCAACTTCGAGGCGCACCACCGGGGCGAAACGCCGTTCGCGCAATTCCTCGCTGATCATGTCGAGCAGGTCGTCCGCCTCCTCCTCGTTGCGCGCCAGGTCAGCGTTACGCGTGACGCGGAAGGGGAACGCGGCTACGACCTCCATACCCCGAAACAGCGTGGCGAGATGCGCTGCAATTAGCTGCTCCAGTGGCAAGAAATGCATTTGCCGGCTCAACTGCACCCAACGCGGGCGCGACGGCGGCACCTTGACGCGCGCAAATTGGCGCTCCCCTGTGTTGGGATCAACCAGAAAGACGCCCAGGCTCAAGGTCAGATTACTGATAAAGGGGAAGGGATGACCCGGATCGACCGCCAGCGGCGTCAAGATCGGATAGACCTCGCGCAAGAAATAATCGCGCAGGCGCTCGCGCTCGGCGGCGTCGAGGTCGACGTAGTTCACCAGGCGAATGCCATGCTCGGCCAGCTGGGGCAGGATGTCTTCATGCAGACACGCGCTCTCGATGGCGACCATGTCGGAGACGGCGCGGGCGATCAACGCCAGTTGCACGTCGGGCGCCCAACCATCCAGCGTCAGGTTCGCCATACCTGCCGCCTTCTGGCGCTTGAGACCACCCACGCGCTTGCTGAAATACTCGTCGAGGTTGCTAGACGTGATAGCAATGAATTTGAGTCGCTCTAGCAACGGTGTGCGCGGATCGATCGCTTCGTGCAGTACACGCCAGTTGAAGTCAAGCCAGCTCAACTCGCGATTGTAGACTTCATCGAGATTGCTGAGGGCGTCCAACGTCAACGCCGTCAGATCAAAACCCGGCGTGTAGGCGGGGTGCTGCGGCAAAGTGCGGCTGCGCTCCCACTCACGCTGAAAGTCGCGATAGAGACCTTCAAGGGCGCCAGGCGGCGGCACCTGCGGCGAAATACAGTTTGACGGCGCAACCGGCGCGGTCGTGGGCGTCTCGGTTTGGGCAGCAGGCGGCGCCGCTGACGATTTGCGCGACTTGCGTGTAGCTGATCCCGCTGACTGGCGCCCATTGACAGCGCGACGCGACGTCGTTTTTCCTGGCGCCTGTGTTGCGACTACACCATTGGATGGTGCGTGCATAGCTTCGCCAGCCTGCGTCGATGGGGCATCGTTCGCCTGCATAGACAACTCTCCTTACCACCATTGGCAAAAAAGTATAGACGCATAGTCTACCCCACTCCGCCCTGTGTGTCCAGCACAATTTACATCGGTTTGGGGCTATCGTAACATCAGCGGTAGACTACGGATTGAACATACGGTGCAGCACGAAGCAGAAAGGTGCGTCAGGTAATGGAGATTCTCGGAGTTATCCTGCAATTCCTGCCGGTGATCGTCATTCTCTTTGTAGCCAACCTGGCGCAGAAATTGCGAGCACAGGAACAGCCCTACATGCCGTTGGCGGTGCTCGCTTACCTGTTGCTGGCGCTGCTCTTCGCGTTCCTGGCGCTGATGGGCATTGCATTTTTATTTGCGCCGGCCGCCATGCAGATGCAACCAGAGCTGCAGAGCCAGATCAACACCGTCCTGCCGATTCAGTCGTGGGCCTGGCTAGGGTGGGGAATAACGATCCCGGCGCTGGCTGGGTTAGCGTTGCTGCTCAAGCCAGTGCGCCGCTGGATCGCCAGCTTTTCGACGCTCGACGCTGGCAATCCGCTCCACGCCGTTAGCCTGGCGATGACGATGTTTATCCCGATCTATCTGGCGCTAACGTTGGGCATCGGGCTGGACACACTGTCAGCGCAGCTTGCCAAGCAGACGGAGGAGACCGGTCAGCCGCCGGTGACGCTCACTTTTTTGTGGACACAGACCGCAACCTTTATCTTCATTGCGCTCATCGGCGTCGGCTGGTTGACGCGACGCTCGTTTGGTGAGGCGCTGGCGCGGCTGGACATCGTGCGGCCGACCCTGCGGCAGGTGCTCATCGGAATTGGCGGCGCGCTGGCGATGGTGCCGATCGTCTCCTTGCTGAGCGCCGTTGCCCAGGCAACTGGCATCGGGGTGGATGCCAATGTCGATGCGCTCACCGAACAATTGATCGGGCCGATCACGCAGAGTCCCCTGGGCATCCTCTCGATTGGGCTGGCGGCAGCCATCGGCGAAGAAGCGATCTTCCGCGGCGCTATGCAGCCGCGCTTTGGACTGATCGCCACTGCGTTGCTCTTTGCGCTGGTGCACAGCAACTACGGCCTCAGCCTGGCGACGCTGGTCGTCTTTGCGCTGGGTCTGCTGCTAGGCTGGCTGCGCATCCGCTACAACACAACGACCGCCATGGTGGCGCATGCTGTCTACAACTCGACGCTCGTGATCTTTGCGATGCTGGCGGCGCAATTGCTCGGCAATTCATGATGCGGACAGTCAGCTGGCAGCGCAACCTGGCCGTTCTCTCCATGGTGCAGGTGATCTCCACGCTCGGTTTCGGGCTGATCTTTCCCTTTCTTCCGCTCTATGTGCGCGACCTGGGCGTCAGCACGACCGGGAGCCTGGAGTTCTGGGCCGGGATGGCCTTTTCGGCGCAGGCCTTCACGATGATGATCGCCTCGCCGATCTGGGGCGCGGTGGCGGATCGCAGCGGGCGCAAGCTGATGTTGGAGCGCGCCACCCTGGGCGGCGCCATCATCGTCGGCGCCATGGGCTTTGTCCAGAACGCCGAGCAGCTGGTGATCCTGCGCGCGCTGCAAGGCGCCACGACCGGAGTGATCGCCGCCAACAACGCACTCGTAGCCTCACAAACCCCAAAAGAACACAGCGGCTTCGCCCTCGGCGTTATCAATATGGCGCGCTGGGTCGGCGTGGCCGGCGGGCCGCTGGTGGGCGGCGTCATCGGCGAACTGTTCGGCTTCCGCGAGAGTTTCTGG
>DGFH01000208.1:0-6178 GCA_002391565.1 Anaerolineales bacterium UBA3905
AGATGTGTATAAGAGACAGGCATGAGGAATATCGACGGTGGGCGAGATGAGAAAGTAGGGATAGAGTAAAGGAATGACCTGATTGAAGGCGCCAAGCCCCACGCCAGTAAAGGAAAAGTCCTGTAAGGCGTAAAGGGCGCGACTCCAGATTTCGATCCGCTCATCCATGCCGCCCACTACGCCGCCACTATCAAGTTGGTTTAACCACGACGCCGGCGCCAACCAGATGATAACGCCTATCCCGGCCAGCATCACCACCGGCGCAGCCCACCTCAAACGCGGCCAGCGCCGCACGATCACGATCAACAGCCCTGCACTCACTCCCAACAATGCACCGCGGCTGGCGGCCAGCGTCACCACGACCACGATCAGACCAGCAAGCAACCACAGCACTGCTCTGCGCCAGCGGTCGAAGCGTGACGCCGCCGTGCCGTCCAGCGCCAGCGCCACAACCAGTGGCAATAGCACCACGATCGCACCGGCCAGGATGTTAGGGTTGATCGTTTCGCCGAGGCGTGTTGTGATCGGCGCGACCGCCTGCTGCAGCGACCCAATCAGCGGCCATGCGGCCTCGGATGTTGCCAGCAGTGGGCCAGCCAATGCCAGCACCCCGGCCAGCGCCACCAGCAGCCAGGCCAGCATCTGTGGCCGCACTTGCAGGGGCGCCCATGCAATGGCGGCGCCGTAACCCGCCACCCCTAACAACAGATAACCCGCCGCCTGCCAGGCTACTACCGTATCGACCGCCGCCCAGATATTCACCGGCAGCCAGAGCAGTAGCACGCCAAGCGCAACGTGCAACGGCGCCGGCGGCAACAGCCGTCGAGTCGCCAGCCCGCGCAGCAGCCAGCCCACAAACAGCGCCCCCACCACGACGGGTTGCCAGGCAGCGGGTAGCCACCGGCCGGGCAGCAGCACAAAGACTGCCACACCTGCCACCCACAGCGGTTCAAAGTAAAGAAGACGCGTCACCCAAATCTTTCCCACGCCTCTGATTATAGTGTTGGGGGGCGGCGACGCCAGAATCATGCGCACGAAGTTGGGCGCATTGCTGAGTTATTGACAACGCCGCCGGTCACCGGCGCTGCTCATGGGATGGAACGATACGCCGCCTCGATCACGCGCATGACGGCGATTCCATCGGCGCCGCTGACCTTGGGGCGCTGACTGTGGCGCACGCAGCTCAGGAAATGCGCCGCCTGCAGCACAAAGCGATCCGGCGCCTGCGCGGGCAGCGTCGTCCACGCCGCGTCGCCGGCCAGCCGGTAGCGGGCGCCGCCGCTCGCCGCATAGTCGATGATCGCCTCGCCCTCCGTGCCCCACACGCGGAATTCGGCTTCGGAGACCGGCGTGACCCAGCTACAGTTGAGTGAGCCGATCACGCCGCTGGCGCTGACGACCTGCAACGAGGGGCTGTCATCGACCTGCACCGGCAGCGTGGTCGAGACCGCCGCATCCACATGCACCACCTCGCCCGCCAGGGTGCGAAAGATGTCGATGCTGTGTACCAGCGTGTCGATCAAAATGCCGCCGCCCGCCATGTCCGGATCGGTGAACCACGACGTGGCCGCGCGGTCGAAGCGAAAGCCGAAGCGGTTGTAAATCTGCACGACCTTGCCGAGCTTGCCCTGCCCGATCAACTCCTGCACCTGGCGCACCGGCTCGTGGAAGCGGTGGCAGAAGGCAAACTGCAGGATGGCGCCCGCCTCCTCGAACGCAGCGACGATGGACTCGGTCTCGGCGACGGTGCGCGCCGGCGGCTTCTCGCACAGACAGGCGATCTTGCGCTGCGCCACGTCGAGCGCAATCGGCAGGTGCAGTTTGGGCGGCGTACAGACGCTGACGGCATCGGGCTGCACTGCGTTGAGCATCACCTGGTAATCGGCAAAGGCGGCAGTGTTGTACTCGGTCGCCCTTGCCTGCGCCGCCGCCGGATCGACATCGGCGACGCCGACGATCTCACACTGGTCGGGCCAGGCAGCGTAGGCGCGCAGATGCGTCCCGCCGATGCCGCCCGCGCCGATCACCGCTACGCGTAGTTTCGTCATATTTGGCTTCCTTTATTGTCACATTATATCGCTCACAATCTTCCCGGAAGCTTTGGAACTTCCGGGAAGATGAACGGCTAACATAGGAGTTGATAGAAGTGTTTGGAAGGGATTCATTTGATGCAGAGACGCAAGGGCGCTGAGAATGCACAGAGAAAATACCGTTGCCAAACCATCTTCCATCACTCTACATTTCTCTGCGCCTCTGCGCCTTGGCGTCAAAGTTAGCAACCACCTATCCTTTGATGCCTGTCAGGGCAATGCCTTCGATGAAGGTGCGTTGTGTGAGGAAAAACAGAATCATCGTTGGAATCATCGTCAACGTCGCCGCCGCCATCATCAACTGCCACTGCGCGCCGTACATGTTTTGGAACATCTTGAGACCCAGCGAGATCGTCCACTGATTCTGCTCGGTGAGATAGATCAGCGGCCCCAGAAAGTCGCGGTAGGTCGCCACAAAGGTGAAGAGCGCCACCGTCGCCAGCGCCGGTTTGAGCAGCGGCAGCATGATGCGCCAGAAGATGCCCAGTTCGTTGGCGCCGTCGATGCGCGCAGCGTCGGTCAGCTCGTTGGGGATGGTCATGAAGAACTGGCGCAGCAGGAAGACGTAAAGCGCGTTGCCAAAGAACGCCGGCACCACCAGCGGCCACATCGTGCCAACCCAACCCATCTGGCGGAAGACGATGTAGAGCGGGATCATCGTCACCTGCGCCGGCAGCATGATTGTGCTCAGATACACGATGAAAACGGCGTTGCGACCGGGCCAGCGCACGCGCGCAAAGCCGTAGGCGATCAGCGAACAAGAGATCACTGTGCCGATGATCGTCAGCGCGCAGATCACCAGCGTGTTGAACATGTACTGCCAGAAGGGGATGTACTGTGTAGATGCCGGATAGTTCTGCCACTGCGGATCGAGCGGAAAGAGCGTCGGCGGCACCTTGAAAATCTCGACATCGGTTTTGAGCGATGTCGTGACCATCCAGTACAGCGGAAAGACAAACGCCAACGCCACGAAGGAGGCGATCAGATACGCCAGCGCTTTCATCAAACGATCCTGGTTGCGCCGGCTGCTCAGCCCGCGCGGCTGCATGGCGTTGGCGGTTGTCCGTGACAATGATTCACTCGCACTCATGACCTTATTCCTCGGAACGGTAGTAGACCCAGCCAGAGAAGCGGAAGAGCAGCCCGGTCGCAATCAACACAATCGCAAACAACACCCACGCCTGCGCGCTGGCGTAACCCATCTTGAACAACTGGAAGGCAGACTGGTAGAGATACATCGCATAGAAGAGCATCGAGTTGAGCGGGCCGCCTGCTGCGCCGTCGCGCGTCGCCGTCAACACCCACGCCTCGGTGAAATATTGGAAGTAGCCGATGACGTTGATGATCAACGTGTAGAAGATGACCGGGCTGATCATCGGCAGCGTGACATGCCAGGTCTTGCGCAGGGCGTTGGCGCCGTCGAGTTCAGCGGCTTCCAGCAGCGAGACCGGCACATCACGTAACCCGGCCAGGTAGATCAAAATCGTGTTGCCGCCAAACCACATGCCCATGAAGATCAGTGACGGCTTGGTGAAGCGCGGATCGGTCAGCCAGCCGATCGGTTGGATGCCAAACCAGCCGATGATTTCATTGAGAATGCCGTACTGCCCGTTGAAAAGCCACAGCCACACGATCGTCGACGCCACCACCGGCGTGATCGACGGCAGGTAGAAGATCGTGCGGTAGATCGACAGCCCGCGAATCTGCGTCGCCAACAGCAGCGCCATGAAGAAGTTGAAGACCAGGTGGATCGGCAGACCGATGAAAACCATGTAGAAGGTGTTGACCAGCGCAATGCGATAGACGCGGTCGTTGACCAGGTCTTGATAGTTCTCCAGACCGATGAAGTAGGGCGGCTGAAAGATGTTGTAGTCGGTGAAGCTGTAATAGAGCGACTGCACGATCGGCCACGCCGCAAAGGCGATGAAGCCGATGATCGCCGGTGAAATGAAAGCCAGACCGGTCAGCAGCGACCGCGTCTTGCTGGCGCTCCAGCGTCCTGATGATGGTTTGGTTGCAACTGCCATGCTGATGGGTCTCCCGAAGAACGCTGTCCGTTCAGCGCCTTCCGGGAAGCTTTGCGCTTCCCGGAAGGCGATTTGTCTGGCGGCGCATCATCCGCGCTGCAGCACCTTGTCCAACTCCGCCTGCACTTCCGTCGTGACCTGATCGAGCGCAGCCTGGGCGGTCATCTGTCCGTTGAAGACGGCGCTCTCCGCCTCCGCCAGGCGCGAGTAGAGCAGGCTGTTGACCGGCATCTTGTCTGGCCCGAAGGCGTGCGGGCCGTTGAGCAGATTCACCGCCAACTGGAAGCGCGGGTCGCTGACGAAACGCTCTTCCGAAGCCGGCGCCAGCTTGGGCGGCACGTTCTGGATATTGAAGCAGAATTCGCCCATGTTCTGCGGCTCGCTCAGCCAGCGGATGAACTCCCACGACGCGTCGGGCGTCTTGACGCCGGTCGGGATCGTGAAGACGCTGCCGTCGAAGGTGGTGGTGTTGTCGTTGCCACCTTCGGGATAGGGCGCCGGCATGAACTCCATCACCAGGTCGGGCGCAAATTTCTTCTGGAACTGGATGAACCACTCGCCGACCTGCGTCATTGCCTCCTTGCCCACGAAGAAGGAGTTCTGTGTGCTCATGTAGTCGCCGAAGCCGCTCTGGAAGGCGGCGACCTTCTCCGGGTTCAGGCGCTGTCGATAGGAGGCTTCCCACTCCAACGCTGCCACGATCTTCGGGTCATTGGCGGTGATCGTCTGATTCTCGGCGTTGTAGAAGCTGCCGCCAAAGACGCGTCCCCACCAGGTTAGACCGGCAGGCAGCAGACCGACGCGCTCGATGTTGCCGTTGGCATCGACCTTTTCCAGGCTCTGCGCCACCAGGTCGAGATCGGTCGTCGACTTGGGCGGGTTAGCCGGATCGGCGCCGACTTCCTCGAAGAGCGCCGGCTGGTAGGCGATGACCTGCGAGTTGGAGGTGATCATCAGCCCCCACAAATCGCCGTTGTACCACCAGGCATCCCAGAATTGCGGGAAGTACTCCGAACCGTCGATCCCGGCAGCCTCGGCGTAACCTGTGATCGGCTGCAAGCCGCCGCGCGCCGCCATCGACACCAGCTCACGCAGCCACACCGCCGACACCACATCGGGCGGGTTGCCGCCAGCGATCGCAGTCAGCACCTTCTCGTATTGACCGAAGACTGTCGTCATGTTGACAAAAATCTTGTCCTTGTGCTCCTCGTTAAACTTGTCCACCAGCTTTTGCAGCTCGTCGAACTCAAAGCCGCTCCAGCCAGTCCAATAGTTGAGGAACGCCTGCCCACTCGCCGCTGGCGCACCCGCCTGGCCCGCTGGCGCCCCAGCCGGCGCCACCGGCACGGTGCACGCCGCCAGCGCCATCGCTGCGCCGCCAACGCCTACCATCTGCAAAAAGCTGCGGCGGCTCAATTGACGTGTTGGTTGATCCGACATAGGTCTTGCTCTCCTTTTGTTGAAACGTATAAGCCAAACAGCAAAACGAATCTACGACTCACAGCGGCGAGGGCGCCGGGATAGTGGCTACGGATTCTCACTTGCCACCAACCCGGCCCCAATTAAGCCGCTGTCAGCGCCCAATTGGGTGAACAACAACGGAATCTCGCGATGCGACGGCAGCGTGTGCCTGACGAAGCTCGCCCCCACTGCGTCCAGGTAACGCTGCCCCAACAGCACGGCGCTGCCGCCGATCAGGATCGCTTCCGGCGCCAGCACGTGGGCGATGCTTGCCAGCCCGCGCCCCAACCACAGCGCCGCCTCCGCGACCGCCGGGATGTCTGCGCCAGCCGCGTATGCGCTCGCCAGCGCCTGCACCGACGCGTAGCCGCTGCGCTGCACCATCACGCTGGTCGCGGTGTAGACCTCCAGACAGCCGGTCAACCGGTCGCTGCACGGACGCCCGCCTTCCGGTTCGAGCAGCACCTGCCCGATCTCGCCAGCGCCGCCCAGCCGCCCCCGGTAGAGCTTGCCGTCGATCACCACGCCGCCGCCCACGCCCGTGCCGACCGCCGCCAGCAGAAAGTGTCGATAGGGGCGTCCGGCGCCGAGCGTCGCCTC
>DGFH01000208.1:6283-7624 GCA_002391565.1 Anaerolineales bacterium UBA3905
CCGACCGCCGCCAGCAGAAAGTGTCGATAGGGGCGTCCGGCGCCGAGCGTCGCCTCCGCCAGCGCATGGCAGTTCACGTCGTTGTCGATGGCGACCGGCAGCGCCAGCCCACGGCTCAGCCGTTCGCCGAGCGGGAAACCGATCCAGCCGGGCAGGTGGAAGGTGGCGTAACTCACCACGCCGGTTGCCCGGTCGATCTGCCCGGCGCTGGCGACCCCGACGCGGCGCACCTGCACACCGCTTTCGGCAGTGAATGCCGCCAGCACTTCCCGTCCCAACGCCACGATGCGTGCGGCCACGAGCTCAGGACCATCCGCCGCCTGGGTGGCGATCTCGCGGCGCTGGCTGACGGTGAAATCTGGCGCCAGCACGCCCGCCGCGACTTTGGTGCCGCCGATGTCGAAGACCAGGATCGGCTCAGAGAGAGGCATAGCGCGCTTCCACTCCCATCGTCAGGTCGAACAGGCGCCCCCACGGCAGTTCGACGCCAGTCACTTCCAGCGCTGTGAGCACGATCGCTGCGCCGTCAGCCTGCACGCGCTGGCCGACGAAGCGTTGCTGCGCCAGGTGCGCCGCCGCCTTGTTCAGCTCGTGTTCGACGAGCGTCCGCACCGTTTCGACGTGTTCACCCACGCTACCGAGCGTGATCGGCAACCCAAGCGCCGGCAACGCTTCGACCGCAATCTGTGTGCGCAGCCGCGCCATGAAGAGATCGTCCTCGACCAGGCGCAGGAAGAGGAAACGCACGTGGGCGGCGAGCGCTTCCGGCGTTGCGCCGCGCAGTTTCTGCACATGGCGGATCACCGCGTGCGCCAATACACAGCCAAGCGTGTTGCCTGCCGTGTTCCAGCCACCATACGCCGCCAACTGGCTCAGCGCTGGCATCTGCTCCAGCAACTCACCCAATGCCAGATCACCGGCGTTGACGAAGGCGACATCGACGACAGCGCACGTCCGCCCGGCTTCGACTTCGGCGCGCAGGCTGCGCACAAATTCCGGCAGGTCGCGGCGCACGGTGAACATCTCGCGCAGCGTCGCCGCGCCGTTGCTTTGCTGGCGATAGGCTGCCAGCGCCGCCTGGGAGGCGGCAGGCAGCGCCGCGATCTGTGCGTCGCTCAACGCCAGCGCCCACTGTTCTGGGCCGTTGCCCTGCACCTCCGCCGGCGCGTTGAGGTAGAGCACAATGTCAGCGTCAGGCGCGTCGCTCACCACGCCGGCGAGCGGCCCCAGGTGCGCCTTGACCATTTCGGTCATCGGGCGGTCTTCGTAGGCGGTGATCACCTGGTCGCTGGTCGAACCGCTGTAGCGCAGCCGCACGCGTGGGGTAAAGCCAGCGTGCCG
>DGFH01000157.1:0-16354 GCA_002391565.1 Anaerolineales bacterium UBA3905
TAGACGCGGCGCACGCCTGCACCATACCTAAACAGCCCGGCGACTTCGTCCGAAAAGGCGGCAAAATCCCCTGCTGGATCGACCGTCACCTGTTTTTGCGCGTTGATGCTGGTGATGAAATTGTCGGCCAGCAGCAATTGGCTGGAGCGCCAGCCGGCCGGTGCGGTTGCCGTCTCGTAGCCGACAATCTTGGCGACCATCGTTGCGAGTTCGGCCTCATTGCGCACCGGGAAGCGTCCCAACCAGACATCCGGGATGAAGACGTTGCTCTTCGGATTGCGTCCGTCGGGATCGTCGCCGGTGACGGGGTCTTCGCCGTTCAACTGCGCAAAGCAAGTCTCACACGGGGTTTCGTTGATGTAGATGTCCACATCCGCCATGTAAGGCGGGATAGGATGGCTCACACTGGCGCCAAAGCCGGTGTTCTTGTAATTGAAGGGATCATAGGTGCCATCGCCCACCAGCACGACCGAGATGATGCGGTTGGGGTTTTGCCAGTCGCTGCGGTGACGCAGGAAGTTGCGGATTGCCGGCGCCGAGACGTAGCCGTAGCCGTAGACATCGAAGATCGCCTGTACGTCGACGAAGAGCGGCGTGTAGCCCTGGCGCGTACGCAGATCGAGCAACGGCTGCACTTCTTCGCGGAATTGAGCAGGGCCGATGTAGATCGCATCGGCGGCCAGCACATTGCCAAAGCTGGCGGCGCTGTGCGCTGTCACGGTTGGGGTGGCGAGAGCGGCTAGATTCGCCAGCACATAGTGACGCGGCGTTGTGCTATTTGCCTGGGTGAAAGTAGCCGACGTTCCGGCGCCGTTCAATGGCGTGATGATCGGATTGTCTGGGTCGGTGACATCGTAGAGCGTGCGCGCGGCGGGCAGATTGCTCAACGTGAAATCTGCTGCGCCTGCCGCTGTCCAGAAATCGGCGCCCCGACCACCGAAATTGAGCGTAACCGGGCGTTCCCACTGCATGGCGTCGATCAATATACTGGTGTTGTAGCCAGCCACGCCGCTTGCCAGCAGCGTCAACCTGATCGCAGCAGGTTTGGCGTCCGTCATCCAGTTGAGCGCCCAGTCTTCCTGAAGACGGCATCGGCCATTGCTATAGGGCGCCGGATTCCACTCATGCACCGTGCTGGCCAGAACGGCGCCTGCACTGTCAAGCAGATCGGCGCGCACCTTGTACCCCTTGACATCCGCCTGGCACGCCGAGAGTGGAATCTGTCCGATCACGGTGAGATTGGTTGTGTAGGTGGATTCACCGGTGGCGTCGGGCAAAACCGGCGTGACAGGGAGCGAAGCGGCAGGAAATCCGCCAGTAGCGCTGCCCAACACCGTCAGCGAGGCGTTATACCAGTGATCAGCATCGAAGCCTGGATATTCTGAAACATATTGCTTGTTGTTGCGCCAGACGCCGCGCTCGAATGCCTGACCTGCAACGGCTGCTGCGGTAGGCGTCACCGCTGTATTCATACGCGCGCCGCCGCCATCGAAGGTGAGCCAGTAAACCGATGTAGCATTCCAGCGGTCACCGACGGTGGGCGCGTAGAAGCGGAAGCGATCCGCCAACACCTCAACGGCGACGGTCTCGCCGCGATGGGTCAGGTGGAGCTTCATACTGTCGAAGTCATTGCCAAACGCGCTAAACGGCACTTCCTGGATGCCAGGCTGGCTGACGGTGAGCCTATACCCACTCTGCAGGGCGGCCTGATTGACCGGCACAACCACCTCCTCGACGGCGACCTGGGTCTGCGCTGGGTTCACGGTAGTCAGTGCATCTGGCGCAAGTGGTGTGGCGTCGCGCACGATGACGCGCAGGTCGGTGGCGACTTTGACTACACCGGCCTCCTCGAAGATCGGGCTGATCGCCACTACGATGAAGCGCTGCCCTTTATTGACGCCCTCGCGCAGGATGAAAGCCGGTGCGGCAGGCAACTGCGCGGTTTCATCCGGCCCTACGTTCGGCATCGGCGTCCAATCCAACACCGGTGGCAGCTCCGGCGGCGCCGGAGCAATCTCACCGACCAGTTCGGTGCTCTGAAGTGATTCGATGATGACAGATGGAGTGTTGCCGGTGGGTGCAGCCAGCGTAACAGTGTGAATCGGCAGATCGTAGCCATTGACCCGCGCCGTCGGCAGGATTGCGCTTAGCGTAGCGACGCTGGTCTCAGCGACGGTGGACGCCGACCAGTCAATGGCAACGCCATCGGGCAATATCTGTGTAGTTACGCCAGGTGATGATTCAGTTTGAGCCTGCGCCGCTAATGGCAGGTTTGCCAGTAATACAATGGTCAGCAGGAGGAGCAGCAATGTTTTCTTCAATGGATGATGGTTGCTGAACATGATCGTCTTTCTCATTGGTTGTAGTTGGACATTCTGAATCCCCAAATGCAATGTCGCCTGATGGCAAGCTTACTCTGTAGCATAGCCTCCCTTTATCAAAACAAAATGAATTCCTCCTTGCAACTCGCTTGCAATTTTGACCGCACGCTCGTCTTGAGAAGATCCATCCAGGGCGCTAGCATGCCGAAACCCATTCATCTTACATGACGTCGCACTATTCCCAAAGGTTTTGCAAGGTGACAACATTCGTAATACATTGATTTTGCAGGTGATTGGCAGGCATTCGCACGACGCCTGCGCAACAGTTGCACTACGGTCAGATTGCGTGGTGGAAGCGCTGTGTACGGAGCTTGTCGTACAGCGTGCAGTTGTTTCTGCGTCAGGGGGAGCGCTGGGACGATTGGCAGCGCATGGTGGGGAGATAGCTGGTGCCTGACGTTGACGCCGCCTGTCAGGCAATACAAAACGGGGTGGCCCTATGACCACCCCGTAACCAATAACCCGAGGATGCGCTTACTGCGGGGGACGCTTGCGGGCAGCCAGCGCAGCAGAGAGCGCCGCCAGACCAGTGCCAAAGAGCACGACCGTGATCGGTTCAGGGATTTCCACCGGACGCGCCGGGCTGTCGGTCGGGCGCGGCGCCGGCGTTTGGGTGGGCGTGGCAGTGGGTGGCTGCGTCCCGGTTGGCGTTGGCGTGAAGGTCGGCGTGGCTGTCGCCAGTGGGTTGCAATAGGCAGCCGGGTCTTCCTGCGAAGCCGATGGGCTGGTCACGCGCGCGGAATTGATATATGTTGGTCGAGAACCGCCCTGCGCAGCAGCGCAACCGCTGGGCACGGGCGTGCCATTCGGCAACACCGTCGCCACTGCCAGATCGATAGCGCGCAGGCCAATCACCTTGTAGAGCCAGATATCGCCTGGATCGATCAAGCCGTTGTTATTGGCGTCAAGCTGTGGCCCGTACTCGGTCGGCGTGGTGGAGGGCAACTGATTGTCAGCGATCGTCACAGAGATGGGAGTCAACGGTTCGCAGATTACGCCGGGGTTGCAGGAGTAAGTGACCTGATAGATGAACGAAACGTCACCATTGACCGGGATGACTGGCACGTCGCTGCCGTTGGGATCATTGGCGTTGGCGCAAATAGCCGGAATGGACGTACCCGTATTGCCCACATTCGTTGGACAGACATACTTGACCAGGGACAGATTGCCGATGACCGCCGGATCATCCTGCGCTGCTGCCGGCGCAACCCCGAAAACCCCAAACAGTGCACCTGCCAACAGCGCAGCGCCGGTCAGCATTCCCAATAATTTGACTTTCAGCATGGGCGAAGACTCCTCATCCGATGTGATATTTGAGTCCTAAATGCGAGGCGCAGCGTATTTTGAAAGTTATGTGCGCTGGGTGCGCAGTATAGCATTGCATCGTTTCCTGTGCAAAGCCCCAATCAACCAGTACGAAGATCAGTGCATCTCTGTGCAATTGACGTACAACTTCCGAAGGGCGACCGTCTTATCGGCGGAGATCGTGGCGCGCCCTGTTATGCTAGACTTGCACCGAACCGAGCTCGAAAGCCCTGCTGTACGCGCGCGCAGCGATCACGCACAGAGAGAGAGCAAGCCGGCGCCCAAGAGAGTTGAGAGCGCGCAAGCGACGAGATAGCAACAATCCAGAATAGCGGCGCCCAGACGATCCACTGGACAGGGAGGTGTTCGTGTCTTCACCCAACCACCCAACCGAACTTCTCACTTCGCCACCATCGCCAGGCCGGCGCGAGCTGCTGCGCCAGGGGGCGGCGCTCACGACAGCGAGTGTAGCAGCCACAGCGCTGCGTCCGACGGCGGCGCGGGCGCAGGAGCCTGTCGCTGCAGCCATGCGCACACCACAGGGCGCGCACGATTTGTCAGCGGCGACGGCGCCCGCGCCGCCCACGCCGGAAATCATTGCGCTCAACCGTATGGCTTTTGGGCCGCGTCCCGGCGACCTGGAAGCGCTGATGGCGCTAGGGGGAACCAGCGCAGAACGCCTCCAGGCGTATGTCGACCAGCAGCTCAACCCGGAAACCATCGACGACAGCGCATGCGACGCCCTGATCAATGCGCAGGGATTTGCAACGCTTGGCAAGTCGCGTCAGCAGCTCTGGCTGGATCACGTCGTCAAGCAGAATGTCACGTGGGACGAACGGATGCAACCGGCGCGGGAGACGCTGCACGCCACCTTTCTGCGCGCGGTCTACAGCAAGCGCCAGCTGGTCGAGGTGTTGGCCGATTTCTGGCACAACCATTTTAACGTCTACGGTTGGGATTCATGGAGCGCGGGCACGTGGGTCTATTACGACCGCGATGTGCTGCGCGGCAACCTGTTCGGCAACTTTCGCCAGATGCTCGGCGCCGTCGCCAAAAGTGCGGCGATGCTGTACTACCTGGACAATGTCTCCAACACCAGCGCCGGCCCCAATGAAAATTATGCCCGCGAGTTGTTCGAGCTACACGGGTTGGGCGCCGAGAATTACTTCGGCGTCGCCTCAATCGTTGGCCCAGATGGCAAATATCTACATCCTGCCCCCAAAGACGCCAATGGCAACCCCTTGCTGTATGTCGATGAAGACATTTACGCAGCGACGCAATGTTTCACGGGATGGCGCATTGATCAAGCCACCGGTGATTTTCGCTTCGAAGATGCTGTCCACGCCAAGTACTCCAAGATCGTGCTGGCGCAGGCCACTCCTAGCGGCGCCGGGGTGCAGGATGGCGAATTTGTGCTCGATCTGATCGCCAACCACGTCGGCACGGCGCGCTACATCAGCCGCAAGCTCTGCCGTCGGCTGATCAGCGACGACCCGCCTGAATCTGTCGTGCAGGCGGCGGCGGATGTCTTTTACAGCCAGCGAGCTGCCCCCGATCAACTCAAGCAGGTGGTGCGCACGATTCTGCTCTCGCCAGAATTCAGCACGACATGGGGACAAAAGATCAAGCGTCCCTTTGAGTACGTCGTCAGCCTGCTGCGCGCCAGCAACGCCAATTTCGCCTGGGGCGATTCATTCCGTTACCGCTACGAGGCAATGGGGCAAGCGCTCTTTAACTGGCGCCCACCCGATGGCTACCCCGACCGCAAAGAAAACTGGTCAAGCACAATGCCCATGCTGCAGCGCTGGCGGATGTGCAATTGGTTGATGGATGGTTGGAAGATCGGGGGTGACGGCCCGGACAAAGACAAACTACGCATCGACTGCCGTAGCCAGATGCCGGCGGAGATCACCACGCCTATTGCCATTGTGGACTACTGGGCGCAGCGCATCCTGGGACGCGTCCTGCCTGACGATGAACGCCAGCCGATCATCGATTTCATGGCGGCCGGACGCAACCCAGAGAACAGCCTGCCCGCCGACCAGATCAACGATCGGCTGCGCTTCCTGGTGGGGCTGATCTTTATGGCGCCTTCGTTCCAGTGGCGCTAGACAAAGGAATTCACCACATGTTCAAACCAACACGACGTGGTTTCATGGTCGGCTGCTCAACGGCGATCGCCGCCTGGGCGAGCGGCTTGAGCTTCACCGCCTTTGGCAGCGCCGAAGATGAGCCCAACCAGAACATCTTGATCGCTATCTTTCTACGCGGCGGCGTCGATGGCCTCAACATTGTGCCACCTATCGCGGGCGACGATCGCGGCTACTACGAGAGCAAGCGCCCGCGCATCGCCGTGCCCACCACAGGCGCCAACGCCGCGCTGCCGCTCGACGACCGCTTCGGGTTGCATCCGGGCGCAGCGGCGCTGCAAGGCTTGTTTCAGGACAAGAAGCTGGCTATTGTTCACGCCGCCGGGCTGACCAGCGACACGCGCAGTCATTTCGACGCCATGCAATTTATGGAATTAGGCACGCCCGACAGCAAGTCCAGCACCACCGGCTGGTTGACGCGCCATCTCCAGTCAGCCAGCAACCTGCCCAGCCAGATCATCATGCCGGCGGTGGCGATCGGCAATCTCCAGCCCACCTCGCTGCTCGGCAGCCGCGAGAGCATCGGTATGACCAGCCCAAACGACTTCAATTTTGGCGGGCACTGGTATTACGGTGATCGCCAGCGCGAGGCCATGCGCCGCCTGTACGCTGGCTCTTCATGGCTGCACCAGGCTGGCCTTCAGACGCTCGACGCCATCGACGTGGTGGAAAGCGCCAATCCGGGAACATACACGCCGGGCAATGGCGCCGTCTACCCCAACACCACCTTTGGTCGCAGTCTGCAAACGGTGGCGCAGGTGATCCGGATGCAACTGGGCTTGCAGGTCGCCACGCTCGATCTTGGCGGTTGGGATACGCACGAGTATCAGGGCGACGGCGGCGCTGGCTACTTCTTTGACAAGCTGGCCGAGCTGGGCAACGGCATTGCCGCGTTGCTGCTCGACCTCTCCAATGACAACGGCGCCGACCACACCAAACGCATCACGGTTGTGGTCATGAGTGAATTTGGTCGCAGTTTCCAGGAGAACGCCAGTCGTGGCACCGATCACGGCCATGGCAATGTCATGCTGGTGGCAGGTGGAGCGGTCAACGGCGGCCAGATTTACGGCGCCTGGCCGGGGTTGGCGACGGATCAACTATACGACCGCCGCGACCTGGCGATCACCACCGACTATCGCCGCGTGCTCAGCGAAATCCTGATCCGGCGGATGGGCAACCCCAAACTCGGTGTGGTCTTTCCGGGTTACCAGAACTACAGCCCACTTGGCATAGTGCAAGGAGTGGACGTAGAACCGGACTACACCGTGGTTACGCCGCCGCCCAATGCCAATCAGCGTCTCTACTTGCCAACTGTTCAGCGCTAATCGCTACGTTCTGGCCGGCGTCGCTGCAACTGTTCAGTGACGCCCCGCTTTGCCGCCGTGAACCTTCTTTCCGAATCTATCTGGAAGGAATGCTACATTTTATGCCCTCTGCCACCGCTATCATCGTCGCCGCAGCGCAGGCCGCCGGGTTGGCGAGTGAATGGCAACGTAGAGCAAGGATTGGTAATGGAACAGCATATTGACCTGACGATAGCCGAAGAAAAAGCCCTGGCGACGGAATCGCTGGGCGAAAAGATCGAGCTGATCATCGACAAACTTCCTCCCGATGAAGTCACCCTGCACGAGATCATCGAGATTGTCGGCGTAGACAGCCTGCTTTTGCTGACAATTTTTCTATCGCTCATTTTTCTCGTGCCGGTGTCGATTCCTGGCGTCAGCACCGTATTTGGTTTGGGCATCATCTTGATTGGTGTGACCCGCCTCCTTGCTCTACAACCCTGGCTGCCCGCTCCCATCGCCCATCGCAAACTTTCCGCTCCCAGACTGCGAGAGGGACTTACCCGTTCCTTGCTGTGGTTTCACCGTTTGGAAAGGATCAGCCAGCCGCATCGCCTGCCAGGGTTGACTGCCAGCGGAGGCATGATGTTCTTGAACAACCTTGCCTTCATCTTTGCCGCCCTGCTTCTGATGGCGCCGTTTGGCTTCGTGCCGCTGAGCAACACACTGCCGGCGCTAGGTCTGATCTTGCTGGCGATCGGCATGATGCAACGCGACGGCGCACTGCTGCTGCTTGGCTACGGGGCCAATGTTGCCACGGTGCTCTATTTTGGCTTGCTGATCGCGTTCGGCGGGCTGTCGCTTCAGCAATTCCTCCGGCTCCTGGCATAACACCCTGCCATGATCAAACCCTGGCAGACGACGCGCGCAGTTCAATGGGGCGTGCTGGCGGTTTTGCTGGCCGCTATCATTGCGGTGGCAATCTTCGTTAACCTTGTCTTTTTTCGCCTGGACGCACCGGAGTCCATCGTCCGGGCGACGCTAGGTCTGATTGACTGGACGCTGATGGGCAGCGCAATTGTGCTGCTGGTCGTGGTCGGCGGCGTCATCTTTGGATTAGGACGGCTACGCCCAGCCGAAGTGGGGTTGATCGCTGCACGACTGCCCGAAGCTATAGTCGTCACCGTGCTGTTGTGGGTGGTGACGCAGGCGCTGGTGGCCGCCGGCGCCTGGGCGTCGTTGGGTGAGCTTCCGATCAATCCGCGCTGGAGCGAACGCGGCGTGACGGTGGTGTTGGGTGCGCTGCTGGCGCAGCTGTTCGGCAACGCATTGGCGGAGGAGGTCATCTATCGCGGTTTCCTGCTGCCCCAAACGTGGCTGAAGTTGCCCGCTCATTGGCCGGACAGCCGGCGCCTGCTGCTGGCTGTGCTCATCTCCCAGGCGATCTTTGCTCTGAGCCATATCCCCAATCGCATCTTCCACGACATGTCCGTGGCGGCAATGGCGCCGGACATGCTGAAGTTGCTCGTCTTCGGCGCGTATTATGCCTTTCTCTATCTGCGCACCGGCAATCTCTTCATCGCCATCGGCGTCCATGCGCTGGCAAACCAGCCGGCCAGCATCATCCAATCCGACCTGCCGTCGCCGCTACTGATGATTCTGGCGCTCCTGCTGGCGATTGTGTGGCCGAAGCTGCGCCCGCGCTCCGCTCTCCAGTCTCACTGATTGTGGAAACAGGAGAGCGGAGCGCGGGAATTGCGCTTACGCCGGGATCGCCGGGGTGTCGATCAGAGCGATGGCGGCTTCGATCTCCGCCTGGGTCATTTCGTGCTTCTGGAGACGACCGGCGAAGTAGGCCTCGTACGCCGCCATGTCGAAGTTGCCGTGTCCACACAGGTTGAAGAGAATCGTCTTGGCAACGCCCTCCTCTTTGGCAATCTGCGCCTCGCGAATCGCCTGGGCAATGCCGTGATTGGCCTCCGGCGCCGGGATGATGCCCTCGGCCCTGGCAAACAGGATGCCCGCCTCGAAGGTTTCGATCTGATCAACCGCCGCCGCCTCGATGATGCCATCGCGGAGCAACTGACTGACGATGACGCCAGCGCCGTGATAGCGCAGCCCACCCGCGTGAATCTTGGCAGGCACAAAGGTGTGCCCCAGCGTGTACATCGGCAGCAGCGGCGTCATGCCTACGGTGTCGCCAAAATCATAGCGGAAGACGCCACGCGTCAGCTTCGGGCAGGAAGTCGGCTCGACGGCGATCGCGCGCAGCCGTTTGCCCTGGGTGAGCTTGTGATGCAAGAAGGGGAAAGAGAGTCCTGCAAAGTTGGAGCCGCCGCCAAAAGGTGCAATCACGATGTCCGGGAAATCGCCTGCCATCTCCATCTGCTTGAGCGCCTCCTGCCCGATCACCGTCTGATGCAGCAACACATGATTGAGCACACTGCCAAGCGAATACTTGGCGTCATCGTTGGTGGCGGCGACTTCGACCGCCTCTGAAATGGCGATGCCCAGGCTGCCGGGCGAATCCGGGTCTTGCGCCAGAATCTGGCGGCCGGCGTTGGTGCGGTCGGACGGCGAGGCGTAGACATCGGCGCCCCAGGTGTTCATCATCAATTTGCGATAGGGCTTCTGTTCGTAGGAGATGCGCACCATGTAGACTTCGCATTTGATGCCGAAGAGGTTGCACGCAAAGGCCAGCGCGCTGCCCCATTGTCCGGCACCCGTCTCGGTGGTGATGCGCCGCACGCCTTCTTTCATATTGTAGTAAGCCTGTGGCACGGCGGTGTTGGGCTTATGCGAGCCGGCAGGACTGACGCCTTCGTATTTGTAGTAAATCTTTGCCGGTGTGTCGAGCATCTTTTCCAGACGGTGGGCGCGATAGAGGGGCGTCGGGCGCCACAGCTTGTAGACTTCGCGCACCTCCTCAGGAATCTCGATCCAGCGCTCGCTGCTGACTTCCTGTTTGATCAACTCCATCGGAAAGAGCGGCGCCAACGCTTCCGGGCCGATTGGCTCATGGGTGGCCGGGTGCAACGGCGGCAACGGCTTGTTCGGCATGTCGGCGGTAATGTTGTACCACGCGCCGGGAATATCGCGCTCGGCCAGGACGAATTTGGTCTGCGTGCTCATGTATTGCTCCTGAAAGATACGGAATGGGAAAGTGGTCAATCGTGAGGGCATTCTACACAGAGCCGCATGGAATGCCAATCGCAAAAGTGACCCAGGCAACCAAAATGCCTGGGTCACTTCATGTACACACGCAACCGATGAGGGGCGTTACCAGGGCAAAGGATCGCCATACACGGCGGGCAAATAGAGATAGTCGTCCATCACAGGCACCGGCGTGGGATCGATGATCACCATGCTGGAGCGCGCCACGACGACGCCAACTGAGTTAAAGATCCACACCTTGACGGTGTAGTTGCCGTCGTCCCGATACACGTGTTCTACGTCACAACCTGCTACTGGCGGCGTCGCATCATCAAAATCCCAGATGCAACTGACCGACGTGCCTTCATCGTAGTGGCCCACAAAGTTGAGCGGCTGGTTGATCTCCGGCTCGCCACTCCAGGTGATCGCCGCCCCACTGATCGGAACATCTCTGATCTGGATGACGGTGGATACATCGAAGGCGCTCACCGAGTTGGCGACGTGCGCTACGACCTGGTAGGCACCTGGCGCTGCGTAGACATGTTCGATCGTTGTCCAGGGCGTGCTGCCCACATCTGCGGCCAGCCCACCAGCGCCGGACGGCGGTTCGTCGCCAAAGCGCCAGGTAATGGTGGTGGGCTGCCCGGCGCTTACCTCGATTGAGAAAGTGGCGGCGCGACCGACTTCGCCGGTGACCGAACCCTGTGGCAGCAACCCAACACCCGCCAACGCCTGCTCCACCAGCACCGTCGTCTGCGCGGAGCCTGTGCTGGTGCCGTTGGTGGCGGTGACGATCACCGTATAGTTGCCCGGTGCAGCATAGGTGTGGACAGGCGCCTGCCCCGTGGCTGTGGCGCCGTCGCCGAAATCCCAGACATACGCCAACCCGGTGCCCGCCTGGGTGGTCGCCTGGAAGTGGGTCGGTTGTCCCAACGTGGTGGGTGCGTCGCTGGTGGCGGTCAGGCCGGCCAGCTGCACATCGAAAATCGGCAGCGATGGCAGCGTCACGCGGGCGCTCGCCAGTTCATTGGCGGCAGTCACCGTCACGACATACGTCCCGGCCAGGGCATAAGCGTGTGTGATCACGTTCTCGCTCGTGCTGGCCGTTGCGCCATCGCCAAACTCCCAGGTGTAGATGATGCTCGTCCCGCCCTGCACCGTTGCGGTAAAGGTGACGGCCTGACCGACCGGCGCCGCACCGCTATGCCAGGCTTGTAACCCGGCAACTGGCGTGTCAAGATTGTCCAGGTTGAAGGTCACCGGTTGCGATCCTGGCGCCTGGACTGTCACCGCATAGGCGCCAGGAAAGCCGTTCGCAGTGACACTGACCGCCGCTTGCCCACCCACAAAGGTGGCCGCTTTGCTAACAGGCGACGTGCCGGGGCCGCTGGCAGGCGAAGTAAAAGTCGCCACTGCACCATCGACGGCATGCCCCTCAATGCTGGTGGCGCTGACGACGAGAGGCGCAGGGTAGGGCTGGTACACCTCAATGGCCTGGTTGTTGCCGCTCACCACGGTCAGCGCCAGCCCACGCGATTCGTAGGCGCCCATGTCACACGCTGTTCCCTGTGGACGCACCACTCCGCGCGCATCGGTCGCCGGGCAGGGCGCACTCACGCGGTCGATGGCAGGGCTGCCGGTCAGGATTGGGATCGTGTGGACGCTGCCGCCGTGATTGCCAAATGCGCCCAGCAGCGGGTCTTCGGCATGTGCATTAGTGCAAGAGACGCCCACTGGACAGCCACCCTCTACAAATGTATCGATGAAGGTGGCCGTACCGATAATCACGGCGCCTTTCTCCGCCGTATTCCCCCACAGGATGGAGTTGCGCACCGTCGGCGTGTCCAAAATACTGTAGATGGCGCCACCATAGTGATCGGCATGGTTATCCACCGCCGTGACATGATTCAGGATGGCGGGCGCCGCGTCATTGAAGATGGCGCCGCCATCCACGGTCGCCAGATTGGTGTAAAAGGTGGCGTTGGCAAGCGTCACCGTCGAGGTGTCATTGTAGAAGACGCCGCCATATTTGCCCTGATTGTAGGCGGCGGCAAGGTTGGTCAGCTGCATGTCGCTGCGATCCGTGAAGACGGCGCCGCCATTATAGCGGGCGTTGTTGCTCCACAACGCGACATTGACGCCCGACACAGTAGATTTGTAGGCATAGATCGCACCGCCGTGGCTCTTGGCGGTGTTGCTCATAAAAACACTTCCGCTCAAGGTCAGTATATCTTTGGAGAGATACGCCCCGCCGCCATTCGAAGCCGTCGAAGAATTCGAGATGAATTGCACGGCAGTGAGACTGGGAGCGCCGGTGTCGCTGTACAGGCCGCCGCCTGTGCTGCCGGCGCGGTTGTTCTCGAAGCGAACGTTGATCAACTGTGGCGCGCCATCATTGTTATACAGGCCGCCGCCCTGAGAAGTGGCCGTATTGCCCTCGAAACGCGCATTGGTGATGACCGGCCTGCCCTCCTTGTTGTTCATGCCGCCGCCTGTCGTGGCAGTGTTGTTGATGAACACCACATCTGTCATGGTGATGGCAAGGCTGCGATTATACATACCGCCGCCGTACACCGCCTGATTCCCGGTGAATTGCACGTTGCGCAACGTAGGGGCGCCGTAGCGCGAGAAGAGGCCGCCGCCATAGAAAGCCGCCGAATTGTTCGCAAAAATGACGTTTGCTACGGTCAGGTCGCCGTAGGCGATGTACATGCCGCCGCCGCTCTGCGTGGCCGAATTGCCGCCATTGGCATTCCCGTTGCGGATCGTCACGCCGTCGACCACCGTATTGGCGTTGACGTTGACCGCTGTAACGACATGATAAGCGTTGTCGCTGGCGTTGCCGGGCACGCCGACGTCGCCAGTCAGAATGGTCACATTGTTGGTATAGTTGCGTTGTGCACGCACCGTCTCTACACCGGCAAAGCCGCCATAGATCGCCACGCCGCTAGGCACTGTGAAGGAACTGCTCTGCCCTATGCCCACTGTCGGCGTGTAGACGCCCGCCATCAACCACAACTCATCGCCGGCAACTGCCTGGCTCAGGGCATAGTCCAACGTACAGGCAGCAGCCCACGAACCACAGGCGCCGCCTGCCACGCCGTTGCTTTTGACATAGCGCACCGCGCCTTGACTCGCCACGGGGCGCCCATCCAACAAGGCAAGCAGTGTACACGCCAACATCACTGCCCCGGCGATGCTCAACAGTGTAAAGCAACGTTTTCTCTCAACGATTCCACCACGCATGGCGCCACTCTTCCTTTCCAGCGACTGCGACGATCAATGAAGCAAAGGCAGACAGGTTCTTTGTTGATCGTAGAAGGGGCGCCAGAAAAAGTCATGCAGCAATTGCCCGACATTCGGGCCAGCGCTGCATGACCTTCTTCGTAGATGGCAGCGGGGCGTGAAATCTCGTGTGCAGCAAGGGGCGTTTCAGCCAGTGCACACAGTCGATGCGCGTCTACAGGAATAACGAGGCAAGACGCATGGCATTATCGCCCAGCACTGGGGTGCGCAACATCAGCACCAGCGCGCGATAGAGCACGCCCGGCACAAAGGCCACCTGACCATTGCCGAGCGCGTCCAGCGACTGGCGCACAACTTCCGCCGCCGACATCCACATGAAATCCGGATAGGGAAGCGGCTTGTGATCCTTAAAGTCGGGCGTGTAATGAAATTCTGTGCGCGTGAAGCCGGGACAGAGCGCCTGGACACAGACGCCGGCGCCGCGCAACTCAGCTTGCAGCACCTCTGAAAAAGCGGTGAGATAGGCTTTGGTGGCTGTGTAATTGACGTTGCCACGTAGCCGCACATACGCCGCTACGGATGCAACATTGATGATGGCGCCATATCGCCGCGCTGTCATGCCGGGCAGCGCCGCCTGCGTCAGGCGCATCGGCGCCATCGTATGCAGGTAGACCATCTCTTGTTGACGCGTCGGATCGGCGTTGACAAACCTGCCCAACGTGCCAAAGCCGGCGTTATTGACAAGCACAGCCAGCGTGTCTAGCTCACGAATGCGCGCTTCGACGGAGGCGACGCCCGCTTCGTGCGCCAGATCCGCTGCCAACACCTCACAGTTAACCTGGAAGGTTGCGGTCAGCGTCGTCGCCAGCTCGGTGAGACGCTCGGTGCGGCGCGCCACCAACACCAGGTCGAAACCTCGCGCCGCCAATTGACGCGCAAATTCGGCGCCGATCCCCGCCGACGCTCCGGTGATCAACGCTGTCTGTGGCGCAGTAGCGTCGCGCGGCCGCCACTTGAAGCGACCAGGCGGGGTGCGCAACAACGCCCATGCAGCAAGGCCAGTGGTGACAGCGGCGGCCAGGAAAGTGCGTTTACCCATAAACTTAGAACCCCACGTTGAATCAGCTTTTCAGGCAAGAGAGCTAGAGCGTACAATAGCTTGGATTTGCCGCCAAGTTCAGCAAGCCTGTAGCGGCGCTGACAGTGTGAGCCGGCATGTTGCGCGATCTTGGGTTCATTACAGTATTGACGGAATTTGAGGGCCATTCATGGCCTAACCCTGGTGGAGAATACGCGATGAGTATTGCTGTGCAATCGTTCAAAGACGCCCTGGCGCATTGGGCGTCTGGCGTGACGGTGGTGACAACGCATGTCGATGGGCGGCCGGTCGGCATTACCGCCAGCTCGCTGACCAGCGTCAGCCTTGATCCACCGCAGATTCTGATCTGTGTGGCGCGCAAGCTCTTCACGCACCAGGCGATTGAGCAGAGCGGCGTCTTTGCCGTCAATATCTTGGGAACCGATCATCTGGAGTGGGGCATGCGCTTTGCCGGCATGATCCCGGAGCTGTCGGATCGCTTCGCCGGCATTGCGACGCACACGGCTGTCACCGGCGCGCCGATCTTGTCGGATGTGCTCGGCTGGCTCGACTGCCGCGTGCGCCACGCCTACGACGGCGGCGACCACACGATCTTCGTGGGCGAGGTGATGGCCGCCGGTTCGACCGAAGAGCGCAGCCCGCTGCTCTACTTCAACCGTTCGTGGCGTCAGCTGGATGCGGAGCCGCTGCAGTTGCCGGTGGCGGCGCGATAGGTGTCAAGTCACGCTCATTCCGAACGACTCAGAATGAGCGTGACATCTCTATTGCTTTGCAGCGAATGGATTCTCGATCCTCAACCGACCATCGATCACTAATCCGTGCTGCAAATCCTCTGTGTACAAGATATCACAACCTGCATTGTGGGCAGCGGCTACGATAAAGCCATCCCAAAAGCTTAGTGAGTACTGACTCCTAAGTTGAGAGGCGACAATCATGGACTCCTGGTCGATTGGCACAATCGTGTATCGTTGATAAAACGCTCTGACCATGCGTCCGATCTGCTTTTCAGTGAATCTGGCTTTACGCAGCAGGTTGAAGCAGACCTCATTGATGATTTGCGTACTCACCACCACCGACATCTGCCGACGCAATGGATTTCGTGCAATCGTCTGTTTCAATGGTGCATCTTGATCGATGAACGCATAGAGCCAGATATTGCTGTCGAGCATGATGCAAGGATGCACCTCAGCGGACATAAATCTTGTCGCGACTCAAAGGGCGAAAATCCTTGATTTTGACCGGATGATCGAGCAACTCTGCAATGATATCATCGTTTTCCGCAGACAATTCATCGTCACGCAAGAGAATTACAGTTGCGCGATCCCGGAATTTGGGACGGTATTCGGCTGGAATCTTGATGATGCCGTCTTCAATGTCTGCCTCAAAGGTAATGCTCAGCATGCTAACCTCCCACACGCGATGGACATTCTAAGGCTGATTTTACCATAGACCCATCATCTGCTTCTACATCACCTTCGTCACCTGCAAAGTTCGCCCGGTTTCTGCGGCCGCGTGCAGGGCATCCGCCGATCCCATGACGACCACGCGCGCCTGCTGGTTTAGCTCCGCCAGCGCCTCGCCGAATTTGCGGAAATCAGCCGTGGTTGTGCTCAGAATTTCGTCGCGCATCTGTTGGCGGCTGGCGTCGGTTTCGCCAACCAGCCAGCGCACCATGGCGGTGTAGCCTTTGGCGTCGGGCAACTGGTAACTATCCACGTCGCCGATGGCGCCGATGAT
>DGFH01000157.1:16425-19362 GCA_002391565.1 Anaerolineales bacterium UBA3905
CCAGCCAGCGCACCATGGCGGTGTAGCCTTTGGCGTCGGGCAACTGGTAACTATCCACGTCGCCGATGGCGCCGATGATGTTCTTGGTCAGCTCGTCGTCGCTCAGCTCGACCTTGCGCAACAGGTCGGCGGTCTGGTCATAGACCTTGAGCGTGTTCACCAGGTTCGGGTCGCGATAGGAAACAAAACTGTAGACGCCCGACTGCTTGCCAAAGCTGACGCTCGCACCATAGGCGCCACCCTCGGCGCGCACCTTGTCCCACAGCCAGCCGGTGCGCACAAAGTTGTTGATCACGTGGATCGAACCGTGATAGGTGTAGCCGAGCGCATAGAGATTGCCGCCCTTGCCGACATAATTCACCTGCGCCGGGATCGCCAGCCCTTCGTCGCCGCTGGCGAGGGACGGCTGCCACGCGGCGCCGGTGGCGGCGCGTTCCGGCAGATCGTGCACGAAGGCGGCAAGCTGCGGCTGCACCGTTGCCCAGTTGTCGGCGTCGAGCGTGACGTTGACGACCATGCCCGCCCGCCCGACCAGCGCATGGCGCACGGCGTCGAGCTTTTCAAGCACGGCGGGCCAATCCTGCTCGACCCGTTCCGCCAGCCGACGCACAAAGAACAACCCGTCGATGCCATCCATCTGCTCGTCGGCCCAGCCGGCGGTGGTCAGCCCGGCACGCAGCCGGTCGCGCACATAGGCAGACCCGGATGGAATCAGGCTGGACTCGCGCCGCGCCTTGCTCTTGAGCACGATCTGGCGAAAGCGTTCGCGGTCGTCGAGCTGGACTGTGAGCAACATGTCGCGCAGGATGTCGAAGAGGTCAGGCGTCTGCGCGACGGTCGCCTTTGCCGAGACAAAGAAGCGCGCAGCGGGCGTCGCCTGTCCGCGCACTTCGGAGAGATAGGTCGAGTTCCAGACGCCGCCGGTCTTGCGGTCGATGCGCTGTGAAAACTTGATGTAATCTTCACGGGCGGTGCCCATTTCCAACAGCGCACGCCCAAAGAAGGGCACGTAGGGCAGCAGCTCCTGCGGCACGCCGCTCAGGTCGAAGCCCAGGTTCAGGTACAGAATGCCGTTGGTAAAGAGGTCGTGATAGAGCAGCTTGCCGCCATCCAGGTCACTCACCACCGTTGGGATCGGCTTGTTGGTGCGGTCGAGGTCACTGAGTTTGAGCGAAGGCAGCCGCGCCAGGTCTGCGGGGCTGTCGGGGCGCTGCTGGCGCTCCTTGAGCGCGCGCGTGTTTGCGATGATGCGCTGCAGCTCGTCGGGCGTCATGGCAGCTTTGGCGGCGTCCAGTTCCTGGCGCTCCGCATCGGCGAGCCGTTGATTGTGCGCCGGGTCGGGTTCGGCGACGACGGTCAGGCGGTGCGTGTTGGCGAGCAGGTAGGTGCGGATCAGGCTGCCCAGGAAGCCGGGATCGGTTGCCAGGCGGCGCTTGACGACCGCCAGCGGCAGTTCGTAGCGCAGCGGCTGCAGCGGGTCGCGGCCATAGTTCCAGTTTTGCAGTGCACGCATGAAAAGGCTTAAGCCGCGCGGGGTGGAGCCGGTGTTGTTCTCGCGCAGGCTAAACTCGATGGAGTTGAGCGCCGCCTCGACCATCTCCGGCTCGATGCCCTCCGCCGCCAGTCGCTCCAACGTCGCCAGGATCAGCGCTTCGACCTTGCCGGCGTCGGCGCTGGCAATGCCTTTCATGGTGACGCTGAACGTTGGCTGGCGCACGTAGCCGCTCAACCCGCCGCTGACATCCTCGCCCAGCCCTGAATCGACCAGCGCCTTGCGCAGCGGCGACGACGGCGCGCTGATCACAGCATAGCCAAGCACGCTCAGCGCCATGCGTAGCGACGGATCGGTCACTTCCGGCAGCGCCCAGCCCACCGTGACCATACTCTTGCGCGCCAGGTCGGTACTGCCGTCGGCGCCAAAGGTCACGGTCAAACGGCGCGGGGCGGCGAAAGGCGCGTGCAGCGGCACGCTGCTATCCACCGGCGCGGCGTCGAAGTCGCGCAAAACCGCATCGAGCAGTTCCAGGCGTCGCGTCGGATCGTCGTCGCCGTAGAAGAAAATCTGCGCGTTGGAAGGGTGATAGTAGCGCGTGTGAAATTCCTTAAACTGTGCATAGGTCAACTGCGGAATCACGCGCGGGTCGCCCCCGGAGTCGCGACCGTACACGTTGTCGGGGAAGAGTCCCTGCATGGCTGCCCGCCAAAGGATCGCATCCGGCGAGGAGTAGACGCCCTTCATCTCGTTGAAGACGATCCCGCGATAGACCAGCGGATCATCCGGGTTCTCCAGTTCATAATGCCAGCCCTCCTGGTCGAGATGGTGCGGCGTGATTAACGGATGAAAAACAGCGTCGAGATAGACCTCGATCAGGTTGTAGAAATCCTGCAAGTTGGTGCTCGCCACGGGGTAAGTTGTCTTGTCGGGCGAGGTGAAAGCGTTCAGAAAAGTGTGCAACGACCCCTTGATGAGCTGCACAAACGGCTCCTTGAGCGGGTATTTCTGCGAACCGCCCAGCACCGAATGCTCCAGAATGTGAGCGACGCCGGTCGAGTCGGCGGGCGGGGTGCGAAAGTTGACGCCAAACACCTTGTTTTCATCGTCATTTTCCAGCGACAGCAGCTCGGCGCCGGTTTTGACATGACGGTAGATGCGGGCGCGCGTCCGAAGTTCGGCGATCTCCTCGTCGCGGATCAACTCAAAGCCGTGGGTGATGGTGGTCATGGTGGAGTGTTGCCTCTCGTGTTGCATGCTGCGTGTTGCGTGCTACGTGTTGCGTGTTACGCGGAATGATAGTGCAGGCATGCCGGAAATCCTGTAACCTGCCAACCAGAGATCACGCAGCTGCGAGCGGCGTCTACGCGCATGGTGTAGCTGCGGTTGCGAACCGCAGATGCCTGGTGCGTGCACGGATGCGGTTGAACGGCGCGATCACGCCG
>DGFH01000170.1 GCA_002391565.1 Anaerolineales bacterium UBA3905
CCGCCAAACAGCTTGGCTTTTACTACCCGCCCGACCCTTCCAGCGGACGCTCCTCGCTGATTGGCGGCAACCTGGGCGAAAACGCCGGGGGGCCGCATTGTTTTAAGTACGGCGTCACCACTAACTACATCACCGGCCTCGAAGCTGTGCTGGCGGATGGCCGCATCCTGCGCACGGGCGGGCAGGCGTTCGACTATCCTGAACTCGACCTGACCGGGCTGATCGTCGGCAGCGAAGGGACGCTGGCGCTCGTCACGGCGGCGTCGATCCGGCTGATCCGCAACCCGCCGGCTGTGAAGACCATGATGGTCTCCTTCCGCTCCGACGAAGCGGCGGGCGCGGCGGTCTCCGCCATCATCGCCGCCGGGCTGATGCCGGCCACGCTGGAGATGATGGATCAGACAGTGATGGGCATGATCGAGGCGTATGTCCAGGTTGGGCTGCCGGTTGACGCGCGGGCGGCGTTGATTGTGGAGGTGGACGGCTACCCGGCCAGCCTCGACGGCCAGGTTGCAGAGATCGCCGCCATCCTCACGGCGCATGGCGGCTACGATTTGCGCATCGCCCAGAGCGAAGAGGAACGTCAGCGCATCTGGTATGGGCGTAAGAGCGCAGCGGGCGCATTCTCGCGGCTGGCGCCGGCTTTTTACCTGGTCGATGTCACCGTGCCGCGCTCCTTCCTGGCGGAGACGCTGCGCGCGATCGGGCAGGTGCTGGCGCGTTACGATCTGCAGACGGGCCACGTCTTCCACGCCGGCGATGGCAACCTGCACCCGTGCATTCTCTGCGACCCCAAGAACACCGCCCAGATGGAACGCGTCTTCGCAGCTACGCATGAGATCGTGGCGATCTGCATTGCCAAAGATGGCAGCATCACCGGCGAACATGGCGTCGGCATCGAAAAACGCGCCCACATGCCCGCCATGTACAGCGCCGCCGAGCTCTCGGCGATGCGCGATGTCAAGCGGGCGTTTGACCCCGACAATCTGCTCAATCCAGGCAAAGTCCTGCCCGATGACCTGCCAGAGCCAGCGCGCGCTGCGCCGATTCCGCTGACCGGCGACGTGATGGCGCCGCATTCTGTCGAGGAAGCGGCGGCGATCCTGGCGGCTTGCACCGCCGCACAGCGCCGCGTACGGATCACCTCCTCTGGAGAGCGATCTGGCAAATCGCCTGACGGCGGCGCGCTGTTGCTCTCCGCCCACGCGTTGCGCGGCGTTCATCACTTTGCGCCCGATGACCTCTACGTGACCGTCGGCGCCGGAACGCCGTTGACAGAACTCGCCGCATTTCTCGCCGGACATGGGTTTCAGGTTCCGCTGGCGGCGCCGTGGCCCAAAGCGACTGTCGGCGGACTGCTGGCGACCAATCTCAATGCGCCGCTGCGTATGCGCTACGGCGGCTGGCGTGACAACGTGCTGGCGGTGCAGGTCGCGCTGCCCGACGGTCGCGTGATCCGCGCTGGGCGGCCCGTGGTCAAAAACGTGGCGGGCTACGACCTGGTCAAGCTCTTCGTCGGTTCACACGGGATGCTGGGCATGATCACGGCGGTGACGCTCAAGCTGACGCCGCTGCCTCGCCACCGCCTGACCCTGCAGGCGCCTGTCGACGACATCCTGCAAGGCATACGCTGGGCGCAGGCGACCGCAGCGTGCTGGCTGATGACCGCAGGCGTGGTGATCGACTGCGACGCGGACGGCTGCCATCACCTGGTGATCACGCTGGAAGGGTTGCCAGACGATGTGCACACCGAGGTGGATGAGATCTCAGCGGCGCTGCGCACGATCGGCGCCAGCGAGATTACCGCGACCGAACACACCGCCACGGCGCGCTGGTGCGAGCACCTGCGCGCGGCGGGCGAGGACGATCTGCTGCTGCGCGTCGGCGTGCCACCGCAGCACCTGGCGCTCTACTGGCAGATGTTGCCGACAGACACGCGTCATGCAGGGATATGGCTGGTTGATGTAGCATCTGGAATATTCTTTGTGCGCCGCCCCGCCCATGCCACAATGACGGCGCAGTGGGTGGAGCAAGTGCGCCAGACGGCGGTGGCATTGCGCGGCTATGCGGTGATGCAGGGTGGGGCAACCACCGAACGTCCAAGAGACGCGTCTAAAGCCGATCAGTGGTGTGCGGCTGAACTTGCGCAGGTGCTTGCACAACGCTGGGATCGAGCCGGGATTCTGATGGCCGATTGATGGCTTATGGCGCCCGTATTGCCAGTGAAGCCCGATGGATGAAGTGAGGCGTAGCGCATCGCCGCAAAATTCACCCTGTGCAAAATTGGCTTTGACAACATAAACAAATCTGTGTACGATTGCCCCGCTCAGAATGTAACCGTCAATCTTGTTCCCCAATTCGGGTCATCTTCGGACAACTGCAGAACGTCTGTAGTGTCGCCGATGATGATCAATTGTCAGTTGTTATCGTCGATTCAATGTTGCACCAGCTTGTTCTGTTCAATCCATACCATGCAGTTCAACTAAAGGGAGAATGTATGACACACCAAGGGAATCGGAGAGCATTCTATGTGATCGGTCTGTTGGCGCTGTTGGCGCTGGTCTTCGCTGCATGCGCAGCGCCGCCAGCGGCGCCGGCCACCGGCGGCGAAGCGCCAGCGGCAGCGGCGCCAGCGTCGAATTTGCCAGCCGAGCCGGGGCGCGGCACAGATGGTGCACTTAAATTGGTCTATTGGCAGGAGGTTTCGATTCTTAACCCGTATCTTTCCACCGGCACCAAGGATTACCATGCGGCGTCGCTGATTCTGGAGTCACTGATCGAAGTGAAACCGGACGGCACGCTGATTCCGGCATTGGCGGTGGAAGTGCCAACCCTGGAAAATGGCGGCATCTCGGAAGATCTGACCTCGATCACCTACAAACTGAAACCCGATGTCGTGTGGTCAGATGGAACACCATTTACGGCTGACGACGTGGTCTTCACATGGCAGTATTGCGTCGATCCGAACACGGGGTGCAGCTCAGCGATTGCTTTCACTGGCGTCACAAATGTCGAAGCCATTGATCCGCAGACGGTGAAGATCACCTTTGATGGCCCGACGCCCTACCCGTACAATCCGTTTGGCGGTTACCTGGCGCCGATTCTGCAGAAGGCTCAATTTGAGGGCTGTATTGGTGCGGCGGCGCAGGGCTGCTCTGAGCAGAACACCAATCCGATTGGCACCGGGCCATACAAGGTCAAAGAATTCCGCGCAAACGATACGGTTGTCTATGAGATCAACGAGAACTACCGCGATCCAAACAAGCCGCACTTCTCGGAGGTGACGATCTCGGGCGCCGAGGACGCATCCGCATCTGCGCGTGCAGTGCTGGAGACTGGCGAGGCCGATTATGGCTGGAACTTGCAGGTCGAGCCGGCTGTGTTAAGCGAGATGGCGTCGAAGGGCAATGGCGTGGTGGGCAGCGCCTTTTCGGGGAATGTTGAGCGCATCCTGATCAACTTCACCAATCCTGACCCCAATTTGGGAGACAAACGCTCGGTCTGGTCACCAGACGATCCGAACCCGCACCCATTCTTGAGTGATCCGGCTGTGCGTCAGGCGTTGTCCATGGCCATCGATCGCAAGATTATTGCCGAGCAGTTGTACGGCGCTGGCGGCGTCCCGACGTGCAACATCCTCTCTGGGCCGCCAGCAGTGGTCTCGAAGAATAACGATGCCTGCCTGACCCAGGATATTGAAGGCGCTAAGGCGCTGCTGGAGAGCGCTGGCTGGGTGGATTCTAATGGTGATGGCACGCGCGACAAGGATGGTGTGGAACTCAAGATTCTCTACCAGACCTCCACGAACTCCGTGCGCCAGAAGACGCAGGCGCTTGTCCAACAGTGGTGGCAGCAGATCGGCGTGGCGACAGAACTCAAGAACATTGAGGCGGCTGTCTTCTTTGGCGGCGACCCTGCCAGCCCCGACACCCTGGGTAAGTTCTACGCCGATGTCCAGATGTTCACGAACGGGCCTGAGGGCCTCGATCCGCAGACATATCTTGCGGGTTGGTTGTGCGAGATCGATGGTAAGAGCAACATTGCCTCGCCCGAGAACGACTTCAACGCCAACAATACCGAGCGCTGGTGCAGCCCTGAATACGACGCCAAGTTTGCCGAGTTGAAGGCGGCCACCGACCCGGCTGAGCGCGCTGCCATCGCAATTGAACTCAATGACATGTTGGCGCAGAATTATGTGAATCTTCCCCTCATCTTCCGCGCATCTGTTTCCGCCTATGCCAATGACCTGGCTAACATCGATGTCAACGGCTGGGACAGCGAGGAATGGAATATCGAAGAATGGCATCGCATTCGCCAGTAGTGCTCTAGGCGACTGATGGGTGCAAGAGGGGCTACGGCGCTTGTAGCCGTAGTCCCTTCTACCACAGGCCTTTTCCTCTCCGCATACTCGAAATTGCGATTCCGCCGGAGGTGTTGATTGGGAGCATACATAATCCGCCGGATTCTGACCGGCTTGTTGACGCTGCTTTTCATTAGCTTCGTGATTTTTGCCTTGCTGGATCTGGCGCCTGGCGACCCCACTGCCAACTTACCACAGAGCATTCCCCAGGAAGTGAAAGCGAGAATTCGTGAGGCGCTTGGTGTGAACGATCCTTTCTTAATGCGCTACATGAAGTGGGGGCAACAATTTTTGATCGTTGAACCCATCAACGCCATTGAGAAGACGACCGGCATCGCCATTGGTGACTCTGAGGGAAGGCTGCGGATTACATCGTGGACAAGTCGTGGCAAGCCGGTGGTCGATATTATCATTGAACGTCTACCCCAAACACTTTATGTTGTGGGTATGGCATATCTACTCTCTGTATTGATTGCTGTACCACTTGGGATTTTTGCGGGCTACCGACAGAATTCATGGTTCGACCAGATTTCTAGTGTGATCGCCGTGATCGGCTTTTCATTGCCCACCTTCTTCACCGGCGTCCTGGTGATCCAAATCTTTGCCGTGTGGTTGGGCTGGTTCCCTACGTTGTATAACACGACTCTGCGTGTAACCAGCATGGAGACGCTTTTTCAACAACTTCGACAGATGATCATGCCGATCATGGTGCTGGCGTTTTTTCAAATGGCCGCTATCAGTCGTTTCACGCGTTCATCCGTGATCGAAAATATGAAGGCGGACTATGTACGGACTGCGCGTTCCAAAGGTCTGCGTGAACGGCTGGTCGTCGTCCGTCATGTTGTGCGCAATAGTTTGATTCCTGTGGTGACGCTGGTGGCGCTGGGGATTCCTGGCATTTTTGGCGGCGCCATCGTTACAGAACAGATCTTCAACGTCAATGGCATCGGGCAGTTGCTGATTACGTCGCTGCAAAGCAATGATATCCCGGTGGTGCAAACGGTCTTGATGATCTTTGCGGTGCTGGTTGTCATTTTTAATCTTATTGCCGACATCTTGTATGGTGTACTGGATCCACGCATCCGCTATAGTTGACCGGTATAGTTGAGGAGACTGATCATGAGTGTATCGGCTGGCGCGGCATCGCCTTCCCTTCCGATCAACAGCCCCAAGACGCGTAAACAGCGCACACTCTGGGGAGATGCGTGGGTGCAATTTCGCCGCAATCGGCTCGCTATGTTTGGCTTGCTCCTGTTATTGCTCATTATTTTAGCTGTATTGCTCGGCCCCTATATCTACCGGGTGGATCCCAAGTCGATCAATATTGTTGAAGCATCGTCCCCACCGTCGTCCGCGCACCCCTTTGGCACCGATGATCTGGGACGTGACATGCTTGCACGCTGCCTCTATGGTGGCCGGATTTCACTGGCAGTCGGTTTCGTGGCAATGTTGATTGCTATGGTGGTTGGCACCACAATTGGGTTGCTGGCTGGTTACTTGCCGCGCCTCGACAATCTCTTGATGCGCTTCACCGATATGATGCTCACGCTGCCACAGGTGCCACTGTTGTTGGTGGCAATGTCGCTCTTCCGCGATCCGCTGCGAATGCGCTTCGGGCTGGAGATGGGTGCATTTGTCATGGTGGTGACGATCATTGGCATTCTGGGCTGGATGCCAACGGCCCGTATGGTGCGCGGCTCCGTGCTTTCACTCAAGCGCAAAGAGTTTGTTGAAGCAGCAGTCAACGTGGGCGCGCGCAACGGCAGCATCATGACGCGGCATATCTTGCCCAATGTCTTTGGAATCATCACGGTAGCGGCGACCCTCGAAGTGGCGACGGCGATCCTCACCGAATCCACTTTGTCGTTTCTTGGGGTGGGTTTCCCGCCCGACGTCCCCACCTGGGGCAGCTTACTCTATTACGGGCGCAACTATATGACTCAATTCCCCTGGATGGTGCTCTTCCCCGGTCTGCTCATCTCGCTGACTATCCTCGCCATCAACTTCATGGGCGATGGCCTGCGCGATGCGCTCGACCCGCGCCAGCGTCAATGAAGCCTGCTGCGTGAAACGTGTTCCGTGATCGCAGGCGCAACATGCTACACGGAACACGCTACACGCATTTTGCCACCAGCCCCTTTTTCCAGTATTGTATACAACTGAATGGCCGGCGTGACGCCAGCGTCCACGTCGGTTTGACAGCGTGTTTCCACATCCAAACCAACTCTGAAAGGAGCAAGCCCAACGATGCGCAAGTCAATCTTCTTGCTGAGTGTGGCGCTGATTCTGGCGCTCGTGATCGGCGGCTGCGTCGCGCCTGCCGGCCCAGGAGCAGCGCCCGAACCGGCGGCCACCCAAGCTGCACCAGCCGAAGCCGCGCCTGCCGGCCCGTTCGAACCGATGTCCATGGCGGCGGAGAATTGTGACTACGGTGGCCTCTTCAAGTCCATCGAAGCTGTTGACCAGATGACGGTCAAATTCACCCTCTGTCAGCCCGACCCTGCCTTCCCGGCCAAGGTGGCCTTCTCATCCTTTGCCATCAATGACGCCGACTACCTGGAAGCAACCGGCGGCGGTGGAGAATTGATCGAGAAGCCGAATGGCACCGGCCCCTACAAACTGGTCGATTGGCTGCGCGGCGATCAGATCATCTTCGAACGCAATGAGGAGTACTGGGGGGAGCCGGCGATCGCTAAGACGCTTGTCTTCCGTTGGAGCGCCGAGAGCGCACAACGCCTGGTCGAGTTGCAGGCGGGCACTGTCGATGGCATTGACAACCCTGGCCCAGATGATTTCGCAGTGATCGAAGCCGACCCCAATCTGCAGCTGGCCAAACGCAGCGGCACCAATATCTTTTACATCGGCATGAACAACACCTATCCGCCCTTCGACAACGAACGGGTGCGACAGGCGTTTGCCATGGCGATCGACCGCCAGCGTATTGTAGACAACTTCTACCCGCCCGGCTCCTCGGTGGCGACGCAATTCATGCCGCCCTCGATCTTTGGCTACACCGAGGGTCTGACCTGGTACGACTACAACCCGGACGAAGCCAAGAAAATTCTTGAAGAAGAAGGCGTGCTGCCAGGTTTTAAGACCACCATCACTTACCGCGACGTCGTGCGCGGCTATCTGCCCAACCCTGGCGTGGTGGCGCAGGATATCCAGGCGCAGTTGGCCGATATCGGCGTCGAAGCTGAGATCGTCGTCATGGAATCTGGCGCTTTCCTCGACGCTGCCGACCGTGGCGAGATCGATGGCTTCCACATGCTGGGGTGGGGCGCAGATTACCCGGATGCCACCAACTTCCTGGACTTCCATTTTGGCCCCGGCGCGTCCGCCCAGTTTGGCGAAGGCTTCCCGGATATTTGGGAGGCGTTGCAGCAGGGCGCCACACGCGCTCTCCCGGAAGAACGTCAGCCATTCTATGATACGGCCAATGAGCTGATCAAGCAGCATGTCCCCATGATCCCGGTGGCGCATGGCGGCAATGGCGCCGCGTTTAAGGCGGACGTCGAAGGCGCCTATGCCTCTGACATTGGCGCCGAGCAATTCGCGCTGATGAACCCTGGTGGCCGCGACACCTTCGTCTGGCTCCAGAACGGCGAACCGGCCGGGCTCTACTGCGCCGATGAAAGCGACGGCGAAGCGCTGCGCGCCTGTGAGCAGGTCATGCAATCGCTGCTGGCTTACGAGCCGGGCACTGGTGATGTCGTGGCTTCATTGGCGACGGAATGGACGGCCAATGACGACCTGACCGAATGGGTCTTCAAGCTGCGCGAGGGCGTCAAGTTCCACAATGGCGCCACGCTCGACGCCAACGATGTTGTGCTGTCTTACGTTGTTCAGTGGGACGCCTCGCACCCGTTGCATGTCGGGCGCGATGGCAGCTTCACCTACTTCCCCGGTCTGTTCGGCGCCTTCCTGAACGCACCGGAATAGTGGGAGTAGCCAGACCGATCTCGTGATGTCCACCCTTCCAGGAAGCCAGACTTCCTGGAAGGGTGACTTGATGAAGCTCACACCATAGAAGAAGATACATTGATCCGCTATATTGCCCGGCGGGTTGTGCTCGCCATCCCGGTCTTGCTTGGCATCTTGTTCATCACCTTCATCCTCAATCGCCTGATCCCAGGCGATCCATGCCGCGCCATGCTTGGCGAAAAGGCAACCGATGAAGTGTGCGACGCTTTTTTCAAGCGTTATGGTCTTGATCAGCCGCCTGTTATCCAGTTTGGCTATTATTTAGGGCGGGTAGTGACCGGCGACCTGGGCGACTCGATGCGATTTGGCCGGCCCGTCACCGACATGTTAATGGAGCGGTTGCCGGTGACGATCGAACTGGCGTTACTGTCGCTGTTGGTGGCGACGGTGGTTGGCGTCATCCTGGGGGTCATCGCCGCCTATTGGCAGAATTCGCCTATCGATGTGTTCACGATGATCTTTGCCAATCTGGGCGTCTCCATCCCCGTCTTTGTACTGGGTCTACTGTCCGCTTACCTGTTTGCCGTGGTGCTCAAAGAGACGCCGATCGCACTGCCGCCCTCCGGCCGGCTCACGGCTGGCGTGCGCGTCGAACCAATCGCCGTTGTTTGGGGACAGGAAACCCTGGCCGGCCCGCTGCGTGGCTTTCTCGACTTCTTGTCGCAGATGTACGTCATCAATGGAGCGTTGACCCTCAACTGGAAGTTGTTTAGCGACGCCGCCCGTCATTTGGTGTTGCCAGTGCTGGTGCTGTCAACCATTCCCATGTCGGTCATTGCCCGCATGACGCGCTCCAGTCTGTTGGAAGTGATGACGCTGGACTATATGCGCACGGCGCGCGCCAAAGGGCTGAACGAACGCAGCGTCGTCTTTCGCCACGCCATGCGCAACGCCTTGTTGCCCGTAGTGACCGTCGTCGGGCTCTCCTTAGGAGGACTCTTGAGCGGCGCTGTGTTGACTGAGACGATTTTTGGGCTGACCGGCGTCGGTCGCACCATGTTTGACGCCATCTCTTCGCGCGACTATGGCGTCATCCAGGGATTTACGCTGGTCATCGCCTTCACCTATGTCGTTGTCAATTTGCTGGTCGACATTTCTTATGCCGTACTCGATCCCCGGATTCGCCTGGGTTAAGCGGCGCACACACGAAACACCATGAGCGCAACTGCTGCAACAGCATCGGCGTCGGTCGAGCCGATCTTCAACACCAAACCACGTGGATTATGGAGCACCGCGTTTCGTCGCCTCTTTCGACGCCGTTCCGCCATCATCGGCATGATCATCCTGGCCGCCTTGATCCTGGTCGCCCTCTTTGCCCCTGTGTTGGCAACGCATGACCCCGTCAAGTCTCTGATCGGGATTGAAAATGTCCAGAAACGGCAGGGGCCGTGCATCCACTGGTTGGGGTGTCCGGCCGATCAGCCGCAACATTACTTCGGCCTGGACGGGAATGTGCGCGACCTCTACAGCCGCATCCTGTTTGGGGCGCGGCTGTCCTTGCTGGTGGGTATCGTCTCCGTTGGCTTTGCCATTGTGATCGGGGCGTTTCTGGGCGCCATCTCCGGCTATGTGGGCGGCTGGACCGACAACCTCATCATGGGGCTGATGGATATCATGCTGGCCTTCCCAAGCCTGATCCTGGCGATTGCCATCGTCACTGTGCTGGGCCCCGGTCTGATCAACACCTTGCTGGCAATCGGGATCGTCAGCATTCCGATCTATGCGCGCATCATGCGTTCCAGTGTGCTTGCGATCAAACAGCAAGATTATGTGATGGCGGATCGTTCGATCGGCGTGCCCACGCGGCGTATTCTCTTTGGCAACATCCTGCCCAATGCACTCACGCCGCTGATCGTGCAGGGCACGCTGGGCATTGCCGTCGCCATCCTCGACGCGGCTGCGCTCTCCTTCCTCGGCCTGGGAGCGCAGCCGCCGACGCCGGAGTGGGGGTCGATGATCGGTCAGGAGCGTAACCAGGTCTTTACGGCGCCGCACCTGATCATCTTCCCTGGTATTGCGCTGATTCTGACCGTGCTCGGCTTCAACCTGCTCGGCGATGGGTTGCGCGACGCACTGGACGTGCGGCAGCGGTCGTGAGCTAATAAGCCACCAATCCCAATCGCGCCCGCATCGCTCCATCAAAATCGCCGATGAAGGTCCACCAGTTGGTGAGTGGCCGCCCTCGATAGGTGAGACCGTTGTTGGCGCCGGGCAGACTCTGCATCCAGTAGATGAACCAGCGCAGGCTGTCGCCCTGCCAGCGGTCGCAGTTGAGCGGGATTTTCTCCCCATCGCCGTCAGGCCGCCAATCCTCGATGTCGCTCATGACGACGGTGCGGTTGCGCCAGTCGTAGTCGCGCTCGCCGTTGGGTGGATAATGCGCCCAGCCGCAGCGTCCTTCACCCGGTTTGCCCACGAACTTATTCCAGAAAAGGTCTGGGTCGATGTAGCGCAACACCGCCTCGATCTGATGCATGTGATCCTCCACCGCCTCGGATGGGCCGCGCCCGTAATTGTAATGATAGACGGTGTAGGTGCGGTCGAAAATCGGCAGATCGTGCAGGTCGCGGTCGCTGTTGCTGATGTCGCCCCATGGCCCCGCCATGTTCGATTCCCACAGGTCGATGACGCCGCCGTGATAACCCCAAATCCAGATTTCTTTGACCCCCTCTGCCATCACCCAGCGCCGGGCGTCGATACGCTCCATGATGGCGTTGTAGTCGGTCATCGGCACGCGGTGACCGGGCTTGCGCCAGGTCGGCAGCGGCTCCAACAACTCCAGGCTGTCCACCATCGTGTAGTGCAGGCTGGGCTGCGCCGCCGGATTTTTATAGGCGCGGAAGCGGCTCCCTTGCTCCAGCGCTTCGATCACCTGGGCTGTCGTTGTGCGCGTATGTGTGCGCACTACATCAAGTGGTGCACTCACATCACCGGTGACGCTGCGGTCGATCAGGTTGCCTTTGGTGGGAAAGTAATGGACAAGCAGGACAGGAACTTCGAATCGTCCTGGAGCAGCATTTGATGCAGTTGCAGCCGGAGGCGCTGCAGTTGCAGGCGTCTCCATGTGAAACAGTTGTCTCATCCAGGCAAGCAGGTCGGCCATGATCAATCCTTCCGCGCCTGACCGCTGCGGTCGGCTATGAAATGTTGCGGGCGATCCACAGGGATCGCCCGCAACATCCTACACATGCTGTGGAAGTGTGCGCTCTTGCGCAGAAATAACGGTTTACCTGGCTGCTGCGTAGAGCCTGGCGACCTCATCCCAGTTTACCACGTTCCACCATGCGTCCAGGTAGTCCGGGCGGCGGTTCTGGTAGTTCAGGTAATAGGCATGCTCCCAGACGTCCACACCCAGAATCGGCGTGTCGCCTTGCATCAACGGGCTGTCCTGGTTGGGGAGGCTGTAGGCGTCGAGGCTGCCGTCCGTCTTGACCACCAGCCACGCCCAGCCGCTGCCAAAGCGCCCAACGCCCAATGCTTTGAATTTGGCTTTGAACTCGTCGAAGCTGCCCCACTTGGCGTTGATCGCTTCAGCCAGCGCGCCCGTCGGTGCGCCGCCCGCGTTCGGCGCCATGATCGTCCAGAAGAGGCTGTGGTTGGCGTGACCGCCACCGTTGTTGCGCACGACCGTGCGGATATTCTCCGGCACGCTGTCGATCTTGCGGCAAATCTCCTCGATGCTCATGTTCTCCCATTCGGTGCCGGCGATGGCATTGTTCAGGTTGGTGATATACGCCTGATGATGCTTGGTGCGATGAATATCCATGGTACGGGCATCGATGTAGGGTTCAAGCGCGTTCTCCGCATAGGGCAGAGCCGGTAAGGTAAAAGCCATGAGAATCCTCCTTGTGTATGTCCGATGTGCTTTACGTCCAAAAATGAATCATACAACATGTAACTATCGCATGTGCCGCCGGTGTTTTCCGTGCCGAAGTATACAAACTTGTGCGGATTCTGCATCTTGATAGCGATGCCTGGACAAAATCTGCGCTTCTCTGGGGTTGACGAGATTTGCACCAGCTTTGAGGGCGGACGTTGAATTGTTTGCCCACCCACGCCAGGCGTCGATCACATCTTTGTCCACTCCAGTTGCTGTCTCTTATACACATCT
>DGFH01000113.1 GCA_002391565.1 Anaerolineales bacterium UBA3905
GCAGGCGCTGGCCGAACTCGACACCGATGACGAGTTTGTCACCTTCCAGCATAGGAAGCACCGTACACCGCTGTTGCAACAGCGCAATTTTCGCCGCGCCACCTTATTTGCACCCGTGCATCATCGCCTGGAGCAGCCGATGCTGGCTGTGGAGTTGCTGCGCTTCCGGCTTGACTTGCTGCACAGCACCGATTTCATCCCACCACTTTACTCGCCGGTCAAGTCAGTGATTACGGTGCATGACCTGGCCTTTTTGCACTATCCGCATTTCTTGACTACCGTCAGCGCTGCTTATTATGGGCAGATCGATAAAGCGGTCGCTCATGCTGCGCACATCATCGTGCCGAGCGAGTTCACCCGACAGGATTTGATCGGTCAACTTGGCGTCCCGTCCGAGAAGGTCACAACCATTCACGAAGCCGCCAATCCCATGTTCAAGCCGCTCCCGCTCGACGCCACCCGGCGTGAGGTTTGTGCGCGTTATGGCCTGCCCGAACGCTTTATTCTGTGCGTGGGCACGATCGAGCCGCGCAAAAATATCAGTGGGCTGCTGCAGGCCTTCGCTCATCTGCGCGAAAAGTACATGCCCGGCGATGTGGCGCTGGCAATTGCAGGCGGCAAAGGCTGGCTATACGATGAGACGCTCGATCTGGTCAAAAAGCTCAACCTGGCGCCGTGGGTCAATTTTTTGGGGCGCGTGCCAGACGAGGAGTTGCACAAGCTCTATGTGGCGGCGCGCTGCCATATCCACCCGGCGTATTACGAAGGCTTTGGCCTGCCGCCGCTGGAGGCGATGGCGTGCGGCACGCCGACGATCGTCAGCAACATCAGCAGCCTGCCCGAAGTCGTGGGCGATGCTGCGCTCCTTGTCGACCCACGCGACATAGAAGAGATGGCGGTCGCCATGCAGCGGCTGTTGCGCGACGACGACCTGCACGCCGAACTACGCGAGAAAGGTCTGCAACGCGCCCGCGTCTTCAGCTGGGAGCGCGCCGCCCGTCGCACGCTGGACGTCTATCGCAAGGTCACGGAGCCGCAGCGCGCCGCGCCGCAACCAGCCGCTGCCACCACGCCGGAAAAAGGGCTGTGAACATTCTTGTCGTCACCCCGCAGCTACCGTATCCACCGCGCCAGGGCACGACGATCCGCAACTATAACCTGATTCGTGGGCTGGCGCAGCGACATACAGTGGATTTGTTGACCTTTCTTGCGCCCGGCGAGGAGCTGACGCCGGACAATCCGCTGTTGACGCACTGTCGCCGCGTGGCGTGCGTCAGCCAGCCAGAACGTACAATGCGCGCCCGCGCCCTGGCCACCCTCACGACGCTGACGCCGGATATGGGGCTGCGGCTGGAAAGTCCGGCGATGCACGCGCTCATTATGCACTGGGCACAGCAACATCGCTATGACGCTGTCCAGATCGAGGGGATCGAGCTGGCGCAGTACGGGCTGGCGGTGGCTGGAAGACGTCGCCACCGCGCACGGCCGGCGCTGCTCTTCGACGACCACAACTGCGAATACCTGCTTCAACAACGCAACGCCTTCACCGACTTGCGTCGCCCACGCCGCTGGCCGGCGGCCATCTACAGCCTGATCCAGTGGCAGAAGCTGCGCCGTTATGAAGCGGCGATCATGCAAGGCGCCGATGCCGTGGTGGCAGTCAGCAGCGCCGACCGCGCTGCGCTGCAACGCCTGGGCGCCACCACGCCGATCACGGTGGTGTCGAACGGCATCGACGTGACCTATTACCAGCCGGCTGCAGTGGCGCCACCCCCTGCCCCGACCATCGTCTTCACCGGCAAGATGGACTACCGCCCCAATATCGACGCAGTGCTCTGGTTTGCCCGGCAGGTGTTGCCGCGTATCCTGGCGCAGGCGCCCACGGCTCGCTTTCAGATCGTTGGCATGAATCCGCACACACGGCTGGATGTCCTGCGCGCCAACCCTGCCATCGAGATCACCGGCGCCGTTGCGGACACCCGCCCCTACTTGCAGCAGGCCGGTGTGTATGTTATCCCGATGCGCGTCGGCGGCGGCACACGTTTCAAGGCGCTGGAGGCAATGGCGTGCGCCGCCCCTATCGTCAGCACCACCTTGGGCGTCGAGGGCATTGGCGTCCGCAATGGGCAGGAAATGTTGCTGGCCGATACGCCGGAGGAATTCGCCATTGCCGTGTTGCGCGTGCTGGCGGACATCACCGGCAGCGGCGTGCTGCGTCGCCAGTTAGGCGCGCAGGGGCGACGCTTTGTCACAGCACACTACGCCTGGGAGACGATCATCCCACAGTTGGAAGATGTTCTCATTGCCGCCACTCGGTGATACAATCACAACATCTCCACCATCATTCCAACGAAAGGAGTTCCCGATGTCAGCATCAGAAGGCTTGCGCGTGGGCTTTATTGGCAGCGGCTGGAGCGATCGCGTACAGATTCCGGTGTTTCGCTTGGGCGGACTAACGCCGCAGGCAATTGCCTCCGCCAATCTGGCCAACGCACAACGGGTTGCGGCTGCACACAACCTGCCCGAAGTCTATACAACCTGGCAGGCGTTGGTGGCAAGCGACAGCGTTGATATTGTCAGCATCTGCACCCCGCCCCACCTGCACGCCGAGATCGCCATTGCGGCGCTGGCGGCCGGTAAACATGTGATTTGTGAGAAACCGACGGCGCTGAACGTGGGCCAGGCGGAGGCAATGTTGGCGGCGGCGCAGGCTGCACCTGGACGCCTGGCGATCATGGATCACGAACTGCGCTTTCATCCCCAGCGGCTGCACATGCGTCAGTTGATCAAGGAGGGGTACGTTGGCAGCGTGTTGCAGGCGCGCTTCGACCGGCTGGGCAGCGAACGTCTTGACGCGTCGCTGCCATGGAACTGGTGGAGCGACGCCGAACGCGGCGGTGGCATGTTGGGTGCGCTTGGCAGCCACCTTATCGATCTGGCGCGCTGGATGATCGGGCGCATCGAGAGCGTCACCGCGCAGTTGCAGACTGGTCATCTCTATCGCCTGGACCCGACGCACGGCGCCCAACGCCAGGTCACGGCGGACGATCACGCCGATCTGCTGGTGCGCTTTGTCAATGGCGCCATCGGCGCCATCACCGTGAGCGGCATCACGCCAGGCGGCTACGGGATGTCGATCCTGGTCGTCGGCACCGACGGAGCGCTCAAGCTCGACAATCAGGATCAACTGTTTGGCATGAAGGGTGTTTACCCCGGCGGCGAATGGGAGCCGATTCGCCCCAAGAATAATCTGCCGGCGGTCGAAGGCTTGCCCAATCAAGGCCCATTCACAGTGGGCAGTTACTATCTGGCGCAAACACTGGCGATGTCGCTGCCGATGGGGGAGACGATGCTGGACGACGCCGCCAGTTTCTACGATGGGCTGGTCGTGCAGCGCACCATGGACGCAGCGCGGCTGGCGCACCAGACCAGGACATGGCAGACGCTTTGACAATAGACGCTTGCTTCTGTCATACTATGACTGCTTGTCAGGCCTATTCTGCTCCCGCACCAGCGCTAACCAACCCAGTCGAATTGCTGTACTTCAAACCTAACTTGAAAGGAGCTACTCATGATTCGTTTTGGACGCATCGCAGGGATGCTGACATTGGCACTGTTTTTGACAGTGCTGCTGGCGGCATGTACGGCCGTGCCAGCAGCGCCACCGGCGGCGGCGCCTGCTGGCGGTGAAAACGCAGCCAGCGACAATGCCGCAGCCAGCACGGAACTCAATCTACTGTGCACGCCGCAAGTGCAGTGGTGTGAGGGCATGAAAGCGGAGTTCGAGAAGGTCTACCCGGACATCACTGTCAACTTCGTGCGCATGTCGAGCGGCGAATCACTGACGCGCCTGCGCAACGAAAAGGACAACCCACAGTTCGACATCTGGTGGGGCGGCCCGGTGGATAGTTTTGTCGCCGCTGCGCAGGAAGGGCTGCTCGAAGCCTATGACTCGCCCAACATGGCAAATCTGGCGAATCCAGAGCTGTACAAAGACCCCAACAACTATTGGGCGGGCATCTACATGGGGTCGCTTGGGTTTGCCACGAACCAGACCTGGTTGGACGAGAATCCTGGCGTCGAGCCGCCGCGCAGTTGGGATGATCTGCTCAAGCCCGAATTTAAGGGGCAGATCATGGTGGCGCATCCTTCCAGCTCAGGCACCTCGTACACTGCGCTGTGCACCATTCTGCAGATCAAGGGCGAAGAAGAAGGCTGGAAGTTTATCAAGGATTACGCCGGGCAGGTTTTGCAGTTCACCAAGAGTGGCGCTGCGCCGGCCAAATTCGTTGGTCAGGGGGAGGCAGCCGTGGGCATCGTCTTCTCGCATGACATCGTGGCCGAGATCGAGAAGGGATCGCCGCTGGTGTTGACCTTCCCTGAAGAGGGCACAGGTTATGAGATCGGCGGCATGGGCATCATCAAGGGCGCCAAACATCTGGATGCAGCCAAGAAATGGTTCGATTGGGCGTTGGAGCCGGCTACGCAGGAACTGGGGCCAAAGTATGGGGCGTATCAGGCGCCCACTGTCATTGGCGCCAAACCCTCGCGCCCGGAGCTGCTCGAAGTCAATCTGATCGATTATGACTTCGACTGGTGTGGCAGCAACAAGACCGCCTTCGTCGATAAGTTCACTAATGAGATTGCTACGGCGGAGAACCTGAAGGAGTAGGGAGGAGACAAGGAGTCAACGACAGATTCTCGACTCTACTGACCTCCAGGCCGGCTACACCCTCTCACCGGAAGCTGTACAGTTTCCGGTGAGAGGGTGAGCAAAATGACGGGACAACTAGAAATCAACATTGATTTTTACCCATGACAGCAGCTATTCCCACGCAACGTTCGACGCTCTGGCGCCGCTGGCAGGAAGTGCGCATCATCGGTCAAGACCCCGTGCTGGCTGTCGGGTTGATCGCCGTCAGCGCCTTTGTCTTTCTTTTTGTCGCCCTGCCGCTGCTGCGCGTCATCTATCAGGGGTTCTTCGACCCAGCGACGGGCGAATTCAGCCTGAAGTACTTCCAACAATTTGTCGACCCGTACTACGGGCCTCACTTATGGCAGGTGCTCGCCAACACGCTGATCATGGGATTGGGTGCGGCGACCGGCGGCACGATCCTGGGCTTCATCTTTGCCTACGCAATGGTGCGGTGTAGCTTTCCGTTCGCGCGAGCGGTGCACGTCGTCACCCTGCTGCCGACGATCTCGCCGCCTTTTGCCATCGCCATCGCAGCGATTCTGCTCTTTGGTCGCAATGGGTTGATCACGAAGCAGATGTTGGGCATGCGCTTTGGTCCGGACAGCAACGACATCTACGGGTTAGACGGATTGATCTTCGTACAGATCATCACCTTTTTCCCGGTAGCCTACCTGATCATCCGCGCCATGTTGGAGCGCATCGACGCCTCCATGGAGGAAGCCGCCCTCAGCCTGCGCGCCAGCAAATTTCACATCTTCCGCACCATCACGCTGCCGCTATTGACGCCGGGCATCGCTGCATCGTTCCTGTTGCTTTTTGTCGAGTCGCTGGCCGATCTGGGCAATCCGTTGCTGTTAGGGGGCAACGCCAGCGTACTTTCGACCGAAATCTACCTGGCGGTGAACGGCCAGTTCGATCAACAGAAAGGCGCGGCGCTTTCGTTAGTGCTGTTGATCCCGACGCTGACGCTCTTTTTGCTACAACGCTACTATCTCAGCAAGCGGTCGTACATCGCCGTGACTGGCAAACCGACGACCGGGCGCATTTTCGTGAAGGAGCCGGTGACGCGCTGGACGTTCATCATCCTCACGCTGGTGACGCTGGTGGTGGTGCTGATGCTTTACTTCACCATTTTATGGGGTTCGTTCACCAAATTGTGGGGCATCAACAATGAGCTCTTTCTGGGGAACTACGCAGTGGCGCTGACGCGCGGGCTGAACGCTATTCTGTCGACGACATTCCTTTCTGCGGTGGCGACGCCGGTCGCCGGCGTGATCGGCGTTGTGATCGCCTTCCTGGTTGTGCGCCGCACCTTTGCCGGCAAGCAAACGCTCGATTTCATCTCCAACCTGGGCGGCGCTGTGCCCGGCACGATCCTCGGCATCGGCTACATTGTGGCGTTCATCGGCGCGTCCTGGTATGCCGTGCTGCTTGTCTATGCTGTGTTGGTCGGCTATCTGGCGGCGCGCGTAACTGGGCGCGGCTGGGTTGCTCTACTCCTGGTATTGGCGGCGACGGTGGGCGGCTATTATCTGAACTGGCTGCCGCTGCTGTTAGGGCTGGACGAAGCGGGCTGGCGCACTTTCTTGATGGCAGGCTTCCTGTTGTTGGCAGTGGCCGGCAGCGCTTTTGCCTCCCCACGTCATCGGCGCCGCACCTTTTTGATCTTTAGCGTCATGGCGCTGGCAATGCTCGCCTACAACCTCAGCCCCTACATCACAGAGCCGTTGGCGCGCTGGGGACGGACCTTGCCGGGGGTGGAGTTGCCCAAAGTGGTCGTCAAACTGAGCAGTTTCATCACCTTTTTCCTGCAACCGACGCTGGCGATCCTGGGCTACACCTTTCTGACAATGACAATCTTTGCGGTGGAGTGGGTGCGCCGTCCGGCGCGCCTCTGGATCGGGCTGGCGGGAGCGATCCTCAGTGCGTCGCTCATTTTCTATGGCAACTCGCTGACGCTGGTTGGCACGCCCTATATCATTGTGGCGGCCTATGCAGTGCGCAGCCTGCCGGCCTCGGTGCGCGCCGGCGTCGCCTCGCTTCAGCAGATCGACCCCTCGATCGAGGAGGCATCGAACATCCTGGGTGGTGATGCGCAATACACCTTCCGTAATGTGACGCTGCCACTCATCCTGCCCGCTTTCTTTGCCGGGCTGGTCTTCGCCTTTGCCCGTCACATGACCAGCCTCTCCGCTGTAATCTTTCTGACGACCGCGCAGTGGCCGATCCTGACAGTCTGGATTCTGAGCGAGGTGGAGCAGGGTGGCATGAGCGTGGCGGCGGCGTACTCGGTGATTCTCGTGGTCATTGTACTGGCGGCCATCGGTCTGATGAGTTTGTGGTTGAAGCGCACCTATGGCGCCAGCCAGGATGTCGATATGACGGTCGGCGGATAAGGAGAGACGACGCGTGTTTTTAGAACTGGATCACATCAGCAAGCACTTTCCCGCGCGCGATGGCAGCGGCGAGGTGCGCGCCGTAGACAACGTACAGATCGGCATCCAACAAGGTCAGTTCGTCACCCTGTTAGGCCCCTCTGGGTGTGGCAAGACGACGACGCTGCGCCTGATCGCCGGCTTCGAGTTCCCCACGCACGGACGCATCGTGCTTGACGGACAGGAGATCAACGAGCTGCCGCCCAACCGCCGCGACATGGCGATGGTCTTTCAGAGTTATGCAATCTTTCCCCATCTGAACGTCTACGAAAACATCGCCTACGGACTGAAGATCAAGAAACTGAGCGGACAGGAGCTACGGCGTAAGGTTGGCGCCGTGATGGAATTAACCGAACTGACTGGCCTTGAGAACCGGGCGCCCAACCAGTTGAGCGGTGGTCAGCAGCAGCGCGTCGCCCTGGCGCGTGCGCTGGTCATGGAACCCAAAGTGTTGCTCTTTGACGAGCCACTGAGCAACCTGGACGCCAAGCTGCGCGTGCAGATGCGCACCGAGATCCGGCGAATTCAGCAGGAATTAGGCATCACCAGCGTCTACGTCACGCACGATCAGGACGAGGCGATGGTGCTCTCCGATCAGATCGTGGTGATGCATCGTGGGCGCGTGCAGCAGATCGGCACGGCGCTGGAGATCTATCGACGCCCGCACAATCGCTTTGTCGCCGACTTCATCGGGCGCGCCAACTTCCTGCCCGCCCAGGTGCTTGAACACAGCGCGGCGGGTTGGCGCATTCGCATCTTTGATCAGACGCTTGAAGCCGCAGGTGAAGCATCTGCGTCCACCACTGCCAACAGCCAGGCGCTGCTGATGGTGCGTCCGGAATCGATTCGAATTACCGCCACCCACCCAAACAACACCGCGCCAACCTGGCCAGGCGTCATTGCACGCACATCCTATTTGGGCAGCCTGGTCGAATACGATGTGATGGTGCATGGACAACGGTTGCTGGCCGTACGCCACGATCCATCCGAAAACGATCTTTATGTCACCAACCAGCCGGTTTACGTGCAATTCATTCGCGAGAATGCTTATCTGCTCCCACCAGAGGGATGAAAAAGCGATGGACGCCACAACTAAAAGATAATTCGTCTGCATTTCGTCTGTTTCCCAGAGTAATAGGGGCTTTTCCCTCTGGAGATGTCGTGCTAGAATGGGCTTTATTCAGACAGTTCGCAGTAGTGGATTGTCTAACCAGCCAGTTTTGCCGTAATGCCGGCTGGATTCCTGGAAGCATCGTGTATAAAGGAGACAGAAGACATGAGTGCATTCGCCTATACGAACTCGAAGGGCAACACTTACTACCTGCACGCCCGTGTGACGACCCTCAAGAATGGCAAAGAACAGACCATTTACTTTTTTGCCAAAGAAGTGAAAGAGGGCGCATTAGAAGCCCTGCCGCCTGGCTATGAGGCCGCCGAAAGCAAAAATGGTTTGCCTGTCTTGAAGAAGAAGGCGTAATCCATTCCCCCAGCGGAATATAAAAA
>DGFH01000337.1 GCA_002391565.1 Anaerolineales bacterium UBA3905
AGATGTGTATAAGAGACAGGGTTGTGGACTGCCCTTCGGCGACGGCAACTGTCCGCTGGATGTGCGCACGTTGCTTCCCCGCACTGACCTCACGGCCGGCAATCTGAGCACGGTGATCGGCATTGCCCGCACCCAGATCAGCGCCATCAGCGCCCGTCTGTGGACGCCAGTGGGCGCCGGCATCGACGCCGCCAAGAATGCATTGCTGGCGGCTCCGGCGAACACGAACCCGAAACACATCTTCCTGCTCTCCGACGGCGAAGAGAATGTCAAGCCGCTGTATAACGACATCAAGGCCGGTTTGCTGGCGTCGGGCGTGGTCGTCAACACCATCGCCTTTGGCCCCGAAGCGCCCGGCAACCTGATGGCGCAGATCGCCGCCGACACGGGCGGCATCTATCGCCCGGTGCCGACGAGCGGCGCAGGTGCGGGGGTGATGGCCTCCAGCGTCAGTGCAATGGCGGCGTTCGACGCGCTAAATCTGCCGGTGGAAGCTTCCGCTGTGATGGCGGCTTCCTACCTGCCCGGCCAGTTAGGGCTGGCGAATGTCTACGACTATTTCGACACCGAGGCGCAGGGCGCGGCGCGTGTCATCAACATGAACTACACTGACGTGCCCGCCTTTGATCTGCCCAACAGCGTCAAGGAGATGGCGATCATTGTCGACGGAAGCGTCAATCAGTTGCGCCTGGTCGTCGCCGGCAAGCAGCCTGATGATGAGTTCTGCACCGTCAGCGACATCCGCAAGGTGGATGTGTTGATGCCCGGCATGGATCCGCAGAAAGACCGCTGGATTCCGATCAGCCCGGCGCTGAAAGGTGTAACGCCCGCGGACTGGGACATTCGCAATAACCGCTACGACGATGTGCTGGTGGTGAACAACCCGGCCGAGGGCGTCTGGCGCTTCCGCACCTACTACTATCCGGTCAACTGCATTCCGCTTGCCAGCGCCGAGAGCAATGCAACCCCGCAGGGCGACGCTACGGTGGATGCAGCGGGCGTGGATGCCATCGCCGCACCGGCAGAGAGCGCCGCCGTCGCCAATGGCGCACCCTACGCCTTCATTATGAATGTGTCGGTGCAATCCACCATCCAGCTCGAAGGGCGGCTGCTGGGGCTGACCGCCAACCAGGGCGAGGCAGGCGATGAGGTCACGATTGTGGGGACGTTGCTCGACAAGAACGGCACACTGCCCGCAGCGGCGATTGCGGCGCTGGTGGAAGGACCGGCCGGCAACACGGTGTTGGTGTTGAAGGATGATGGCGCCAACAACGACGGCGAAGCCGGGGACAACATCTATGCCGCCCGCTTTGCGCAGACGACCTACGGCGGCAGCTACAGCGTGCGCATCCTGGCCTACTTCAAGGACCCAGCGAACCCGGCCAACTTCCTGTTCCGTGAGTGGAATGGCGGCTTCTGGATCAAAGGTCCCAAACCTGACCAGCAGTGTGGCGGCGAGAAGGACACCGACCAGGATTGCATGCCCGACGATTGGGAGCGCCGCTGCAAGCTGATCGTCGGTCAGGATGACCGCCGCGCCGACCCGGACAATGACGGACTGAGCAACTACGAAGAGTTGCAACATGGTACGCGTCCCTGCCGCGCCGACACCGACAACGGCGGCGAGAACGACGGTTCGGAAGTCAGAAATCAGCGCAACCCGCTCGATCCGAAGGACGACAAGGTGCGTGAAATCGGCAAGATTCGCATCCGCCCGCTCAACGGCATGATCATGATTGACTGGAGCTACCCGTTCTCTTACACGAACATGGTTGGCTACATCTCGACCGATGTCAATCTGCTGGGCAATCCCATCAGCCTGGGGCAGCAAGGCAACTTCCCGGTGGCGGGGCTTGCCAACGACACGACCTACTATGTCCGGCTGCAAGGCGTCAACGACAACGCCGTCGGCGACCTCAGCGACCCGGTGGCAGTGACGCCCAAAGCAGATCCAGACATGCCCAGCGGCACGCTGCTGATCGAGAATGGGCAGATTACGGCTGGCTCGAAACAAGTCGTGCTGTACATCAGCGCCACCGACCAGGTGCTGGACGGCGCAGCGCAAGGCGCCGCCGCGCATCAGACGGACATGTTGTCGCAGATCATCAATCAGGTCAGCGGTGGGGTGCAGATGCGCATCTCCAACAGCGAGGATATGACTGGCGCAGCCTGGGAGCCGGTGACGCCGACCAGGAACTGGACGCTCGATTGCAACCCTGGCGACACCTGCACGGTCTATGCGCAGTTCAGGGACGCCGCCCAGAACGAATCGCTGGTCATCTACGATGCGATCGAACTGGCGGCATCGGCAGGCGGCAACAATCTTTTCCTCCCGGTGGTGACGCGATAAGTGCACGCGCTGTGGCTGGTGGTCAATGTGCTGCCAGCCACACTGCAACATACCTTCCAACAAGGACAGTCGCCTTTGGGCGGCTGTCTTTGTTGCTTCTGGAATTTCAGGGTGTCCAGGGCAGAGTCACGACAAAGCGGCTCCCCTGACCATCGATGCCTTCGCTAAAGACCTCGACGCGTCCACCATGGAGTTCCACCAGGCGTTTTACCAGCGTCAACCCTAACCCGGCGCCCTCATAATGGCGAGCGAGGCCAGATTCCACCTGATAGAATGGCCGGAAAATTTCCTCACGGGCGGCGGCGGGGACGCCGATGCCCGTGTCGGTTACGATGAAACGTACAACTTGCCGGGCCTCATCCGGTTGGACTTCCAGGCAAATCGCACCAGATTCAGGTGTGAATTTGACGGCATTGGTGAGCAGGTTGATCAGCACCTGCTTCAGACGCCGGGCGTCAGCTGGCATGGTAATGGAGGGTTGAGCTGGAATGAACTGGAGGCGCTGCGACTTTTGGAGCGCCATTTCGCGCACAAAGCGTAGGCTCAGCTCGCAGATCGAGTTGACATCGACTGGATCGATATTCAATTCGAAGATGCCCGCCTCTATGCGCGACAGGTCCAGAACGGCGTTGATCAGCTCCAACAGGCGTCGCCCACTCTCGCCGATCAGTTCAGCCGCGCGCGCCTGACGTGCATTCAGTGACCCGTGAATCTGCTCGGTCAACACCTCAGCCAGCGTGATGATAGTGTTGAGCGGCGTCCGCAGCTCATGACTCATGTTGGCCAGGAATTCATCTTTGACGCGCAACGCCTGCGCCAATTCTGCGTTGACGGCGCGCAGCTCGGCGGTGCGTTCTTCGACGCGCTGTTCCAGAGCAGCGTATGTCGTCAGCAGCGCCTCTTCCGCACGCTTTGCCTGCACGGTCTCCCAAAAGCTATCCGCCAGCAGCGCAAGTGTGTCCAGGTCGGTGGCTTCGTAGTCGATCTCCCGATTGCCAACGCCCATCACGCCTACAACCAGGCCATTGCGCACGATGGGCGTCGTCATCATGCGCTCGACCTGAGCATGGCCCGGCGGCCAGCCGTGATGCAGCCCGGCATGGAGCATGTCGTTGACGATGATGGGCCGTCGCTGGCGAACGCATTCCACCCATAGCCCCGCCTCATCTACGGAATAATGCAGACCGGCGCCTTCAGCAGTACACATGCGTTCCAGCGTGTTAGTCGACCAGGTCTGCAGCGTCAGCGTCTTTTGGTCGTTGTCGACGAAGTGGAAGAAGCTGATGGTGCTCTCCGTCAATACTTCGGCCTCGTCGAGCATGCCGCGTAACAGCTCGCATAGCGTATGGTTGGCGGCGTATGCGGTCATGCGCAGCCGCGCTTCCATGAGCGCCATACTGCGTTTGCTATCGGTCATGTCATGTAGAACGCCGATCACGCGGATCGGGCGACCACCAGCGTCGAATTCGAAGCGCGCGCCGGAGCGGAGCCAGATCGTTTTCTTGTCGGGGCGGACAAGGCGAAACTCGACCGGCCAGGTGCGCCCCTGTGCAATCATGGCGGAAATCTCGTGCTGTATCCGGTTGCGATCGTGCGGATGAATCAACTCATTGATCGCCGTAGACATGGTGAGCGATATCGTCGTTAATGACATCCCGGCCAGATCGTACATGTGCGGCGATGCGCTCACGGCGTCGGTGCGCAAATCCCACATATACATGCCGATATGGGCGATATCCAGCGCCTCGTTGAGAGCAGCTTCCTCCTGGCGCAGCGCGTCCTCGTTGCGTTTACGCTCGGTGATGTCGCGTCCGCTGACGGCAACCCCGGTGATCTGCCCGCCTGCGTCGCGGATTGGATAGAAGCAGTAATCGATATAGCGTGGTTCGGGGGTCAACTGGCTCAACATCTCGATACTAAAGCGCTCGCCCGCAAGCCCCCGGTTATAGAGGGTGATCCACTCTGCGCGCACAGCAGGAGGCGTCCGGTCGGTGAAAACCGAATCCCCTGGACGGATTGTGCGTTGGAAGAGGCTTTCGAAGCGCTGTAGGAAGGTGGCGTTACCCAGGATCAGGCAATAGTTGTGATCGACTGCCCAGATGTGATCGGTGTTGTTTTCCAACACAGCCAGCAGATTGGCCTCATGCGTCAACAACGCAGCTTCCATCTGCTTTCGGGTGGTAATGTCAGAGAGCATAGCGACGCTGCCCACAAAGGCGCCATGCGCGTCGAGCAACGGATTGGTTGCCAGATAGGCCCATAGATCGCTGCCATCGCTGCGCACAAAGCGAAACTCGTGCGTCTCGCGAATGCCGGCCTCGCGCCGGTGCATCAACTCACGGGCGAGCTGCTGCCCTTTAAGGTCCATGAAGTCGGTGATCGGGCGGCCCAGCATGTCGGCGGGGCTCCAACCCAGCATTGCCGCCAAGCGCTGATTGGCGTAGACGGTCCGCCACTGGCGATCAACCAGCCAGATGCCTTCTTCAGCGTTCTCGACAATCTGTTGATAGACTAACAGGGGCGTCTGCTCGATAGCGGTGTGGAGCAATGTAACTGGCGCCGACCGGCTGAACAGAGCCGGGGCGTCGTCTTGTGAAGGTACAGGCGCTTCCGTCATGGCGACCTCCCAATGGATGCAGTGGCAGTAACCGTTGCGTTCTTACGGACCACTAGGTTAACCGTTTATCTTCCCGGAAGCTCCAAAGCTTCCGGGAAGATTGCGAGCAATATCACGTGACAACC
>DGFH01000372.1 GCA_002391565.1 Anaerolineales bacterium UBA3905
GGCCGCCCGGCGCAATGTTGAACAGGAAAAACATAAAGAGCGAGACGACGAAAACGACGAGCGTCATCTGAAAGAGACGTCGAATCAAATAGGCTGTCATGGCAGGGTATTCCGTGAACGAACGTTGCTCTACCTACGCAAACGGGCGGGCCAGCACGCAGCGAACCCGCCCGTTTGGTCATCCAGGCAATTAGGAGACACCGAGTTTCTTCAAGGTTTCTTCAAGCAACTCGGTGTCTGACTTTCTCGCACTTACTTGGTGAACAGGTTAATGTCGATGTGCTCCCAGGTTGCACTGCCGGAGATGTCGTACTTGACATTGCCCGTGCTGTTGGCAGCATCGATCACCGTCTGCACCTCGGCGCCAGCGCCCAGGGTCGAATCATCCAGGTAGTCGACGTCACCGTTGAGCAACTGTGCAACAGCCTGATTGGTGTCGGCCACAAAGACGAAGATCACATTCGGGGTCGCCACTTCGCCCTCATAGTAGGGGTTGGCTTCCAACACGATGTTCTGACCCTTCGTCCACTCCTTCACCATGTACGGTCCCCAGGAGAGCGGGCGCTCGGTGACCTCGGGCAGTGTCTGCCACTCGGCGGCAGGCACGTCGGCCAGGACGCGGCCATCGCTGATCACGCGCTGGCTTGGATATGGCGCAAACGGCGCCAGGAAGTAGGTCGGCGTCTGCACGCCGGGCAGGTAAGTCACGGTGTATTCGAGCGCATCCGTGCTCCAGGCCACATCCTGGATCGAGTTGCAGGTGATGAATGTCGTGGCGCCGGAATCCGGGTCGCAGTCGATCTTCTGAGTCAGTTGGAAGTCCTCGATGACGCCTGGCGTGCCGTCACTCCAGGTGAAGGGGTTCATCTTGTAGGTGACAACCAGCTGCTTCATCATGACCGGCGTGCCGTCGAAGACGACTTCATTGCCGTCCTTGTCGAAGACTGCTACGCCTTCTTCCAGTGTGACAGGATCGCCAGCAGTGTTGTACACCGTATCACCAGCCTTGACCTCAACATCATTGTTGCTGGCCAACCCAGACTCCAGCGTGCTCAATTCAGTCTGGAGACGCGGCTGGAAGTCATAGTCGTATTGGGTGTAGGTGCGTTCGTTGTCGATCGCCATGCGCACCAGGGCGGAGGCGGCCATCGAGGAGATTGTCGCCCACAGGCTGTCCGGTTCCTGAGTCATGCCGATCACAATGGTGTCGCCGCCATCCAACAGCTTCCATTCGGCCAGGTTGGCGGTAGCGTACTCGGTCGGGTCAGGGCGGATGCCATCCAGGTTGGCGCTCCAGGCTTCGGCCTCAGCGCGCTGGAAGACTGGGATCGACACCACATCCTTGGCAAATTCTTTCTGGACGATGTCGTAGGCCGCCACGCGGTCCTCGCGCAGCAACGTGTTCGTGGCCTTAACGATAGCAGCGCTGGCTGTCGGATTGCACCAGCCCATGTAGTTCTGGCCTTCCCAGTTGTTGCTGGGCAGCGGGATCTGATCACATGCGTAGAGGGTGCGACCGCCCGGCTCGGTCTGGCCGACCCAGGCGAAGGCGCCCAGCTCGAAGTCGCGGCGCGCCAGACCGGTCGTATCGCCAAACCACCAGGAAGCCGGCGCATAAGTCGGGATGATCTGGATGCCACAGTCGGCCAGATTCTGGATCATGACCGCCGACCAGGTCTGGCGGAACTGAGCACTGGTCGTCGTGAACTTGAGCACGAGTGAATCACCATTGGCATTGGTGCGCACCGGGCCATCACCCTGCGTCCAACCGGCTTCTTCCAGCAGCGCCTTGCCCTTCTCCGGATCATACATTGGCATGTCGGTGTAAGGACCGCTGTACGCCCAGTGCGTCTTGGGCAGGAAGCTGTCCATCAACTGCTTTTCCGGATTTTCCACATACGGATAGACCGACGCGATCAAAGCATCGCGATCGATGCAGTAAGCCAGCGCCTGACGCACACGCACATCGCTCAAAATTGGATGTGGAGTCGTGAATTCCTCGGCGCCACTGCTGGCGGCCTCGCTGCCTGCAGACGGCGCTGCACCCGGCACCGCAGCAGGGGCACAGGCGCTGACGACGAGCGCCAGAACCGTCAGAAGCGCCAGCACTAGAAACTTCTTTGTTTTCATAGTATCTCCTTCTGAAAACAGTGAAACGAAAATGATGTACACATCTCGAACGCATCGTCGCACAGAGGCGAGAAACGGGTAGATGGTATCCACGAGATTGTTCTTGGTCCGAAGTTCACACTCTGAAGCTGTGCCAGGGCACGCTCCACCTCAGACTCAGGACTTCAGCCCATCCTCATACAGGAAACAGGCGGCATAGTGCCCGCCGCCATAATCCTTGAAGGGTGGCTCCTCCTGGCGACACCTATCCATCACCTTTGGACAGCGCGTCGAGAAATGACAACCCTTGGGTGGATTAGCCGGGCTGGGCACGTCTCCTTCCAGGATAATGCGCTTGCGCTGACTCTCGATCACCGGGTCGGGAATCGGCACGGCGGAGAGCAAAGCCTGCGTGTAAGGATGCATCGGTTTGGCGTAGAGCTCGTCGCGCTCCGCCAGTTCGACGATCTTGCCCAGGTACATCACGGCAATGCGATCGGAAATATGGCGCACCACCGATAGATCATGGGCGATGAACAGGTAGGTCAGGCCAAACTCCTCCTGCAAATCTTCCAACAGGTTGATGATCTGCGCCTGGATCGACACGTCAAGCGCCGAAATTGGCTCGTCGCAAACGATAAACGACGGATTCACCGCCAACGCGCGCGCAATGCCGATGCGCTGACGCTGACCGCCGGAAAATTCGTGCGGATAGCGATTGATGAAGTAGGGATTGAGACCGACGATCTTGAGCAATTCTTGCACGCGATCCTGGCGCTCCTTCTTGGATTTGCCAATGCCGTGCACTTCCAGCGGTTCGCCGATGATGCTGCCCACCGTCATACGCGGGTTGAGCGACGCATACGGGTCCTGAAAGATCATCTGCATGCGGCGGCGCATCTTGCGCAGTTCTTCACCTTTGGTCTTGGTCAAATCCTGGCCTTCGAAGATGACCTCGCCTGCCGTTGGCCGATAAAGCTGTAAGATGGCGCGCCCCGTCGTTGACTTGCCACAGCCCGACTCGCCTACCAATCCCAAAGTCTCACCGCGATAGAGCGAAAAGTCAAGACCATCCACCGCCTTGATCGCCCCAATCTGGCGCTGAAAGATGATGCCTTTGGTGATCGGAAAGTGCATCTGCAGGCCATGGACATCCAGCAACACCTTCTGATCGCCATGACCGTTCGGACTACCGTTTGCCGCACTCATGCCACTGCCCCCTCTGTTTCGACTGCCTGCACGGCGACATGCGAGATATCGACCCAACAAGCCGCCTTGTGCCCCGGCGAAACTTCCACTAACGCCGGATTCTCCTGCCAGCATTTCTCCTGCACAAAGCTGCAGCGGGGCGCAAATGGGCAGTGCGTTGGCGGCTCCAACAAATCTGGCGGCAGACCATCGATGGGAATGAGGCGTTTCTGACGTCCTAGATCCAGGCGCGGAATGGAACGCAGCAGACCAAGCGTGTAGGGGTGACGCGGGCGCGCGTACAGATCGTTGACGTTGCCTTCCTCAACAATAAATCCAGAGTACATGACCAGCACTCGATCCGCCATGCCGGCCACAACGCCCAGATCATGGGTAATCCAGATGATCGCCATGCCTAGCTCATCTTGCAGGCGCCGCACCAAGTCAACGATCTGCGCCTGAATGGTTACGTCGAGCGCTGTCGTCGGCTCATCAGCGATCAACAACTGCGGGTCACAGCTCAGACCCATCGCAATCATCACGCGCTGGCGCATGCCACCCGAAAATTGATGTGGGTAATCGTCAAGGCGGGATTCAGCCCCAGGGATGCCCACCATTTCCAGCAGTTGCACCGCCCGCTTGCGCGCCTGTTCTTTGTTCATGTGTAGGTGCAGTTCAAGCGCCTCGGTGATCTGGCGCCCAATCGTCAGCACGGGGTTCAGCGACGTCATCGGGTCCTGGAAGATCATGGCTGTCTCTTATACACATCT
>DGFH01000228.1:0-722 GCA_002391565.1 Anaerolineales bacterium UBA3905
AGATGTGTATAAGAGACAGGGATTGCCGCGCCGAGAATCTTGGAGAGATCGGCGCGGTTGATTTCGTCAATGTGTAGAAGATACGGGCGCGCTGGGTCGCTGGCGGCAGCGATCGCCGCCTCCATCAACGCACCGCGGCGTGGTGCAAAGCGAAAGCCGAAGCCATCGGCTGTGGCGAGCGGCGCCAATCCGCCGACAAAGTTCTCGTAGGTTGTGTTCGGATGAAACTGGATCGTCATGCCGTTACCGGCGTATGCAGTCTTCAGCAGTTCTTCGGCAAGACGTGTCTTGCCTGTGCCCGGCGGACCTTCCAAGATCACGTAGCGCAGATCGGTCAACGTGGACATGACCTCGGACGGCGTGACCGCTGGCATCAGGTGATCAAAATAGCCTGCACGAATTTTCTCGGCTTCTTGCTTGTGGGCAGCGAGTGGAAAGTGTCCGCGTTCCTCGAAGAGCAAATCCAGAAACGCTGCAAGCGCGTACCGCGTTGCGTTCCGATCCTCATCGGGCACATAGAGACCGTAGATCACCTTGCCATAGCGCTCAAAGACCGCCTGGTAGGCTGCAAACTGCTCCCGAATCTGCCGAGGAATTTCCAGGTCGATGCGCACTGGATCTGCCTTTGCCCACGCCAATTGCTGCCCGTGACCAAATTCGTGGTTGAGCCAGCCGCAGATCGCCTGCATCTTGCGACCGTGACCAGGACGCCCAAGAATATC
>DGFH01000228.1:836-7559 GCA_002391565.1 Anaerolineales bacterium UBA3905
ACCAGGACGCCCAAGAATATCCTCATCCGGCGCAATCCCCTGGGTGCCGACGACGAGGGAAATCAGACACGGCCCATCCTCTACCGGAAAAATCACAAAGCTGGTGCCGCCATACGCCCCAGAATCCGGATTCGACGGGTGAATGTACGCAGCAAACGGCACACCACCACCGGTACCCATTTTGGGTGCACGCAATTTCACGACGGTAGTGGCGCGACTTGGGTAACGTCCCCCTTGCCCAAAGAGGCTGTCAAATGCCTGACGATTGGCTTTCTCCCAGTCGGTTGCGCCGTTGTAGATCAAATCCAGCAGTTGCTCCATCTCGAAGGTCTCCGGAATTGTGATGGGTGTTGAGTGCGTCAATCGTCCGATGATCATCTCTGTCCAGTGCGCACGCCCACGTGCGCACGACGGCACGTGGGCGTGCCGACTGAGCAGTTATCATCCTCATTGGGGCAACTTACAGCGTCTACCAGTATACCCCACAGCTGCCGCAACGCAGAAAGCCCGTTCTACACGCCGCGCTACGGCAGGCGCAGCAAAGGGCGGAATCGTCGCCTCCAAAAAATGACTCAGTGATCGGAGCACGATCACGCAGTGATCTTGATCGCTTGACTGAGTCATTGGGACAAGATCGCTGCGTCATGTTTCAGCACGACGGACACTGGCTTTCGGCATTACCGGTCAAAGGAGAGCGGTGCACGGCAGGACGGACTGCATCCGGCGGGTGGATGACCGCTGTGTCAGAGGCGTCGAGGGTGCGCCCCGCCGCGCCTAGCGTGCGCCGGCCCGCGCCACCAGCGTTTGTGCAATACGATTGTGCTGTTCCACCAGGCGGGGGATGTCCAGATGCAGCAGCGCACCGTCTTGTACCAACTGCCGACCGTTGACGATCGCCCAATCCACCGGCTGCGGCTGACAGAAGACGAGCGCAGCCAGCGGATCGTGCACCGCGCCGCCGGCGTGCCAGAGCGTGTCCAGGCGGAAGGCGACGATGTCCGCCGCCATGCCCGGCGCCAGCGCGCCGATGTCATCGCGCCCCAACACCGCCGCGCCGCCCAACGTGGCGATCTCCAGCGCCTCGCGCGCAGTCATGGCGCGCGGATCGCCTAGCACCCGCTGCAGCAGCAGACACTGGCGCACTTCGTTGAGCAGGTGGCTGCCGTCGTTGGAGGCGCTGCCGTCCACGCCTAGCCCGACGGGGACGCCGGCGGCGCGCATCGCTCGCACCGGCGCTATCCCCGACGCCAGCCGCATGTTGCTGGTGGGGCAGTGGGCGACGCCGGTGTGCGTGCGGGCAAAGCGTTCGACCTCCGTCTGGTTGAGATGCACACAGTGCGCGTGCCACACATCGTCGCCCGTCCAACCCAGCACTTCGGCGTAGTCGCCAGGCCGGTAGCCAAAGCGCGCCAGGCAAAATTCTTCCTCATCTTTGGTCTCGGCCAGGTGCGTGTGCAGGTGGACGTTCATCGTTGCGCCGAAGCTGCGCGCCAGCGCCGCACTTTCGCGCATCAGGTCGGGCGTAACGCTGAAGGGGCTGCACGGCGCCAGCGCCACGCGGCGCATGGCAAAGCAAGCGGGATCGTGAAAAGTTTCCACAACGCGGCGACTATCGCGCAGGATGGCGGCTTCATCCTCGGTGACGCGGTCGGGGGGCAGCCCGCCCTGACTTTCACCCAGGCTCATGCTGCCGCGCGCACCGTGAAAGCGCACGCCGATCGTCTCCGCCGCCGCAAACTGGTCATCGAGGCGGCTGCCGTTGGGCCAGAGATAATGATGGTCGCTCGATGTGGTGCAGCCCGACAGCAGCAGCTCCGTCAGCGCCAGTTGCGTGCTGACAAAAACGGCGTCGGGCGTCAGCTCCGCCCAGATCGGGTAAAGCGTCTTGAGCCAGTCGAAGAGCACGGCGTCTTGGGCGGCGGGGATGACGCGCGTCAACGTCTGATAAAAATGGTGGTGCGTGTTGACCAGGCCAGGCAGCACGATGCGCCCGCGCGCGTTGATCACCTGCTGGGCGGCGGCGCGCAGATCGGCGGGGAGCTCTGCCGTGGCGCCGACCCAGACGATGGCCGGTCCGTCGACGACCAGGGCGCCATCGCGTAGCTCACGGCGTGCGGCGTCCATCGTCACCAGCAGGTCGGCGTGTTCGATGAGCAGAGAGGTATGATGGTTCATAAGGTTTTCAATGCAGCCTCAATTTCATCCAGATGGGCGTGGCGGTGGAGCGAACGGTCGATCCAGCGTTCGCTGCGGGCGCGCAGCTGTTCCAGCCGCGCCGGCGCAAGCATAGCCAGCCGGTAATCCAGCGCTTCGGCGCTGGCGACGGCCAGTTCAGCGGCGGCGCGCGGCGGGATGGCAGCCCACAGCGGCAGTGAAATATCGTTCACGGCCAGGTCGATGGGCATATCGACCACCTCGTCGGCGGCGTCAGCGGCGTCCAACAACGCCAGGACGCGCCTGTCCCAGAAGGCCAGGTGCACCAGTGCGATCGCAGCGGTCCAGTGTTCGCCGACAGGACGCTGCAATTCGGCGTCGGTGAGGGTCGCCGTCAGCGCGCGCAGGCGGTCGGTGGCGGCGCGGTTGCGCTCGATAAAGGTAGGGTCGGTCGACATGATGCGCGTGCCTCCTGTGGATAGCTGGCTTTGGTATAGATGTGCTTGATTGCCAGAACGATATACCAACGTGGCAAGGGCGTCAATGTATCGTTGTTGGCTGAGGGCCGGTTGCTGGTCGACAACTTCGACGCAAAGTCGGGGAGGCGCAAAGATTCGCAAAGGGACTGACAGGTTGGGAAAAACCAGAACACCCCTGACGTTATCCATTTCGGCGGCGCAAGGCTTGTGCTGCGCGCAAAGCGGCCTCGATCAGGCGCGCCGGGTCAGTGGGTGGGGCAGCGACTTGCGGGCGGCGCAGCCAGATCAGGAACTCGATGTTGCCTGCCGGGCCAGGGGCGGGCGACACGGTCAGACCGGCGACGACCAGTCCCAGCGTTGCAGCCAGTGTGCAGGTTTCGACCAGGACGCGGCGGTGCACATTCGGGTCGCGCACCACACCGCCTTTGCCCACCTGGTCGGCGCCGGCCTCGAACTGAGGCTTGATCAGGGCGATCACCTGGCCGTCCGCTTTGAGCAGCCGCAATGTAGCGGGCAGCACCAGCGCCAGGCTGATGAAACTGGCGTCGATCACGGCCAGGTCGGCCTGCGCGCCGTCGGGGAGGGCGTTCAGGTGGCGCACGTTCGTGCGGTCAAGCACGACGACGCGCGGGTCGGTCTGGAGTTTCCAGGCGAGCTGGCCGTAGCCAACATCGATGGCGTAGACGCGCGCGGCGCCGCGTTGGAGCAGGCAGTCGGTGAAGCCGCCGGTGCTGGCGCCCACATCCACTGCCGCCAGCCCCGTTACGTCGAAGGCAAAGGCGTCGAGTGCAGCAGCTAGTTTCAGCCCGCCGCGACTGACGTAAGGCAGCGGGGCGCGCACGGTGATCGCGGCGTCCTGCGCCACGCTGCGGCCGGGTTTGTCCTGGCGCACGCCGTTGACCTCGACCTCACCTGCCATGATCAGGCGTTGCGCCTGTTCGCGGCTGGCCGCCAATCCACGTGCGACCAACAGCAGATCCAGACGTTCCTTCTTCACGCTCATCGCTACCCCATTCGTGTCTCGCCGCCGCCCGGCAATTTCACCATTGGCGGCGCTTCCGGTAACATGCACCCCTGGCTATGCTGACGCGCACCAGGCTGCGCCTCAGCATGCTTTTGATGATTGAATGGTTGAGATTCAAGGATGTTGCCATGACTTCTCCATCCGTCCCGGCGTCCCTGAGCGGCGAACGCAATAATGTGACCGGGTTGCTGCGCACCATGCGTCCGCGCCAGTGGGTCAAGAGCCTGATCGTCTTTGCGGCGCTCGTCTTCGATGGCAAGCTCTTTATCCCAGAATTATTTGCCAGGACGATGGCGATTTTCATTGCCTTTTGCCTGATCTCCAGCAGTGTCTACATTATCAACGACCTGGTGGATATGGAAAAGGATCGGCAGCACCCGCGCAAACGGACGCGTCCGTTGGCGAGCGGGCAGCTGGCGCCGCCGGTGGCGGTGACAGCGGCTGTCGTTCTGGCGCTCATTGCCATCGGCGGCGCGTTCTGGCTGGATGTGTGGGCGGGCGTCGTGCTGCTGGTCTACCTGGGGCAGAATATTGCCTACAGTTTCTGGCTCAAGAACATCGTGATCCTGGATGTAATGGTGCTGGCGCTGGGTTTCCTGCTGCGCGTGGTGGCGGGCGTGGTGGTGGTGCAGGTGACGAACTTTAGCCCGTGGCTCTATATCTGTGTAACGCTGCTGGCGCTCTTTCTTGGTTTTGGCAAGCGCCGCCAGGAGATCGTGTTGCTTGAGGACGGCGCCGCCAACCATCGCGCCATCCTGTCGGAATACAACCTGCCGCTGCTCGACCAGCTCATCAGCATGGTGGTGACGGCGACGCTGGTGGCCTACACCTTCTACAGCTTCGACGCCACGACAGCGCTGGCGCATGCCAAGATGTTGCTGACCGTGCCCTTTGTTTTCTACATGTTGGCGCGCTATCTCTATCTTGTACACGTCAAACATTTGGGCGGCGCCCCCGATGAACTGCTGATCGAGGATCGTCCGCTCTTGATTAACAGCATCCTGTGGGCAGCAGCAGTGGTGGCGCTGATTTATGTGTGGAGGTAGAGAGTAGAGAGTAGAGAGTAGAGAGTAGAGATTGAGGCGCTTCGTTGCATCACCATCAATCTCTAATCTCCAATCTCACTCTTCCTGTACAAACTGCGCCCACACACCTTCCATGCCGTCATCGGTGACGCCGTAGAAGATGCGGAGGGCGTCGCCTTCGCGCAGCGCCAGGTCGTAACGTGGCTTGCCAGCGCGACGCTCGACGCGCACGAAGCCGGCGTTTTCCCGCCACTGAATTTTGGCTGGATCGACCGGGCTATCCTCCGCTTGTTGGATGGCGTAGCTCCACAGCTTGCGGGCGCCCTTGCGCGTCACGTTTTTGATGATGTGACCGTTGCGCAGGTCGCGGATGGTGTAGAAGCGGTGGCCGTTGCGCTCCTCACTGTCGATGATTTCTACGCCGACTTGCGGCAGATAGAAGGTTGTATCGGTCGGCGGCGGGACAGGTTCGACTTCAGCGGCGACGGTGGGCGCCGGCGTTGCTGTTTTGGCGGCGTTGGGTCTGGGCGCCTTGCCATTGCGTTGCGCGCCCTGCTGCCGTCCGCTGGTGCGCTCGGCGGGTCTGGCTGGCGTCTCCTTGACGGGCGGCGGCGTCGGTTCGTCCTGTTCCGCCTCGAAGCCCAATGCTTCGCGCACCAGCGCCACGATCTCATCACGCACGGCCAGGTTGGTCTCCGCCTCATCGCGCACGTAGAACTTGTTGCCGTCGAGCGCATAGGGAATATCTAACCCTTTGGGCGTCTGCACGCGCAGCACTTTGGCGTTTTGACTGGTCACAACGTCGATCTTGACTTCGAGTTGCGGCGTCATACGTTCCTGGATTGCCCTACGAATCTCCTGTTCCACCTGCTCTGGTGCAGTCAGCCCGCGTAGCTTGCCTTTGCCCGCTTTGGCGCCGACATAGACGACGCCGCCCGCCGTGTTGGCAAAGGCGCAGATGTCAGCCAGGATGGCGTCGAACTTGCCGCCGCGCTGGGCGATCGAGTCGTGAAAGCTCTGCATCAGCGTCGGCCCTTCCTCACGCACCACATCCAGCGCGTCGAAGGGTTTGTCTGCAGGTTGCGCCGGGCGCACACGGTCGAATTGCTTCGACCGCAACAGTGCAACCAGCGCCTCGAAGCTCGGCTCATCCAGCAACAGTTCAGTGGCGCGTTCGCCGATGCCCAGGCGTTTCGGATTCTTGGGATCCGTTGTCAGCCGGTGTGCATCGCTGCCCTGCAGACAGTGCATCCGTCGCGGATACTCCGACTTGCTGCCGTTGAAGAAGCGCGCGGTTGAGCGCCCCGGTCGATCCAGGTCGGTGACTTCGAGCGCGTCCAGATTGGGGTCTTGGGTGTAGGCAATTTTGGTCTGGCCGCCAAATGGGAAATTGCGCATGGCGACGCCGTGCGTGCTGTTGGCATGGGCGGCAATGACAAGACCACCCGCTTCGTGGATCATGCGGTACGCCGTGATCACGTCGGTGGTGGCGCCGGTCTCGGTGCTGCCTTCGTCTAGCTTGGCGGCGGGAACTTTCATCGCCAGCAAAATGTGTTCCAACTGGCGCACTGAGGTTTCGGGTGGAAAGATGGCGAGAATATGGAACCCAAAGGTGGCTGTAAATTCAAATCCGGGCAAAACCACCACCTGATTCCCCAACGAGCGCCATTCTTGCAATCGCTGCTGTTCCTCAGCAGTCAAACGTCCCTGCGCCTCTAGCTGCGTCAACCAGTCCAGCTCACGGCGAATTGCCCCAATGCCCGCCACCGTGTTGTGATCCGTGATGGCGACGATCTCCAATCCCTGTTCCACGACCTTGCGCAACCACGCCAGATAGGTGACGCCCGGCTCCTCGTAATCGCGTGACGCCGGCGTGTGCAGGTGGAGATCAGCCTTGTACCACTTGCGTTGTGGCTTGACGCGGCTGGGCGGCGGCGGGTGATTGCCACTATTCGCTTTTTTTCTGCGACTCACAGAATATACCGACCTCCCCGGTCAAATTGTTCACCAACAAAAACAATTTAGATGTTTGAATTCCAAT
>DGFH01000331.1:0-137 GCA_002391565.1 Anaerolineales bacterium UBA3905
TATGCCTGGAAGCTGATCCTGGCGCGTGAGGGCATTGTCGCCTGGACGGCCAACCAGATCGGCGTGCAGTGGCTGCTCGACGGCGTACTGGCGACGCCGATCATTGGTGGGCCATCGCTCTCGGTGTCGATGTTGGG
>DGFH01000331.1:368-11301 GCA_002391565.1 Anaerolineales bacterium UBA3905
ATCCAGGCGGCGCTGGAAAAGGTGCCCAAATCCTATCTAGAGGCATCAGCAGATTTAGGTGCACGGCCAGGGGTGACTTTTCGCAACGTCATCCTGCCCCTGAGCTTTCCCGGCGTGGTGGCCGGTTCGATCTTCACTTTCTCGCTAACGTTGGGCGACTTTATCGTGCCACAGGTGCTGGGCAACTCGGCGTTTTTTATCGGGCAGGCAGTGCTGGCTTATCAAGGCACGGCAGGCAATCTGCCGCTGGCGGCGGCGATGACGGTCGTGCCCATGGTGATTATGGTGATCTATCTACTGGTGGCGCGCAAGCTGGGCGCATTTGAGGCGTTGTAACCAATGGCGACGAAATCCACCACGAACACAGAACGGGCGCCCTGGGGCGTGAGTCTCTCCGCCCTGCTGGTGTTGCTCTTTCTGCACATCCCGATCCTGATCATTTTTCTTTACGCGTTCACCACCGACGAGGGCGGCTACACCTTCCCGCTGCCCGGCCTGACCCTGAAATGGTTCGGCGCTGCGCTCCAGCGGACGGACTTCTGGGATGCGCTGTGGTTGTCGGTGCGGGTGGCGGCGCTGGCGACGGGGGCGGCGCTGGTATTGGGGACGCTGGCGGCGGCGGCCGTCCATCGCAGTCGCTTCTTTGGCCGCGAGGCAATCTCCCTGGCGTTGTTGCTGCCGATTGCGCTGCCGGGCATCGTCACCGGTATCGCGCTGCGTTCGACTATGGGGATGTTTGAGATTCCCTTCTCATACTGGACAATTGTGATCGGTCACGCCACCTTCTGCGTGGTGACGGTCTATAACAATGTCCTGGCGCGCTTCCGGCGCACCGCCTGGTCACAGGTGGAGGCGTCGATGGATCTGGGCGCCAACGGCTTCCAGACCTTTCGCTACATCTTGTTGCCCTATCTCGGCACGGCGATGCTGGCGGGCGGCGTGCTGGCCTTTGCGCTCTCCTTCGACGAGATCATCGTGACGACCTTCACCGCCGGCCAGCAGCAAACGCTGCCGATCTGGATCTTTAGCCAGCTCTTCCGCCCGCGCGAACGCCCGGTGACTAATGTCGTGGCGATCCTGGTGGTGTTGGTGATGGCGCTGCCGATCCTGTACGCGCATCGTCTTACGCAGCGCGCCGACGACACAATGGGGCAGAGCAACTGAAACGCTGATGCGGCTCAGGCTTCCGGGCGCCCGGCAAGCTCTTTCGCGCTGCGGTGTAGTTCGTCGGCAGTCGCTTCGGTCGCCTCGGCCAATGCCAGTTCACGACGCGAGAAGATCAAGGACGCCCCGACCGAAACGCCAAGCACGACCGCGATCACCAGCAGCGACCACTGGATCGGAACATGGAGCGGATGTGGCAACGTGTAGCCGCTGATGGTCTCGACGACCATCTTGACGCCGACGAAGCCCAGCACCAACGATAACCCTAGCTTGAGGTAGTGGAATTTATCTACGACGCCCGCCAGCAAGAAATACAGTGAACGCAAGCCTAGAATGGCAAAGACGTTGGAGGTATAGACAATGAACGGATCGGTCGTGATGCCAAAGACGGCGGGGATCGAATCCACAGCAAAGATTACGTCGCTGGTCTCCACGACCAACAACACGACAAGCAGCGGCGTGATCATCCGCTTGCCTTGTTCGACGATGGTGAAACGCGCCCCTCGATAATCGTCAGTCACCGGCAGGAAACGTTGCGTCAGCCGCACAACAAAGTTGTTGCTCAGATCGCCTTCCTCCTCGCCGCTGCGGAACATCCGAATGGCAGTGACGATCAGCAGCACGCCAAAGGCAGCGATCAGGAAGTCGAAACGGGAAATCAACGCTGCCCCGGTCAGGATCATGGCCCCGCGCAACACCAGCGCCGTAAGGATGCCCCAATACAGCACGCGGTGCTGATATTCGGCAGGCGTGGCAAAGTAGGTAAAGATCATCACGAAGACAAAGATGTTGTCGACGCTGAGCGACTTTTCCAGCAGGTAGCCGCCCAGAAACTGCATCGCAATCTCTGGCCCTTCAAAGAGATAGAGACCGGCGTTGAAGATCAGCGCCAGGCTGATCCAAACCACGCTCCAGATCGCCGCCTCCTTGACGCCGATGCGGTGCGCCTTACGGTTGAAGATGCCCAGGTCGATCGCCAGCATCCCAACCACAAATAAGTTGAATAATATCCAGAACCAGGGCGACGTTGCCATGACAATCTATCCTTTACTCATCAGATTGCAAAAACGGTCGCACCCGTCATGCATCTGTCTGCACTTCTCCCAAACTCAGGGAAATATCGCGATTATAGCTCTCACACCGTGTTCTGTGTAATTGCGCCGCGAAAAACTGCGCACTATTCTGGTTCAGACGACGTCGTTTTCCCATTGCACCAGGGCGTTGGCCGTCACCGCCGCCGTCATGTCGCCTGTGATCGGCGTGATCGATACGACGCGATCCAGGATCACGGCGCGCACGTCACTGTCCGGCTCCAGTTCGGCAGGATCGGCGCGCAGGACGAAGCCCATCGGCGCCGGGTCGTGGTCGTGGGTGCGTTGCGGCGGCACGGGGACAAAGTAACGGCGGCGGCTCTGGCGCGTCCAGCGGTGAGGCGTGGCAGGGGTGGCGTCGTCCGGCACGTCGATCTTGAGCACATCGACGCCGGGTGGCAGCCCATGCGTCAATACATGCGCGGCCCAGCGGCGGAGAAAATGTGCGGCGACGCTGAAATCCAACTCGGCGCGGTGGTTGAGAAAGTGGGTCGGGTCGGTCTGGCGCGAGACGGCCAGCGCCGGGATGCCGAAAGACGCCCCCTCGATGGCTGCCCCCAATGTGCCGGAGACCGCCAGCCCTTCACCCACATTCTCGCCATAGTTGATGCCGGAGACAACGAGATTGACGGGGCGCGGCGCCAGCTCGAAGAGTGCATGCTCAACTGCCTGCGCTGGCGAGCCATCAACGCCGAACGCCTGGATAACTCGCCCGTGTACGTAAATCTCGACGCGCGTCAGTCGTCCGCTGCTGTGCGGCGGCTTCGAGCGCCCGGCGGCCGTCTGCTGCGTGATCGGCGCCACCACCAGCAGATCACCCAGTGGTTCGCACGCGGCTACCGCTGCGTGCAGTCCGAAGGAGTGGATGCCGTCGTCGTTGGTGAATAGAATCAGCGGTTTCATCGTGCCAGTATCCGTTCAGCAGCCATATGACGCAGTTTCTCGGCGTCTGTGGAGAGTTTCTGGTGGGTTGCCACCTGCTGTGCGTCGGCATCGAGCCCGTTCTGGAGCGCAGTGAGCACAACGGCGGTGGCGCCGGGCGCCACCCCACCCTCGCCTGTGCGCACGGCGACGAAGTGAACCGGATCGAGCGCCTGACGGAACTGCGCCTCGGTAAAGAGCAGCTCGCGTCCCAGCACCTGGCGCGCCGCAGCCTGCAGCCGATCAAGCGTCAATTGCGAGCTTGAGATGCCGTCCTGCACTGCCCGCTGCACCATGTGCGCCACGACCCGATGCGCCAGGCGGAAAGGCAGCCCCGCTTCCCTTACCAGCGTGTCGGCCAGCTCGGTGGCGGTGGTGAAGCCCTCACTGGCCTGACGGCGTAGATGCTCCTTGTTGAGAGTCAGCGTTTCGAACACGGCGGTGTAGAGTTCCAGGCACTCTGCGACTGCTGCCAGTGCGTTGAAGGTTGGCGGCAAAATCTCATCCTCGATGTCCTGCGTGTCGCCGTAGGGAATGCTGTGGCACTGCATCACCACAGTCTGGGCGTAGCCGAGTGCGCGGCTGAGACGGGCGCGCAGATGTTCCAGCACAACCGGGTTGCGCTTCTGCGGCATGATCGAGCTGATCTGGATAAAGCTGTCGTCGATGCGCAAGGCGTTGGCCTCCTGTGTGGCGCGCACCAACAGATCGTGCGTCATGCGGCTGAGGTCAATCGCCAGCGCCTGTACTGCGAAAGCCACGTCGGTCAAATATTCGCCGCCGCCGATGGCGTGTTGCGTGCTGAGAACGACGTCATCGAAGCCGAGCAGCGCAGCCACGCGGCGCCGGTCAATCGGAAAGCCGGTGCCGGTCAGCGCAGCCGCCCCGAGCGGCGACTGGTTGACCGTTGCATAGGCGGCGGCAAATTTTGCCTGATCGTGCGCCAGGAAGGTGAGCACACCCGCCAGGTAATGGGCAAAGGTGACCGGCTGCGCCGGTTGCGTGTGTGTGTAACCGGGCATCAGCGTGTCGAGATGACGCTGCGCCTGCGTCATGACCGCCGTGCGCAGCTCCAGCAGCGCCTCCTGGATATCGAGCACGCGCGTGCGCAGCGCCATTCGCGCCAGCGTGTGGCCGAGATCGTTGCGGCTGCGCGCCAGTTGCAGATTGCCGCCGTCGTCGGCGCCCGCCAGCTCGATGATGCGCCCTTCAATGCGAAAAAACAGGTCTTCGATGCCCGGCTGGTAAGCGTAGGCGGCGACGCCATCCGCCCGGATCGAGGCGACCGCATTTACGATGGCCGCTGCATTCGCCGGTGTGATGATGCCGCACTCCGCCAGCATGATGGCGTGCGCTTCGTGCGCTGCCAGCATCGGCTCGAAGAAGCAGGTCTGCGCGTCAACATAGGCCGGCTGCAAGACGTGCCGGCTGTAGACTGGATGCGGAAACTTCATGGGCTATCCCTTCAGACCGGTCAGCGCAATCCCTTTGATGATCTGGCGCTGAAACAGGATAAAGACGATTAGCAACGGGATTGTCGCCAGGCTGGCGCCGGTCATGATCTTCTCCCATTGCGTGGTGGACTCGCCGCGAAAGAAGCTTAACCCCACCGGCAACGTATAGAACTCGCGACTGCTGGCGATGATCAGCGGCCACAGGTAGGCGTTCCAATTGCCGATGAAATTGAAGATACACAGCGCAGCTACAGCGGGTCTGACCAGAGGAAGAGCAATCTGCCAGAAGATGCCGAACTCGTTCATGCCGTCGATGCGGGCGGCGTCCAGCAATTCATTAGGCACGCTGTCAAAGAATTGGCGCATGAGAAAAATGCCGACGGCAGTGATGAGCCCAGGGAAGACGATGCCCCAGTACTGCAGATTGCCCTGGTGCCAGCCAAGCTGTACGCTCATGTTATACCAGGGAATGATCAACATCTCGGTCGGAATCATCAGTGTGGCGAGGATGCCCAAAAAGATGAGCGTCTTGCCCGGAAACTCGAACTTGTTAAAGGTGTAGCCGACCAGTGAATCAAAAAAGGCAACGCTCAGTGTGCTGACGGCGGCGATAAAGAGGCTATTGAGGTACCAGCGACCAAAACTACTGGTGGTCAGCACCAGACGGTAGTTGTCCAGCGTCGGATTTTTGGGCAGGAAGGCAAAGTCGATAAGTTCGACGCCGGGTTTGAAGCTGGTCAAAATCATCCACACAAAGGGGGCGATCATCACCACTGCACCTAGGCTGAGCAACAGGTAGATGAACACGGTCAACCAGGAAAGGCGGGTGCGCCGGCGCGTCGGTCTGATGTCCCCCTGTTCGGAGATACGCAGCAGACGGTCGGCGTTGCTTTCGGCGGAGATGGTCATCGGTCAGTACTCCACACGACGTTGTAGGACGCGTAACTGAAAGATCGTGATGAGCAAAATCACCAGGAACAAGAGCACAGTCAGTGCGGCGGCATATCCCATGTTGTAGCTGCCGAAGCCTTCCTTGTAGACTTCCAGCACCACCGTCGTTGTACTGTTGAGCGGTCCGCCCTGCCCCTGCTCGCTCATGTTGCGCACCAGGTCGAACATGCGCAGGAAACCGATTGTCTGCAGCACCGAGAGATAGACGATCACCGGGTTGAGCAGCGGCAGCGTAATGCGCCAAAAAATCTGCCAGCGTCCCGCGCCATCGATCTGAGCTGCCTCATAGTAGACGTCAGGAATCTGTTGCAAACCGGCCAGGAAGATAATCACAGTGAAGCCCAGGCTGGCCCAGATTGCCACCGCCGTAATCGAGTAGAGCGCCTGTTGTGGGCTTTTGGTGAAGCCTTGCATCGGCAAGCCCAGCGCCAACAGCAGCTGGTTGATCAACCCGGTTTGCGGAGCGTAAAGCCAGTTCCACACAAAAGCCACCGCCACCAGCGACGTGACGTAGGGAATGAAGTACGCTGCACGGAAGAAGCCTGCCGCCCGCCCAATGCTGTTCAGCATCATGGCCACCATCAACCCCAGCGTCAACTGGATGGGCACGCCGATGAGCACATAACGCAGTGTGTTGAAGAAGGCTGCGCGCACTGCACTGCGTTGCTTGAAGAGATCCTCCCAAATGTCCTGATAATTCTGCAGACCGATCCATGGCCCATTGTTTTGAAAGACGTTCCAGTCACGGAAACTGATATTGAAGGCCAGGAGGGTGGGATACCAGCGGATCGCAACGAAGAAGATCAGGCTGACCGCCAGGAATGCATAGGCCCACAAAATTTGGCGCCGTCGTAGGGTGAGTTTCATGCGGCTAGAGCCTTCCCGGAAGTGACGTGATGCAACCTGCCCATCTTCCCGGAAGCTGTGTGCTTCCGGGAAGATGGCGACGAATATTCCGTGACGATGAGAGATCAAAACGATTGCTGCCAGCCAATCTCTACCGGTTTGCCCAATATTCGTCGAGCAGCGCCTGCACCGTTTCTACGGCAAAGTCAAGCTCGCCGGCCGGGTCTGCGCCATTCAGCACCACCGCGTTGTAGGCATCGATCAGCGCCTGGCGATCCTTGCTTTCATCGACAAAGAAGGTGGAACGCGCATAGGGGAGACCCGCAGCGAACGCACCTAGCTTGGGATCGGCCAGCAACTCCGGATCGGAGGCGGCGGACAACTGGGCTGGCAACTCGCCGGTTTCCTTCACCCACAGCGCGCCGGCTTCTGGTGTGGTGATAAATTGCAGGAACTTCACTGCCGCCGCCATGCGCGCCGGGTCGGATGCGGCCTTCTGCGTGATCCCGTGCGTCCAGTAGCTGCCGAAGGTGCTCTTGACGCCGTTGTGTTCGGGCAATTCGACGACGCCAAAGTTCAGGTCAGGTGCACTGCTCGCAATTGTCCCCAGGCGGAAGGAACCGTCGATGTGGAAGCAGGCCTTGCCATTAAGGAAGAAGTTCGGGTCGCCGTCAAAGAGCGTGGCATCGCCGGTCTTCAGTTCCGTCTGGAATTTGAGCAGTTCGTTCCAGGCATCGTAGCCGCCCTGGCTGGCGTTCCACAACACTTGCTTGTAGTCATCACTGTAGGGTTGCTGGCCGAACTGGCGCAGCAACACCTCGCGGAACCAGTGGTGCGCCTGACCGGTCATCGAGACCGGGAAGCCCATGATCTCGTAATTGCCCTGCGCGTCGAGCCTGGTGCACTGCACAGCCTGCTGTTCCAGTTCCTCGAGCGTCTTGGGCGGGTTCTCCGGGTCGAGGCCGGCCTGTTCCATCAAGTCTTTGTTGTAGAACAATGCCAGCGTGCGCACGGCTGTGGGCAGCGTGTAGAGCTTGCCATCCTGGAAACTGGCCTGCACCATCGGGCTAAACTCAGCGCTGATCTTGTCGGGCGGGAAGGCGTCTTCGGGCAGCGGCACAATGTAGCCCTCGCTTACCCACACCGGTTGCCAACCATAGAAGAGCGTGGCGACATCCGGGCCAACGCCGGCCGGAACACTGGCCGCAATTTTGTCGCGATAGTTATCGTAGGGCACCTCGGAGTTGTGGATGACCTTGATGCCGGGGTTCTGCTCTTCGAACATGGCGATGAGCTGATCCATTGCCTTGATGCGCGCCTCAAAGTTGTACTGCCAGTATTCGATCTCGATGACTTCTCCCGGTGCGGCTTCGGCGGCAGCTTCTGTGGCGGCTTCGGTGACGGCGGCTCCACCAGCAGGCGCCGGCGACGTCGGGATTGCTGCCGGTGCACACGCCGACAGGATCAGCGCAGACAGCGCCAGCAAAGTAATCAGTAAAGTGTACGTGCGATGTTGCATAGGTTCCTCCTGAGTTTGATCATCAAAAATTTTGAAGACTGCCTGGATTGGCAGTTGCCTACAATGCAATCTTGAGCAGCCGCGCTGCATTGCCCGCAAAAATGAGCTGAATGTGTTCATCCGGCATGTTCAGGTCAAGACAATCGCGCACCTGATCTTGCAGGTAGCGAAAGGCGAAGCCGCGTGGAAACCAGCTCGAATCACTGCCAAAGATGATGCGCTCCGGCCCGATCGTCTCATAGTACTTGCGGAAGAGATACTTGACCGTCACTTCCCCCGGCACCCACCGGATCCACTGATTGCTGCCGCTCGTATCGACATGTACGTTGGGACACGCCCACGCCAGTTGCAGCGTCTCGCGCTCCCATGCACAGCCAAAATGTGGGATCACAAAAGGCACCTCTGGAAAGGCTTTGGCGACGTTGTGCAGCTTGAGTGGGTTGATGTTTTCGTGCCAGGCAATGCCGCCCGCACCGCCCTGAATGCCAAAATGGATCAGCACCGGAATGCCCAGTTCGGCGCACTTTTCCCACACCGGAAAGGCCGCCGGCGACTCAATCGGCTCTTCGATGTTGGGCGCCAGCAACTTATAGGCGCGCAGTCCAAGCTCCGTCACGGCGCGCTCCAGTCGTTGCACAGCGTCGGGAAGAAACGGGGTGTGATGGGCAAAGCCGATGAAGCGATCTGGATACCAGCCGCACACCTCCGCCAGATGTTCATTGCCGCCGCCGGTCACAAAGCCGATGGCGCGGATGCCGTAACGGTCTAATTCTTCCACCCAGCGCCGCGCCTGTTCGCGATCGCCGGGGTGTGCATCTTTGCTCTCTGCTTGCGGAAAATTCCACATGCGTCGCCAGTGCTCCTGGTAGGGCTGGCTTTGTTGCTGAATGAGTTGGCGACGCGCCGCACTCACCTGCGCAGTGTAGCGCGCCATGGTCTCGCCCATGTCAGGAAACCAGGGGCGGTCAGTGGGGAAGTGCGCATGGAAATCAATAACTTCGAAGCCCTCGTACATGGCGTGCCGCTTTCTGCTAAACTGATCGAAAACAGATCGAGGTGAATCACAAGTCGTAGGCCGATGGACCGTCAATTGTTTGTAAGCAATACCATAGGACTGGCTGTTGGTGCAAATCGATTCTGAGAGAGCCTTTCAGCCACCAGGCGCGCCGCACCGGGAAGCGGCTGCACAGACCTGCGGCATCTTTCCATTTGTACGGCGTGTGTTTACAATCCTGAGCTACTTGAAAGATCGCAATCATAGTCAGCATCACTTGCTAACACACATGCCCACTACATCGAAAGCCGTTTCTGACCGTCAATCCGAATACCGCAAACTGCCCGCTGTGGATACATTGCTGCGCCTGCCCGAACTTGCCCTGCTCGCCGCCGAGGTGGGCGACGCCACATTGACGGCGGCTGTGCGCGCGACGTTGGCGACAGTGCGCCGCACCATCGCTGACGGCGGCGGCGCCCCGTCCCTCCTCGCGTGGCCTCAGCTTGTGCAAGAACACCTAACGCCCCTCACCACGCCTTCATTGCGCCCTGTCATCAACGCCACCGGCGTCATTATCCACACCAACCTGGGGCGCGCACCGCTGTCGGCGGCTGCGTTGGCAGCAGTGCAGCGTGTGGCCGCCGGCTACAGCACGCTCGAATATGACCTGATCGCTGGGGAACGCGGCAGCCGCCACGATCACGCCCGGCGCTTGCTCTGCGACCTCACCGGCGCTGAAGATGCGCTGGTGGTCAACAACAATGCCGCAGCGGTGTATCTGGCGTTGAGCGCACTTTGCCAGGGGCGCGAGGTGCTGATCAGCCGCAGCCAGCTGGTTGAGATCGGCGGCGGCTTTCGCATTCCGGATGTCTTGCGTCAGAGCGGCGCACGACTGGTGGAGGTGGGCACAACCAACCGCACCCATCTGCGCGACTTTCTCCATGCCGTGACTGCGGAAAGCGCTGCCATCATGCGCGTGCACAGCAGCAACTTCAAACAAATCGGCTTTGTGACGATGCCCGCCCTGGCCGAACTGACCGCCGCCGCCCATGCACGCGGCTTGCTGATGATCGACGACCTGGGCAGCGGCACGCTGATCGACACAGCGGCTTACGGGCTGGCGCCAGAACCGACGGTGCAACAAAGTGTGGCCGCCGGGGCCGATCTGGTCACTTTTAGCGGCGACAAGCTGCTGGGTGGGCCACAGGCAGGGATCATCGTCGGGCGTGCGGAACCGGTTGAACGCTTGCGGCGTCATCCGATGGCGCGCGCGCTGCGCGTGGACAAACTGACCCTGGCGGCGCTCGAAGCCACCTTGCACACTTATCGGCGTGGACGCGCCGAGCAAGAGTTGCCAGTCTGGCGTATGCTTGCTGCGTCAGCGGCGACGTTGCAGATGCGAGCCACTGGCTGGCAAACACACCTGGCCGCACAGGGCATTGTCGCTGCTGTACAGGCTGGTGAAAGCGCAGTCGGCGGCGGCAGTCTTCCCGGCGAGACGTTGCCCACAACCCTGCTGGCTATCGACCATCCTGCGCCCGACGCAGTAGCCGCCGCGTTGCGCCGCCAGCCTACGCCCGTGATCGGACGCATCCAGCAAGATCGCCTGCTGTTCGATCCGCGCACCGTTCTGCCAGAACAGGAAGAGACCCTGCTGACGGCGTTGATGAGTGTGCTACAGTGAACTCTGTGAGCATTGCAGGGAAAATGGTGTGAAGGAAACCGGCACGATGCTAGTCTTTTTAAAACTGGGTGGCTCGCTCATCACTGATAAACGCACCGCTGAGACGCCGCGCCTGGAAGTGATCGACCGGCTGGCGCAGGAAATTGCGGCGGCGCAGCAGGCCAACCCGGCGCTTCAACTCGTCATCGGGCATGGATCGGGTAGCTTTGGGCATCTCTACGGGCGCAAGTACGGCACGCGTAATGGCGTGCATGATGCGGCTGGCTGGTACGGTTACGCGGTTGTGGGCGATGCTGCGGCGCGGCTCAA
>DGFH01000331.1:11509-30539 GCA_002391565.1 Anaerolineales bacterium UBA3905
ACAGTGGCGGCGGCGCTGGCGCGTGGGTTGACGCCGGTCGTCTTCGGTGACGTGGCGCTAGACACGGTGCGCGGCGGCGCCATTGTCAGCACCGAGGAGATCTTCGACGGGCTGGTCGATGCGCTGGCGCCGGCGCGCGTTGTGCTGGCCGGTGAGGTGGATGGCATCTTCACCGCCGATCCTCAACTCGATGCCTCTGCGCAACTCATTGCTGAAATCACGCCGGCGACGTTGGCAACAGTGGCGGCTGGCCTGGGGAGCAGTCACGGCGTCGATGTCACGGGCGGGATGCGCGCCAAGGTGCAACAAGCTTTGGGCATGGTGGAACGACATCCACAACTGGAAATTGTTGTATGCAGCGGGCTGGAGGCCGGCCACGTCCAGGCCGCGCTGAGCGGCGCCGCAGCAGGCACCCGCATCGTTGCGCAGGCTACCCTGGGCGCAGTTTCGGTCTGAACCAACGTGCGACTATAATGCACTTCAGCTGGTCGCGCATGGCGGCGACCAAAGGATGGAAAAAATGTTTGATTTTTTGGTGAATGCGATTTCTTTCGTGCTGGTGTTGGGCGTGCTCGTCTTCTTTCACGAGCTGGGCCACTACTGGGTGGCGCGCCGCAACGGCATCGTCGTCGAAGAATTTGGTTTGGGCTATCCACCGCGCGCGGCCAAACTTTTCCGCTACGACGGCACCGATTTCACGCTGAACTGGCTGCCGCTCGGCGGCTTTGCACGCATGAAAGGCGAGGATGCCAGCGACATGTCGCCCGGCTCCTTCAACGCCGCCAGTCGCGGCGGGCGCGCGGCCACGCTGCTCGCCGGGCCGCTGATGAACTTTGCCCTGGCAATCATCTTCTTTGCCGCCACAGCCATGTTGGGCACGCCCGCTTCGGCAGGCTCGCCGCTCTTTACTACGGTCAGCCCGGCAGCGGCGGCGCTGGGTTTGGAAGCGGGCGATGTGCTGCTGGCTGTAGACGGTGCGCTGGTGCAAGTGCCAGTGGTGGCGGATGCCAGCCTCACGATGCCAACGGAGCCAACCCCAGACGGCGCACCCGGTCTGACCATCATCCGCAATGGCGTCGTCATGACGCTGCCGGGCGCCGACGCCAATGCGGTGCAACATGCACTCGATTCCAGCACCATCACCCCGGTGTTGATGACACAGGTGGAAGGCGTCGCCGAAGGCAGCCCGGCGCAGCTCGCCGGGCTGGCGCCTGGAGATATTGTCTATGCCGTCGATGGCATTGTCGTCACACCGGAAGTTACGCTCAACATGCTCGTGGACGAACGGCGCGGCCAATCGCTCACCATGACAGTGTTACGCAATGGCGAGCTGGTGGCGATCACAGCGACGCCACGCGCTGAACCGCCGCCGGGTCAGGGCGCCCTGGGCGTAAACATCGGTTCGATCAACCGCATGGCAAACATGAATCTGGCGCCCGCGCTCTGGTACGGCGTCACCAGCACCGGCGATTATGCCCTGACTGTGCTCAGCTTGCCGATGCTGCTCTTCCAGGGCCGCATCTCGCCAGACGAGGCGCAGCTCAGCGGACCGATCGGCATTGCCCAGATGGTGGGCGGCGCCATGTCGGCCTCGCTGAGTGGCGGGATGTTATTCCCGATTCTCTATCTGTCGGCGGTGTTGAGCGCATCGCTGGCGATCATGAATCTGTTGCCGTTGCCAGCACTGGATGGCGGACGCCTGCTCTTCATCTTGATTGAAACCATTCGCGGCCAGCGCGTAAGCCCGGAGCGTGAAGGTATGATCCACATGATCGGCTTCATGTTGTTGCTGGGGTTGATGCTGCTGATTACCGTCCGCGATCTCAGTTCGGCGCCACAGGCCATCGATTGGGCCAGGTTGACCGGGCAATAAACATCGATCCATTTGTGCAAGTGCGGGCGCCCCCTCCGGTCATGGTTGGATACAGCGCCCGCACTTGTATTTGCACCGATTGGCATCCTTGAAGCAACCTCTATGACACACTCACCCATGCCGCAAGAACCACGTGCGCCAGTTGGAAATGCCACAGCCAGCGATCTGCACCTGGCGGCCACGCGTCCCTGTCCCAATTGTCACACGCCGGTTGGCATCAACGCTTCGCTTTGTCCGGCCTGTGGCGAGACGCTGCCCTCGCACACCAAACAGGTGCGTTGTCGGCGCTGCGGTGGACGCGCATCGGCCGCACTCATGGTCTGCCCCCACTGCGGGCGCGAGCTACAGCCCGCGCCCCCGCGTCTGCTGACCTGGGGAGCGCCTCTGATCCTGATCCTGCTGTTTGCCGCCGTCTTGCTGACACGGCTGGGCGGCGATAGCCCCACTGCCTGGACGCAACGGCAGATCACCCGTGTGGCGGCGCTGGTCGACAGCCTGGGTGCGCGCCTGCAACCCGATATTACGATCACGACTATCCCTGTTGCCAAGGCTGACGTCGATGAACTGGTGAGCCAGGCGTCGCTGACGCCAGTACAGGTCGCCGCCAGTGTCGAGACGCAGGTCAGCGAGGAGCCGGTCGCGGGCGACGCAGTGACCGAGACGGCGCCCACTATCGCGGCAACTGCGCCGCCGACAGCCACCACACCGCCATCACCGGAGCCTTCACCCACCTCTCCGCCACCGACGCCGCTGCCTACCGCCACCACAGCTGCCACCGCCACTTCGGCTGCCACCGCCACGTCAGCTGCCGTAGCCACGTCGTCCCCCACCAGCACGGCAGCCACTACGGGCACAGCCGTTGGGAGCGCCACGCCTGACGCAACGCCCGCCAGCCCTCTTACCTTGAGTAGTGCACTCACGGCGACAGCCACGTTGACAACCCCTGCGCGCTTGACGCTCGCCTTGCCAACCCCGACGCCCATGGCGGTGACGCCCACTGCGACGCCCAACATTTACCGGATTCGCGCCGGGGATACACTTTTCGAGCTGGCAATGAGCAACGACATCTCGCTGGAGGCGCTGCTGGCGGCCAACGGCCTGACCGAGGACGACGTCTATACGATTCAGCCCGGCGACGACATCATCATTCCCGACCCGAACGCCCCGGCTGCCACTGCAACCCCGACGCCCACCCTGGCGCCGGAGGGCTTTACCTACACCGTTCGCGCCGGCGACACCTTGATGGCAATCGGCATGCGTTATGGGGTCAACATCCAGCGCATCCTTGACGCCAATGGAATGACTCTGGCCCAGGCGCGCACATTGCGCCCTGGTCAAGAATTGATCATCCCCGGCGCGTCAACCGAGACAGCGACGCCCCCACCGACAACCGCAACGCCGGTGGCGACGCCGACCAGCGCGCCGCCCACCGCCACACCTGCGACCACCGTGCGCCTGGACGCGCCGACCTTGCGCGCCCCAGAGAATGGCGTCGCCGTCCAGTGCGGCTCCGCCCAACAATTGGTCTGGAATCCTGTCCCGTTTATTCAGCCCACCGATGTGTATGTCGTACATCTGGGGTACGTCAATGGCCGCGACGCGGCTGGGGTCGAGCAGGTGGTGTGGGTGCTGGCGCAACCACGACCAGCCAACGTCACCCTCTGGCAACTGGATGATAGCCTGTGCAGTCTGGCGCCGTTGGACTATGGCCGCCAATGGCGCTGGTATGTGGATGTTGCAGAAAAAGCGGCTGGTGATACACTGAATCCTGTCAGCCCGGCCAGCCCAACATGGGGCTTTGTCTGGCAATGAGAACCGGCGACGCAGCGCCGGATGTGAGTAAACAGCATGACCGCAAAGAAACGCCCAGTGGATTACGACAATTTTGAGGACAATTTCGAGGACGATTTCGATCCGGATGAGCACGCCCCGGACGCGTGGGACACAGAAGATGACGATGAAGAGAGTGCACGCGCCCTCAATCCATCAGAAAACCGAGAGCGGCGCGGCTATTATACGCGCCGTCTGGCGGATCTCGACGATGCAACCAACTGGGAAGATGACGAGGTCGATGTCGGCGCCGACCATCGCCCCACCTGGTCGCTCGAAACGTTGCTAGAGCGGCTGGCCGACGCTCCCGAGAGCGTCCCTCACAATGAATATTTTGCACTCTCTGATCTGACGCGCGCCGGAGCTGAGGTTGTACGTCGTCTCTGGCCCAGGCTCGCCGTAGAGCACCGGCGCCGCGTCCTGGATGTCTTGCTGGACGGCGCCGACGCTTATCTGGACGTCGACCTCAATCTCTTCCTGGCGACTATTCTGGATGATCCCGAAGCCGACCTGCGCCAGCTTGCCCTGGAAACACTGGCGGAAAGCGAACCTGCGCCAGAGATCTTGGGGCCAATCATCCAACGGCTACAACGCGACGAAGAGGATGCCGTGCGCGCGGCAGCCGCGGCCGCCTTGGGCTACTACGTGCTCGCCGGCGAACTGGATGAACTGGATGCAGCGCTGGCGATGCGCGCAGAAGAAGTGCTCATCAGCGTATTGACCGACCCAGCCGAACCGATCTCCGTCCAGCGCCGGGCATTGGAGAGCATCGCTTACTCCGGCGAGGTCGGTGTGCGCCAGTTCATCGAGGACGCCTACTATTCGCCTTACGAAGAACTACGGCTTGGTGCGCTCGTCGCAATGGGACGCAGCGCCGACATTCGCTGGCGCAGGCTGGCGCGCGCAGAATTGGGCAACCCGTCGCCGGCGATGCGTGCGGAAGCAGCCGTCGCCTGTGGCGAACTTGAGGCCAGAGCGGCATTGTCGGATCTGCTTGCTCTGCTCGACGATGACGAACAGATGGTGCGGCTGGCAGCCATCTTTGCGTTGGGGCGGCTGGGGGGAAAACCAGCGCACCGCGCCCTCTCCAGCATCGCCGCCGGCAGCAGTGAGGAGGCAGAAGCTGCAGAACTGGCGCTCGAAGAGATGCTCTTCTACGCTGGCGAAGCCGCCGACGCCTATCCGCTCTTCGAGGAAGCGGACGACGAGGAAGACTTCGATGACCTCGACCCCTGGGACGCCTGGTCGGATGATGACGACGATGATGATCTCGGTGAATACGAATAACCTGTCACTGTGAATCTCAAATTGAAGCGCCTGGTGCGCACGCATTCCTCGGAAGAATACGCGCTCTTTGATCTAGACCAGGTCACGCCCGACGGCGCACCGATGACGATCGGCAAACTTGACCTGCACTACACAGGAGAAGGCGTCTACGGCACGATCTTGCTCTGGGATGACGCCTCGCGCCAGTTGACGCCAGCGCAGCGGTCAGCCTTCATCCACGCACTGCTCAATGAAATTGTACAGCCTATGGGCATCCCCAACGAGTACGTCGTCGAGTTTTTTGCACCGACGTTACAGCATTATCACGTATTTCACAACGTCGGCGGCGAAGATGAAACCGACGCCGATCCCACCCTCACGCCGCGCCCCAACCGGAGCGGCGCCACAACCTAGAAATCCAGGGGTTCATGCTCACCGATCTTCTGCAGGTGTTCGTCAACACCGTGCTGCCGGTGTTTCTCGTGGCGGGCGCCGGCTATGTGCTGGCGCGCTTCACCGCCCTGGATGGGCGCACGCTAGGGCGTGTGATTTTCAATCTGGGGTCGCCCGCGCTGGTCTTTCGCAGCCTCTACACGATGGACATCAGCACCACAGTGCTCCAGCAGTTCTTATTCCTGGTTCTGGCAGTCTATGTGCTCACCGGGCTGGCTGGCTGGTTTGCAGGGAGCGATCAGCCGCGTCCGCGCCGTGCGGCGCTGACGATCGCCAGCGCCGTGAGCAACAATGGCAACATGGGGCTGCCGATTACGCTCTTTGCCCTGGGTGAAGCAGGTCTGGTGATGGCGACCGTCTACTACGCCATCAGCGCCTTGCTCACCAACACCCTGGGCGTCTTCGTGGCGTCGTCCGGCGCGGCCCCACTGAGCAGAGCGCTGCGCCAGAGCCTGCGCACACCGGTGCTGTACGCCACCATCCTGGGCATCACGCTGAATCGGTTGGCCGTCCCTGTGCCCGATCCGCTTTACCGCGCTGTCGATCTGATGGCTGGCGCCGCCGTGCCGATGATGTTGGTGTTACTTGGGATTCAATTGAGCGTGACGCCTTTCAATCGTGAGCAGAGCGTCGTGTGGCGTACACTCGCCATTCGGCTGGGTCTGTCGCCACTTGCAGCGTTAGGGCTCTGCCAGCTCATGGGAATCAGCGGCGTCGAACGGCAGGTGATGATCTTGCAGGCGGCGATGCCCACGGCAGTTGTCGCCACCGTGTTGGCGACCGAATTTGCGGCGGCGCCGCGCCTGGTGGCAGCGGCGGTGCTGGTCAGCACGCTGGTGAGCATGGCGACCATTTCAGTGGTGCTGGTGCTCTTGGGGTGACCGATGGCATTCCACCGCCACACGCCGTTCACAAAGTTGTCTGGTATGCCCGCACATGAGTACAATGAAGCGCTATGCTCAGTGATTGACCGGGCACAGATATGCCCGAACACACATCTTACGGCGCCTGGGAACACACGGCGTTGCAGGTGCGTTGAGGGGGATGGTAAATCGGCCAGGCGGAGCAGCGAGGGAGCGGAGTTGCGACCAGCTGGGCGCGGATAGAGGAGAAAACAAACGGTTGGCTATGGATCGACAGGCTGAAGAGTTCAACCGGGCGCTGGCGGAGGGCGCCTGGCTGTTACGCACCAATCAACCAGCGGCGGCGGTTGACAAATTACTGCCCCTGTATGAACAGGCGCCGTCCAATCCTGACGTTGCCATCAACCTGGGCGGTGCGTACATCTTGCTGGCAAAATGGAACAAAGCCGTGCGCGTGCTGAGCAAGGCGGCGGAGTTGCATCCACATAACGCCATGATCTGGTCCAACCTGGGGGCGGCTTATTTGGGGCGGTTGGAATTGGCCGGACCGCAGCAGCAGCAGCGAGCCATCCATGCGTACACCCGTGCGCTGGAAGTCGACCCGGCGGTGCGCAATGTCAACTATCATCTGGGGCTTATTTATAAGTCACGCGGCGATCTGGCGGAGGCCATCGTCTACTTCGAACGTGAGCTGGCGCTCAACCCCGCCGACAAAGACGCCCGATACTGGATTGACCGGCTCACTGCGCAGGCTACCGCACGGCTGACGGCGTCATCAGCAGAAGCACCCGGCGAGGAGGCGACATGAACTCGGAACTGACAGGCGCCCCAGCTCCAGAAAATGTGTGGCGCGGACAGAGCCGGCATGCGTTGCGCGAAAACCCAGAACGGCTGGCGTGGATCGTATTGTTGACCAGTTTTGCCTTGTTTGTCGCACTGGCGATCACGGTGCCGCTCTCGATCCGCTATGTCATCGAAGTGGCCACCGTGAAGCAGACGGCCGTGCTCAACCCGACGCAAGGGACGGTGCTGCTCTACACGCCCGGCGCCGTCGAACCAATCGCTATCACCGATCTGCGCGATGAAGTGACCGAAGGCAGCGTGGTGGAGGCTGGTGATAGCCCCACACAGGCGACAGTGCGACTGATCACAGAAGGTGACAGCGACGAAGCGCTGGGCAGCGTGCAGATTTTCTCTGGCACGCGGCTGCGCATCGACCGGCTGCGCCGCCCAACCTTCGATATGAGCAGCGAACCTTATCAGGCGCAACTGACGCTCGATAAAGGCCAGACGCGCGTCTTCACCAACAGCGGGCATCAACGTCCGCTGGCCGTGCGCATCGTCACACCACATGGCGAAATCGATCTTGACGCTGGCAGCTATCAGATCACTGTTGGCGCCGAGCGGACTGACATCACAGTCAGCGCCGGTGAAGCCACCCTTCACAAAGCCGACCAGCCGCCTCTGGTCGTCGCGTCTGGCTTGCGCGCCTGGCTCACCGCTGACGCTCTGGCCGACCAGCCTGTGGCGGCAGCGCAAAATCTGCTGCGCAATGGCAATTTCACCGAGTCGATGAAAGATTCGTGGGAAAGTTATGTGATTGCCCAAAGCGTGACGCCGGGCAAGGTCAGCATCATGGAACGCGACGGGCGCCGCGTCGCCTATTTCGTACGCCAGGGCGAGGATAACGTACCGACCGAGGTGGGCATCCGTCAACATATCGGCAAGGATGTCAATGTCTATGATAAACTGGTGCTGCAACTCGATGTGAAGCTACTCTTCCAAAGTCTCTCCGGCGCCGGCTATCTCAGCTCCGAATATCCCTTGCGCGTCGAAGTCACCTACACCGATATTTACGGCAAACAACTGACGTGGGGGCATGGCTTCTATTATCGCGACCCGGAAAACGAAAACTGGACTATCGTCAACGGTGAAAAGATTCCGCCCTTCACCTGGTACACCTATCGCTCTCCCAACTTGATGGAAGAGCTGGCCGAGACGCGCCCGGCGCACATCGACTCGGTGCGCATCTACGCCAGCGGCTGGAATTACCAGAGCATGGTGAGCGAAGTGTTCCTCGTCGCCGAATGAACGCGCATCGTGCAGAAATGCTGTCGCCATCATGAACGTACGCCGCTTCTGGCTGGCCGCGACCCTGGTGATCTACCTGGCGTTGACTTCCTATCAACTCGGGTTGCCCGGCCTGCACTACGACGAGGCGCGCGAGGCAGGCGTCAACGCCATGGAAATTCTCACCGGCGCGCCGATCTCAGCCTTCCGCAGCGCTGGCTTCACCATTGGCGGACGCACCTTTCCCCTCATGGTGCAGGATTACATCGGCGCCCTCAACGTCTATCTGGCGCTACCATTTCTGGCCGTGACCGGAATCGGCGTGCCAAACCTGCGCATTCTGCCTATTCTCTCCGGGTTACTCGTCCTGATCCTCGTCGAACGCAGCATTTCCGAGTGGTGCGCATGGCGCTGCACAGCGGTGAAGCGGTCTGAACGCAACATTGCAGACGCCCCCATCTCACTCTCCGGTCTGCTGGCAGTGTCATTACTGGCTGCGTCGCCTTCTTTCATCTTTTGGAGCCGGCAGGGCATCTTCGTCACCAATCTCACCCAGGTCTTTGTCTTTCTGTGCATCTGGCAGGCGGTGCGCTGGCTACGCCTGGGACAGCCGCGTGCTTTGGTCGTGGCAACGCTGGCAGCCGGCTTGGCGCTCTACGCCAAGCTGCTGGCAATCTGGGTAATCGCACCGCTGGCGCTGCTGGTGGCGGGCGCGTGGCTGACAAGGCGCCAACGTGGCGTGGCTGCGCCGCTTGCGCCCCGCACGTTGATTGCGGCAGCCATCGCTTTTATGTTGCCAATGCTGCCATTGCTAATTTTCAACATACAGAGTGGCGGCACCTTTGCCAGCATCGGCGGAAACTTACGGCAGAGCTACTATGGCGTGAACAACCTGGCGCTCGGCGACAACCTGGCAACGCGCTTGGGACAGTTGGTGCAGGTGCTACGCGGCGACCAATTCTGGTATCTTGGCGACGTGTTCACCAATCAACTGGCGCCATGGTTGGCAATTTTCGCGGTAATCGTAGGCGCGGCGCGGGCGCCGGGAATGGTTTTGCCGCCACTGTTCTTGCTCAGCGCAGCTGTACTGGCAAGCATCTTCACCGTTAGCGACCTCTTCGTCACCCATTATGCGCTCCTGCAACCGCTGGCATTGGCCGTCGTCGGGGTTGCAATGGGTGCTGTGCTGCTGGCGCCAATGGGGGAAGCAGCGCCAGCACAACGCCAGCGACGCACCACGCCACAGCTTCAGGTCTCGCATTTGCTGGTAAGCGCCCTCTGGCTGGCATGGATCGCAATCGATCTGACGCACACCGTCGCGTATCATCGTGCGCTGGCGCACAGCGGCGGGTTAGGCGATCACAGCGACGCCAGCTATCACCTGGCCTACCATCTTCGCTACAATGGGATGGGGGCGCCGCTGGCGCTTGACTGGGGGCTGGATGCAACCGTCCGCTACCTGAGCGAGGGGACGGTGACGCCGATCGAGATTTTCGGCTACACATCCCCGGACGCGCCGGACGCCGATTTCACCGCCCGGCTGACGCCTTTTCTGGAGAACCCCAATAACATCTATCTGCTGCACAGCGCAGGCGCCACCGTCTTCCAGGGGCGTGCGTCGGCATTCTTCGACAGCGTGGCGGCGCAAGGCAAGACGGCGGTGCGCGAGCAGGCGTTCACACAGCGCGACGGAACGCCGCTCTACGAAATCTGGAAGGTTCAACCATAAGCAGCTGACAGATGGCAATAACAGGAAAGTATCTTGACCAGCGCCAGTCAAGATGTTAGGATGATGTGGAATCTGCATGCAAGCGCCACAACAGAGGGACAGCATGCAATGAGGAAGGGCCACATCACGAAGCTGCCCAATGAGCATCCGCGTAGAGCGACTGCGAGTGACCCATGACCAATTCGACCAACGGACAGGCAACTGAATCATCGCCATCACTACTGCAGCGACTACAACGGACGCGCACTTCCCATCGTGGTGACAGCCTGCTCAGTGCAGTGTTGCTTGCGCTGCGCCCCGACCTAGCATTGGCGCTGACGCTACCTACACTGGTGGGATCATTCATCGGCGGTTGGTGGGTGGGCGCCTTCGATTGGGTGCGCTTCATCTTCGGCGTCGGCAGTGTGCTGCTCGCCGCCATTGCGTTCCAGGTGCTGATGGCTTATCAGGATTTCGAGCAGAGTCTGAGTGCAGAGGCGCGCCCCGCCACTGATACACCTGCAAGCACCTTCACGCTCCAGCAACATGGCGTCTTACCGCCGGCGTTGCTACTCAACCTGGGCGCCCTGCTTTACACGGTCAGTGCAGTGTGTGGACTCTGGCTCGCCTTGCTGGCTGGCTGGCCGATCCTCTTTTTTGGCGGGTTGGCGGTGTTGCTGCAGCTGGGGGCGCTGCTTCCCCCAGTACGGTTTGCCTATCGCGGCTACGGCATGGGTGAAGCCGGCGTCCTGCTTGCCTTTGGTGTGTTGCCGCTATTCAGTTCCTTCTATGCGCAGACGCAACAATTGAGCTGGCTGCCCGTCTGGGGCGGTCTGCCCATCGCACTCCTGGCGCTGCTGGTGGTGATGAGTCAGAACCTGGTCACCCTGCGTCGTGACTGGCTGATCGGCAAGCGCACTCTGGCCGTCGTCTTTGGCGATGCCCGCACCCTCGACATTCATGCCTTTGTAACGATGCTGGCGTACACCAGCATTCTGGTCGTGACGGTGCTGACGCCGTTGCCACTATGGTACCTGGCCGGGCTTGCCACCCTACCGCTGGCCATGGGCGCCTTTGCCCAGCTTGACCGCAATCGCGTGACGCCAGAAGATGCCGCCTGTCTGCGCAGCGTCGCCACCAAAGCTGCATTTTGGACGACCGTTCTTGTCCTGGCTGCTTTGCTCATCAGCCGCCCGGTGTGAACTTTCTACGTCGGATGCTGCGTCGTCCGTCTTCCCCCGACCTGATCGAGTTCGACCGTAAGGCATTCTACGCCCTGGCGGCAGAGTGTCGCACCTACGCCGCCGAACTCGCCAACTTTGATCAAGATCGCGTCAATCTCAAGGAATGTCACCGTTTCAACGCCTGGCTGACACACCTGCGCCACTACGATCGGCTGGCGCCGCGCCTCGCTGCCATTGCGCTGGCGCGCCCGGTGGCGCGCTGGCAGGTCGTGACCTTGCTGGTCGTGGTTTGGGTGATCCTGGCATTGGCGCTGCCGGGCGTTGTGAACCGGCAATGGTATATGGTGCTACTTGGCGGCTGGCTTTTCACAATTGTCGCGGCCTTCTTCCTCCCAGAATCACTCTACGGCACGACGACCGAACTCCTGGAAGCCAAAGTCCTGCGGGTCGTCGACATCTTGCTGGAAATGCTCGACAGCGGCGCATTGGAGTTTACCGAGGCCGCCTTCTTCAAAGCCAAAGAGAATCTCCTGGCTGCCAAAGCTGAACTGCGCCAACAGATCGACCTGGCGCATCGCCCCCACAACGGGCCAATTCTTTAGGGTATGACGCTTGACTCCCCTATTTTGATTCCAATTGTGCGAAGATATCGCGATATGGCTGGGATGTGGCAATGAGGTCAGCGTGCGTCCCTTGTGCGGCGACGCGACCCTGGCGCAGCACGACGATCTGGTCCGCCCAGCGAATCTGCGAGAGACGATGGGTAATCAGGATCGTGGTGCGGCCTTCGCTGGCGCGCTCGATGGCTTGCTGAATCTGATCCTCGGTGGCGCTGTCGATGGCGCTGGTCGAGTCATCCAGGATCAAAATCGCCGGGTTGGTGAGAAAGGCGCGCGCCAGGGCGATGCGCTGTCGCTGCCCGCCGGAGAGCATCATGCCACGCTCGCCAACGACAGTGGCGTACCCATCCGGGAAGCTCATGATGAAGTCGTGCGCCTGCGCCGCCCGCGCCGCCGCTTCAATTTCGGACTGGGTGGCGTCGGGCTTGCCAAAGGCGATATTCTCTGCTATCGAACGGCTGAAGAGAAAGATATCCTGCTCAATGATCGAAATTTGTCGTCGCAGCGTCTCCAGATTCCAGTTGCGTACATCGACGCCATCGATCATAACGGCGCCACGATCGGCGTCGTAAATGCGGTTGATGAGTTTGGCGACTGTGCTCTTACCGGCGCCAGTCTGCCCTACCAATGCTAATGTCTCTCCCGGCGCCAGGGTGAAGGATACATCTTCCAGCGCATTCTGCGTCGTCGCGGTTTTCTCGCCGCCAGGTGCATATTGAAAGCTGACATGCTCAAAACGCACGCCGCCCCGCATCGGCTCGGCATAACCGACGACATTTTGATCGACAACGGCCTGTGTCCGGATCAATTCCAGGATACGCCGTGCGCTCGACAGCCCGGAGGCAACCTGTGAATAGGCGAAGAGCGAGGTGAAAACCGGAAAATCGAACAGCGAGATCAGCCCGACATACGCCGCCACTGCGCCGAGTGTGATCACGCCGGCGTTGTAGAGATAAAGCGCCTGTCCAAAAGCGATGCCCGTCGCCAGAGCCAATAACAGCAACGGCAAGAAACGCGCCTCTACGCGCGCCTGCGCCACGATCGCGTCACGCACGCGCGTGGCGTTGTGCGCAAAAAGAGCGACTTCGCGATCCTCTTGCGCTGCCCCCTTGACCGTCTCAATGCCCTCGACCGCCTCGGTCAGCCGTGCGTTCATCTCACCAAAGACACGGCGCACCGTGGCTGTGACTGGCTGTAGCGTGCGCAAATAGTGCCACATTGCCAACAGGTAGCCAATGGCAAAGAGCACCGGCACGATGACGAGCGTCGGGTGGTAACGGGGCGCCACCAGGATCGGCATCACCAGAAAGATCGCCGAACCGATCACCAGATTCAGCCCCGGCGCCATCATTAGCGCCAGCTCCCGCACATCGTTGGTGGCACGCGCCATCACGTCGCCAGTGGCGTGCATATCGTGAAAACCCATGCTCTTGCCCAGCAGCTCGCCGTAAAGCTCGCGGCGTGCGTCGCGTTCAAGCCGCTGGCCGAGCACTTCACTGCCGAAATTGCGCCCCAGTTGCAGACCGGAGCGCACCCCCTGACTCACCACCAACAGCGCACACGCCCACGCCAATGCGCGCAGATCGGGCGACGCGCCGGTGATGGCGTCGAACGCCGAGCCAGTGAAGATGGGGATCGCCGCCGCCAACCCGGCGTTGCCGATGGCGCCCGCCAGGATGACGGCGATGATTGCCCAGTTGCGCCGCACATGGGAGAAGACCCAACGCCACGCGCTGCGTGTATCCGAATGCCAGGGTTGGGTCACAGAAAATTCGCTGCTTGTCATGGGGTGATCGTAACCTCCAACGGCGGCGCCAGCAACTTTGCTTCCGTCCCGGTGTACATGCCCACCAACATCCGCACTGGCGCCGCACCCGGCGGCAGCGTCATCGTGTGTCGGTCGATGAGCGTTTCGCCGACCTTCCAGCGCGATGTTGGATAGTAGACGCCGCCGGGTGCGCGGTCATCCTGACCGACTTTTGCGCCAGCAGCATCGAAAAGCTGCACAGTTGTCGTGTAATCTGCGCGTAACGGCGCGTTGACCTCCCAGGTTAGCGTCACCTCGATCCCTTCGGCGGTTGGCGTCCACGCGTAGCCACGCAGGGTCAGCGGGCCATAGGGTGCGTCGATCTTGACAGCAGGCGATGCGGCGGCGGCGCCGATCACCTCCACCAGCGGCGGTGTACGCTCCACCAGCGCAAAGCGCGTCTCCAATCCTGGCATCGGCTTGATCAGGAAGACCGGCTGCGCGCCGCCTGCATCAAGCGCCGTCTGCAAGGTGGCGCCGATGTCGGTGAAACGCGCATCGGGCGCGATTAGCGGGAATAACCCTGTCATGCCCGCGCCGCGCCCTTCGACGGTTTGCAGGTAAAAGAGCGGCGTGATCTCGTTGCGATCGTTGCTGACAAGAATAGCGTCAGCGGGCGGTGCGGCGGCCAGGATCGCTTCCCATTGTTGGCGTACAGCAACGCTCTCCAGCTTGATCTGCGTGAAGAGCGGCGTATAGGCGACCCAAAGCTGCACCGGCAAAATGAGGATCAGCGCCAGCAGCAGCACACCCCAACGGGGCAAGGGGCGAGGGGCGAGAGGCGTCGGTTGGGCGGCGTCCCTGACTGGATCGAGAGGCGCGTCGGCGTCAAAGCGAAAGCCGGCGCCAATGCCGGCGCCGGCAAAGCCGATCCAGAGACAGGCGATCAGGTAGAGCGGGATATAGTAGACGAAAATATCGCCGATGGCGTAGAAGAGATTGAAAAGCTGCTGCGCACCGAACCACACGCCGGTCAATGCCAGCAGCGGCCATGCCCGCAGCCGGATCAACACATAGACGCCGACGACCATAAGCAGCAGCCCCGTCCATTCGAAGTGGCGCAGCCAGAGCACGAACGCCGTCGGCGCGCCGGTCAACGCTGTCCCCAGATCATGAAAACCGACCGAGATCGAACGTCCAGTAATAAAGTTGAAGAGGGCAGGCAGACTATTGTCGAAGAGAGTGAGCACCCCATCGCCCAGGCGCTGATGATACCAGGGTGAGGCGTCGGGTCCGCTGCGCAGCGGGATGTAGAGGTAAAGCAACAGCGGCGGCAGCGCAGCCAGCAGCGCCCACAGCCAGGCGCGACCACTGCGCCACCAGCTGCGCCGCCACACAAAAAGATAAGCCAGCAACGCTGGCGCCAGCAGCAGCGTTGTGGCGTGATGGGTTAGCCCCAGGCTAAAGCAGAAAGCCAGAGCGGCGAAGCGACGGTTGAAGGCGTCAGGAGCGGCGTCGGGAGCGGCGACGTTCTGCGCCGCCCAGAGGATAACGATCAGCAACAGGGCGTGCAGCGTATAAACTTCAGCCTGAAGCGCCTGGCTACGCATGGTGGGGTTGGCAATCAAGAAAGCAGTTGCCAGCAATGCCGCCAGGCGGCGCACAACAACTTCCCCTGGCAGCCACCGCACCAATAGCAGGTAAAAGCCAGCCGCCGCCATCGCTGCAAAGAGCACACTGAGCAGATTCAACGATGCTGCGGGTGATAGCCCGGCCCACGCCCACAGATGTTGCCATCCTCCGCCCACCAGCAGATAAAGCGGATAGCCGGTGGCGTGCGCCAGCCCGAAGTTCCAGGCCGCAAACTGAAACTCACCGGCATCGCCCGGCAGCAGGTCGAGCGGCGTATCACGGAGCAACAAACCGACAACGACGGCGGCCAGCACAAGCGCAATTTGTCTGTCAAGGCGAGTCAAGGCAGTGGATTTGACCATGCTGGATGATTGACTGATAATGTTAAAGTTTTTGATATGTTGCAGAAAGTCTTATCCGCATGACCATGCTCTGGCCAGGGCGGGCGCTGATGATTGTGCCCACCTACAACGAACGTGAAAATCTGGCGCGATTGGTAGGGCGTCTGCGCGCCCTGCCCGGCGATATTGCGCTCCTTATCGTCGATGATGCGTCACCAGATGGCACTGGCGCCATCGCTGACGCCATCGCCGCCTGTGACCCGCATGTTCACGTGCTGCACCGCAGCGGCAAGCTGGGGCTGGGCACAGCCTACCGCGCTGGCTTTCACTACGGCATCGAACATGGTTATGAGTATATCTGCACGATGGACGCCGACTTCAGCCATAGCCCAGAAAGCCTGCCTGCACTGCTCGATCTGGCGGCATCTGGCTATGACCTGGTGATTGGCAGCCGCTACGTCTCAGGCGGCGCAGTCGTCGGTTCACCGCCGCTGCGCAAGTTCATCAGCTATGCCGCCAATGCGCTGGCGCACACGTTGCTGGGAGTGGCGGCGCGCGATTGCACAGCAGGCTTCCGCTGTTATCGGCGTCAGGTGCTGGAAACCATCGATCTCGACGCTATTTTCAGCAGCGGCTACAGTTTTCTCATCGAAATGGCCTTTCTCGTCGAGCGCGCTGGCTTCCGCATCGGCGAAGTGCCGATCACTTTTGTCAACCGCACCGAAGGCGCCAGCAAGATCAACAAGCGCGAGATCTACAAGGCGATGTACACCATCCTTCGGCTGCGTACGCGTTCCCTGCCTTGGGAGCGCATCATGGCTGCCTATCATCAGCGCAGCCGGACGCGTTCAATCGATCAAATGGAATAGAACGCGGATGCCGTGGGTTTTCCAGATTGTAGCGGATAAAATCTGCGCCTATCCGCTGCATCTGCTGAAGCCGCGTTCCACTTCCATCATCGCCCAATTTGCACCCAATCCACCGCAGCGGCCAGCGGTCGTCGATCCCGGTTCAGGCTGATGCGCAAGAACGCCTCACTGGCGTCGATCACCTGCGCCGCCGTGCCCGCCGCCGCGCCCTTAACGCCGGCCAGCGCAAAGTACTTGCCGCGCACATCCTCTGCATTCAACGCTGCACCCAGCGAATTGAGCGCAGCCAGCGCGTCGTCGCTCAGATAGGCAGAGGCGTCGCCATAGGTCACGACCAGGACAGGCGCGCCCGCTGCGATGCCGTTCACAAATTCCACCAATCGCTCACTTTCGGCAGCGGAAGCAGTTGTGTCGAAGCCAGCCTTTTCCAGCACATCACCGTTGCGCGGGTCGAGCACAGTGAGATTGACCCCGCGCCGTCCGGCTGAACCGTCGCTCTGTACACCATCTTCATCAAACAGGGCAATAAAACCACCGTCGGCGAAGGCTTTGAGATCAGCGTCGATCGGCAGCTGTACGCCGGTTGCGCCGATGGCGCGGTCGCCAGGGATCACCTGACGCGGCGCCGCATTGTAAGCCCAGGCCAGTTCCAGCCGGTTCAGGCCGTTGTTGAGCAGCGTCCCTGGCACGTTCCAGGTCAACGTCTGCCAGCCATCGGGCAGCTGCTGCGCGTCCAGCGTAGCACCGTTCACCGTGAGCCGCACCGTCTGCGGCGCACTGCCCGGATAGACGAATGGATGCGCCCGCACCTGTACGCTGTACATAGCATCAGGATCGACCTGTCGCAGTGGCGCAAAGAGGCGGCTGCGCCTGTCGGTTGCCCAGATGGCGCTGACTTCGTAAGGTGCATCGACCTCCGCTGCATCCCACCCCTCCCCGCGATAGGGGTAGACGCCCGGCTCGCCCAGGTTCAGGTAGAATTGATCGCCGCCCGCCGGCTGCAATACTCGATATGCCTCGATGCCGTCCTGCGTCCAAAACGGCGTCGCTTCCAGCGGCAGCGTGCGTTTGACAAAGTCCCATGCATCCTGCCAGGTGTCGGTGTAGGGCGGGCGACCAGGAATCGGCGGATAGAGAAGCACATAGCGTGTGTCGTAAAGGTACATCAGATCGCTGGCCTGCGCTGCCGCCGCCTCGATCACCTCCGCCGGAACGGGGCGGCCAAACTGAATCTCGGCCAGGGCCTGGAAGTAAGGGATGCGCTGGAAGTACTCCATCTTAAAGGCGGGCGCACGGCTGATGTTGCCGCCCAACATTGGCTTGCCGTGCGCCGATTGGTAGTACTGGAGCAAGGTCTGTTCCGGCCCAAAGACGCCAAAACTGTTGCGCCAGCCGAGCGGCAGTTGCAGCACGCTGAAGTCGCCTGGTTCGGCGGCGATCTGGTCGTACACGGCGGGGATGCGTGCATCGGAAAGGGGAAAAGGCAACGCCAGATGCTCGAAAAGGATCGCCGCCGTCAACGTCGTCGCCACGATCGGGCGCAGCCAACCGACGCGCCCGGTCGCCCGGTTGCGCCGCAACCAGCCCAGCAGCCAGTAGACGCCGTAGCCCACCAGCACCGCCAGCCCTAACATCAGCAGCACGCTGTTGCGGTTAGGCGCCCGGTTGGCTTTGATCACCGGGATGAAGTGCAACAGCGCAAAGGGGAGCGGTACAGTCGTCTCCAACCCGTCCAGGTCAAAGCGGTAGCGCCCGTTGATCTGAAGCAGCGGGCCAAGCGTCAGCACGCCGAAGATCAGGCTCGTCCACACCCAGATGCGCACCTTGCGCCAGTACGCCGCGCTGCCAACCAGCGCCAATGCCAGCGTCATCCAACCGAGAAAGACCGTGTTGATATCGCGGAAGCCGCTCAATTCCGGGTTGGCGGCGCGCTGTTGCACCAGCCGCATCGCCTGCACGACATCGCCGCCAAAGAGCGGATGAAAGACCGTGGCCGTGAACCAGCCCAGCAGATCGGTGCTGAGCATCAACGCATCGCCCCAACCTTGTAGATCATAATCGGCGGTGAAGAACGTCCGCAGGATTGGAATCAGCGCCGGCGACCAGACCAGGAAGGCGGTGAGGGCAAGCAGGAGGAGATTAGAGATTAGAGATTGGAGATTGGAGATTGCGGACTTACGGGATTTAGGGATTGTGAGATTGTGAGATTGAGAACCTGGCGTCTCTACACGCCCTCCCTGTGAATCTCCCATCTCCAATCTCTTACGCTCCCAATCTCTTGCTTTCACAAGCAACACAATCACCGTGAACATTGCCAAAAAGAGCGCGCTGATCATCTCCGCCAGGCCGGTGAGAGCGAAAAAGAGGCCGCCCAGGATGGCCCAGCGGCGTTGGCGCACGAGCGAAAGTTGCGGGTCAACGATGCGCAGCAACGCCAGCGCGTAGAAGGGAATCCACTGCGTCGTCACCATATCGTAGTGGCCGAGCGCAGCATAGACCGCCCGGTTGGAGGCAAAGGCGTAAACCGCGCCAGCGGCGAAGGCGGACCAGAAGATTGGAGATTGGAGACTGGAG
>DGFH01000331.1:30825-33848 GCA_002391565.1 Anaerolineales bacterium UBA3905
TTGCTGGCGAAGGGCAGATTGACAGCCAACGCCAGTGGCATCGCGGCCAGAACATGATAAAAGTTGTAGGTGTAGAGGATCAGATCGATGCCGAGCGGAAACCAGATCAACTCGCTATGAAGCGGCGATTGAAGATTGTCGATCAGCGCGTGCTGAAAATACCAGATGTTCCAGACAAAGGTCGATTCGTCGAAGGCCCACTGTGGCACACCCGGCACGTGTGTGGTCAGGTGCAGGATGAGCGGCCAGGTCAGCAGCACTGTGAGCAGGCTGTAGAGGCCAAGCGCCAGCAAGTGGCGCCGTGCACCGGAAAACCAGGACATGATCGACGCAGCCTCTACTTCCGCGCTGCGCAGAGAATGCTGATCCCAAACGGGAAGGCGGCCCGCTCCAGAATCTCTGCCTCCAGCCAGTAGACGCCGTGCAGAATGGTGTTCACCGGCTCTGGGATCGGCTCCATATCCACCTGATAAACTTCGGCGGCGGCGTCCAGATGCGGGCTTTTCAAGCCAGGATTGTACGGGCGCAGGAAACGGATGCCTGCCACCACCGGAAAGAGGAAGAAGTTGTTGTAACTGATCCGGCTGACGTGCAATCCGCTGAGTTCCAGCTTCAGCTTGAGTTCGTCGGCAGTGTAGCGCCGCTGATGGGCGTTGATCTCATCGTTGTAGCTCCATAGCCACATATACGCCGGCACCGTCACCAGCAACACACCACCCGGTTTCAGCACGCGCGCACATTCGGCAAAGACGCCCAGCTCGTCGGGAATATGCTCCACCGTATCGAGCAGCGCCACCAGGTCGAAGGTGGCGTCGGGGAAAGGCAATGCATCGCCCGATCCTTGTACGGTGGTTACCCCGCGTTGTTGAGCCACCGGGATCGGGCGGGGGTTGTATTCGATGTTCGTCACTACACCATAATGCGCCAGATGATGCGCCATGTTGCCAGCGCCGCCGCCGACATCCAGCACTCGACGCGTCTGTGCAGCGCCATTTGTCCCCAATTCTGCATCCAGATATTTCAGAATCGCGCGCGTGCGACCGGCAAACCAGGCGTGCCTGTCTTCGTCCAGAATCGTCAAAACCGGTGTCGCCATAACCCCTCTAGCTCAATCAATCTTTTTCGTCACGATTCGCTCGCCGCCTGTGATGTCCATCACGCGCACGGCAACCGTCGTCGGCAGAGCAGGCAATGTCACTACATAGCGCCCTACGATTGTAGCGCGTTTCTTGTGCGGTGCATCCACCAGCGTAGCTCGAAAGTGCTTGCCATCGTAATTCGGGTCGATGGCAAGACTATCCACCAACGCCTGCCCCATACGCTCATCCGTCGCATCGACGCCTGCCGGCAACGTCGGCGCCCGCACGGCGTGCAGCGCAACCTCGATTGTAGCCGATGCACCGTCGATCCGGGTAATCGAGAGGTCTATCTCCGGCGCTGCGAATTGGGGCGGCGGCGTCGCGGTGTACAGGGTGAAGGGGGTTGACTGTGCATATAGCCGCCGGATGGTAGTCTGGATGGCGCCGTAATTGGCGTCACAGGCAAGCCAGGGGCGCCCAAGTCTGGCGGCGACGGCGGGCGTCGTACCGGAACCGCAAAAGGGATCGAGCACCAGGTCGCCGGGATCGCTGCCCGTGGTGAGGATGCGTTCGAGCAACGCTGCTGTCTTTTGCGTCGGGTAGCCCAGGTCTTCGCCAGGCGTCGTGCCAAGACCAGGGATGTCGTCCCAGATGTTGTCCACGGCGCGTTCGACCTGATAGCGGTCGTTGCCCAGTTTTGTGAGATAGTACTTCACGCCGAGATTGCCACCATTCGAAGGGTAGACGCGCTGCGCCGCTTCATCGATCACCACCTGGCCGCCATAGGGTGCGTAGAGCCGCCCCTCGGCATGGAGCTGCTTGAGGCTGGCAAACGCGTATGTGCCCGGATCCGACGTGCGAAAGAAGCCACGTTCGTCGCGCATGAACTCGGCGGCGGCTTCGGCTTCCGTCAGCACGATGCGTTTGCGCGGTGGGTTCCATCTGGTGGGCGTCGCGCGGTGGCGGGCGTAGATCAGGATCGCATGTGCGCTGTGGGGAAAATAGAATGCATTGACCTTCGCCCCGCGCGCGGTCTGGCTACGCCAGGTGATCGTGTTGAGATAGTTCTCGGCGCCGAAGACTTCGTCGAGCAGACAGCGGAGATGATGTACACGCCGATGGTCGCAGTGCAGCCACAGACTACCATCCTCGGCCAACAGGCTGCGCAGCAACGGCAGGCGATCATAGATAAACTGGAGATAGGCGCCTTCTGGCCAGGCGTCAGTATACTGCGCCTGCTCCAGCAGAACAGGATCGGCGCCGTTGCGTCGCGGCTGGCGCAGGCGCACCTTGCGCGTCCAGGTCACACCGCTGTCATAGGGTGGGTCGGCGTAGATCAGCCGCACCTGGCCGGCCAGCCCGCTGTCGAGCAGATGCATCAGGATCGGCAGGTTGTCGCCGTAGTAGAGAGTATTGGCGAGGGGTGAGGGGCAAGGGGCGGCGCTTTGCTCAAACCGGTGTGGCTCAAAGGTTTCAAGCAGCGTGGGCCGAAGAGCGGACGCGGCTTGCGGGGCGCGTTTACCCGGCCAGGAGAGCACAACAGTCATGGCGACGTCAGCGGCGCGCAAAATAGTAAGCCCACACCGGCTTGCTGTGGCGCTGGCACCATTGTTCGCGATGCGTGGGGGCAGACTCTCCAATGCGCGCGGCCAGGTCAGGATCGTGCGGCGCAAAGGCGGCATGACGCTCGACCAGGTAGCGCACCCATTCTCCGTATTCCGGCACATCGCTCTTGAAATGGAGCAAGCCTCCCGGTCGCAGTTTCGCCGCCAGCAGATCGACAAAGGGTGGCGAAAACAGGCGACGCACCTGGTGGTCGTGCTTCCACCAGGGATCGGGAAAGAGAATGTGCACGGCGTCGGCGCGTCCATCGGCGATCACGCGGGGCAGGCTGAAACGTGCGTCGTCATCGCTGAGCCATAGGTTTGTCTCTTATACACATCT
>DGFH01000182.1:0-3145 GCA_002391565.1 Anaerolineales bacterium UBA3905
GTGTCGATGCGCACGCGCAACTGGTCGGGGCGGAAGATGCGCACGCGCGGCTTGTAGTTGCCGGCGCTGAACTCCGCCAGGTTCATCATCTCTTGCAGCGTGCTGTACTCGCCGTGCGGATCGACGACGAGCACGGCGGCGCGATTGTGCGGCGCCAGCATCTCCTCAAGCAGCACACCGGCGAGATAGCTCTTGCCGCTGCCCGTGCTGGCGATGACGGCGAGATGCGTGCCCGTGAAGCCGCGCACGTCGAGCGCAATCGGCACTGCGCCTTCGGGCCGGCTGAGCAGGCTGCCGATGTGCGCGCTGCCGCGTTCGCCGCGGCGGCGCTTGCTCAGCACTGCGCCCAGCAGGTCGTCCGCCGCGATGTAGACCGGCGCACCGTTGACCGGCGGCACACGCGGGTTGATGAAGTCGCCCAGCTGCGGGCTGTGATAGCCGAGCACGGTGACGGTGATCTCAAAGAGTTCGGTGGCGTCGCTCTCGTAGCCGAGCAGTGCGGCGACCGACGCCGGCGGCACGGACGGGTCAGCCAGGAAGCTGTCGGGAAAGAGCTTGACGGGTCGCCGCCCGGTGACGCGCCCCAAAATCTGGCGTTCGTCGCCATCGACCGCAGTGACGTAGTAGACAAACTCGCCATGCTTGACGCGGCGCTCCGGGTCAGGCGCAATAAAAAGATAGTCGTTGGGCGTCTCGCCTGGCCCCTTGACGGTGCCGATAGGGTGTTGGGTCACGATCATGATTCTTTTCGTTGCAACGGCAAGACGCGCACTCTCACTCTGGATGGTTCGATAATATCGATCAATATCCGTAACATTATGCTGGCTCAAGCGGCAGGTCGACCTCTTCAGCACGTCAGGCGGCATACGCCAGTGCCTGGCGAATGTCTTCTGCTTCCAGGTAAGGATAGGCTGCCAGGATAGCTTCGTGGTCCACACCTGAAGCAAGCAACCCCACGACGGTGCCAACCGTTACCCGCATTCCACGAATACAAGGTTTCCCACCCATGACATTGGGATCAAATGTGATTCGATCAAGTCCTTGTACGTTTAGCATCAACACCTCCCACAATTCGTGCGCTACAGATTCCACCCTATGTCGTAATTTGCGTTCACGCCACAGGTGCAGGGTCTCGTTCGCGTAATCTAGCGACAGCTTCAATCCACGCGTCACGATACTGCGGCCAGTTACGCAACGTCTCTGGATCAAAGTCCGCGCCGTTGGGCCAGACCAGTGTGCGCGCAATCGGGTCGATCTCGACCTGCGCAAAGACCTCTGGATTGCGCAGAGGCCCGTAGAGATTGCCATACAGGATCGGCTCGAAATCGATCTCCTGCGCTGCGCCGTCGTCAAACTCAAGCCAAAGACGATACGGCCCGGTGATCCGAAAGTTAGTGACTTCGACCATTTCGTGAAGCATATTGTTCTACCCTGCTGGCTGCACAATACTCTTCCAAGCCACGTTATTGCGCATGACCGCCAGGCGGCTGCGGCTGTTTGGGAAGAGATCGCTCAGCCGGTCGATCACCGAGAGCAGCAGCGGCGCCACCAGCGCGTGGTTCTGCGCCAGCAGCTGCGGGGCATAGCGAAGCTGCGGCTGCCCGTCCGCCCCGGCGTGAAAGGCAATGATTTCGTCCTGTGTGAGCAGCCGCACCGGACAGTTGACCGTCGCCGCCAGCGCGGGCACGCCCTGCTGTGCGCGTCCCGCCGCGTCGAACCAGCCGATGCTGATCACGCCGAGCAGCGTCGCCGTCTCCGCCAGATAGTCGGGCGAGAAGATTTCGACTTCGCTGCGCGGGCTGAGGCGCGGCCCCAGCGCGCCAAATTCCGGGTTCATCAGCAACGTGTTGTAGATTAGCCCGACCAGCGTTGCACCTGGGCCGCCATTCGCCTCCAGTTCGGCGGCGACAAACGCGCCAAAGCTGTAATCCTCCGGCGCTGGCGGCTGCGGCGTCTCGCCCACGCCGAAAACTTGGCAGACGTAGTCGATGTGCGAGTTGGATTTGACGATTTTGCCGAGAGGTTGTTGCATCATCTGTACCTTTGCGGGGCGAGGGGCGAAACCGTGTTGCCGCTCTTCACTCTGCGTAACTCCTGCCCGACATGGAATGCCCTTCAGTCGATAGTCGCCGGATCGATGCCCAGTGCTGCCAGCTTTGCAGCCAGAGCGGCCGCGCGCTGTTCGGCAGCGGCGGCGCGCCGGGCTTCTTGCTCGGCGCGTTGTTGCTCTGCGGCTAACTGCCGCGCCTGCGCAGCGAGCGCTTCCTGACCCGTCGGCAGCAGGTTGCCCTGTTGATCGCACCAGCGCAGCCAGACGCCGTGCGTGCCTTCATACTCACCTTCCCACATTGTGACGCCTAACCCAACTTGTGAGAGCCAGGTGTCTGTCACTTCCACAAAGTGCAGGCTGTTGCGTGTAAAGATGCGCAACGGTGTCTGGCTGATAAAGCCTTCCGGCTCATATACAATATAGTATCCAACGCCCATGCGAGCATAGCCCAGCAGTTTATCTCCCAGCTCGTCGCCGGCTTTGTCCGAGACAACCTCTATCACAACGTCCGGCGGTTTACCGTACTCCCACACAAAATACGAGCGATGCTGCTTCTCCCACGGCTCTGGTGGCAGCGTTACATCGATGCTGACCAACACATCGGGCACGAGCGGCGGTGAATGAAGCTGGAAGAACACGCCGACATTCGCAATGGCGACAAAAGAGCGCCCATCACCAGTGCCTGCCCACGAGGCGTAGAGTGAATCCACCAACAGCCGCATCTGTCACTCAGAAAAGAGATTGTCCACGGGAGTATCGTCCTCGGTGATGATGTGCGAGATATCCAGTTCATCGATGATGTACTGGTCAAGATCGTGAGTCTTGGTTTGGCTCATGTTGTCTGCTCCTGGCGTACGGCCACACCGCATGGCAAAAAGACGCCTATGCTCAGTGAACGCTATTATAGACCGCACAAACGTTCTGTGCAACAAGGTGCGAGGGGTGACACAATCGCCCGCTCTTCCTCACTCTTTGCAACGTGGAACCGGACCTGATAGATAACGCACTCAAACGTTGCATATTCCCGATCTTCCCGGAAGCTTTATGAGGATTTACAAAATGATCCGGTAATCGATGTAGGCGCGGCTCTTAGCC
>DGFH01000182.1:3306-7516 GCA_002391565.1 Anaerolineales bacterium UBA3905
GAATCTATTGGTTAAACTCCATTAAGCTTCCGGGAAGATGAGCAAAGTCTCTCTGCGCTATGGATTATCTGCCGCCTATGCCGCTCAGGGCAATGCCTTGTACGAACCACTTTTGCCCGATCACGTAGATCACCAGCACGGGCAGCAGCGCAATCACCGAGCCAGCCATGAGCAAGTCCCACGCCGTGGCGTATTGCCCCACAAACGCCGCCAGCCCGACCGGGATCGTGCGCATCTGCTCCGAGGTGGTGACGACCAGGGGCCACAAGAAATCGTTCCAGACGCCCTGGAAGACGAAGATCGCCAGCGTCGCCAGCACCGGCCCACTCAGTGGCATGATGATCTGCCACCAGATGCGCAGGCTCGAGGCGCCATCCATGCGTGCAGCCTCGTCGAAGTCGAGCGGGATGCCACGATAATACTGGCGTAGCAAGAAAGTGCTGAAGACGCTGAACAGCCCAGGCACAATCAACGCCGGATAAGTGTCATACCAGCCGAGGTTCTTAATGATGAGGAAATTGGGGATCAGCGTCACCGGGAAGGGGATCATCAACGTGGCGAGATAGAAGAGGAAGATCGCTTCGCGCCCGCGAAAGCGCAGCCGGGCAAAAGCGAAGGCTGCCAGCGACGAGATCAAGATTTGCAGCGTTGTCACCGATACGGAGACCACAATGCTGTTGAAGTAATAGCGACTGAAGGGCACAACCTCGAAGGTGCGCCAGTAATTGTTCAGCGAAAAGTTTGCCGGTGAAAAGTCCCGCGCCAGAAATGCCGAGTTGGGAATCAATGAGACGACCAGCATCACGCCAAAGGGCGCCAACATGATCGTGCTGAAGAAGATCAACAGCGCGTGCAGGCCGAGGCGCGCCGGGGCACTCATGCGTGTGGGCGAACCGGTCATTGCCGTCATGCCAGACACCATTTGATAGATGTAATCTGAATGACCGGCAATTTTGACGCAGAGACGCAGAGACGCAGAGGCGCGCAGAGAGAACGGCTCGAAACGCCCTTTACATTTCCTCTGAGCTCCTCTATGCCTTTGCGCCCTTGCGTTGAGTCAGCAATTTCTCGCAGCTTCTTAATCCGACTCATAGTGAACCCACCGCTTCTGCGTCCAGTTTTGGAAAAGGGTGAAGGCGAAGATAAAGACGAACAACACCCATGCCATTGCCGCCGCCTTGTCCATGCGGATGTCGCGGAAGGCGGCCAGATAAATGTACTGCACGACGGAAAGCGACGAGTTGGCCGGCCCGCCGCGCGTCATCACAAACGGCTCAGAAAAAAGCTGGAACGCGCCAATCATCTGGAAAATAAAGAGAAAGAAGGTCGTTGGACTGATCAGCGGCAGGGTGACATGGCGGAAGCGCTGCCAGGCGCTGGCGCCATCGGTGTGCGCGGCGTCGTAGAGTTCCTTCGGCACGCCTTGCAGCGCCGCCAGATAGACGACCATCGTAAAGCCGGTGTTCTTCCACAACGTCAGAATCACCACCGACCACTTGGAGAAGTCGCTGCTGCCCAGCCAGTTGGGCGCGCTGAAGGGGATGCCAGCTACACCGTAGATCGACGCCAGCAGGCTGTTGACCGGCCCGTTCGTCGCCAATAGCAGCCGAAAAACGATCGCACCCGCAACGATGGTCGTCACCACCGGCATGAAGTAGATCAACCGGTAGATGGTGACGCCGCGGATCGCCTGATTCAGCCCCACCGCCATGATCAAGCCCAGCGCCAGTTGCAGCGGTACGATCGTCACGATGTAAAAGGCGGTGTTCCAAAAAGCTTGCCAAAAGACGGGGTCTCGCATAAGCTGCTGATAGTTCGTCAGGCCGGCAAAGCCCTTGAAGCCCGTCAACCCCCACTCCGAAAAACTGATGCCCAGCGACATCACCACCGCCAGGACGATGAAGATGAGAAAGCCGAGAAAGCTAGGCAGAATGAAAAGATAGCCTTCCCATTGCTGGTCAGGTCGCCAGCGGAAAGGGCGGCGAGAGGCGGTGTGCGGCGTCATCGTGGAGAGTAGAGATTAGGAGATTAGGAGATTAGGAGATTGGAGATTAAGAGATTAGGAGATTAGGAGATTGGAGATTAAGAGATTGGAGATTGGGGGAGAATTCGCCTGCTCGCAACGAATCCCAATCTCTATTCTCTTAATCTCTTAATCTCTTAATCTCCAATCTCTATTCTCCAATCTTATTTCGGATACCCGTTGTCGGCCAGGAACTGATCGACCTGGGTGCAGATGTCGGCCAGTGCAGTCTCGGCGTCGACCTCACCCGCCCAGACGCGCTCTAGCCCCGGATCGATGATCGAACCGCTCAGCTCGCCCCATTCAGGGAAGTAGCCAAAGCCGCCCACGTCCGAGGCGGCTGCTTCGGTGATAATCGCCTGCTTGTTGGCCGGTGGTTGGTCGGTCATGAACGCAGGTGAGTTGGCCACCGACTGCAGCGCCGGGAAGATTTCGCCGCGTTCGGTGTAGATTTTCTCACCGCCGTTGGTGCTCTGCAGCCATTCAATGAAGGTCCACGCAGCATCCTTGTTGTCGCTGCCGCTGCTCATCACCCAGGCGGCGCCGCCAGCGCCATTCCAGCGCTTGCCGCCCGCCGGAATCGGCGCCGGCGCCACGTCATAGTTCATTCCCGCCGCGTTGAAAGCCGAGACGCGGCTGGTGTTCTGCAGGATCATCGCCGCCTGCCCACTCATGAAGACTGCCGCATCGCCGCCCGCCTGGTTGAGGTCGGCCGGACGCATGGCGTAGCCCTGATTCATCAGATCGGCGAAGAACTGGATGCCTGCCACCGACGCCGGGTCAGTCAACATGCACTTGGAAGGATTGACGTAGTCATCGAGGATGGCGCCGCCATTCTGGTTGACCCACTTCGCCCACTTGCCGCCCTCCGCTGCCAGCGCGTAGACAGTCGTCACGCCGTTGGCGTCCTTCTGCGTCAGCTTCTCTGCGGCCGCCAGGAAGTCATCCCACGTCCAGTCGTCGCTCGGATAGGCGACGCCCGCAGCGTCGAACATATCCTTGTTGTAGTAGATCACGTTGACTTCGATGTCGCGCGGGAAGCCATAGACGCTGCCCTGATACTTGGCCGATTCGAGCAGACCGGGCCAGTAGTCGTCGAGATTGTACCCGGACGCGGCGATATACGGGTCGAGATTCTCCAGCACACCCTCGGCGGCGTAGCGCGGCGTCGGCCACAGGAATGCCACATCGGGGATCACCTTGGTGTCGCCGCTGGCCCACAGCGCCTGAATCTTGGTGAAATAGTCATCCCAGGGCTGATTCCAGATTTCGATCTGAATCTCCGGATGTTCCGCCATGAACGCATCAGCCACCATCTTGTGGGACGCCGCTTCTTCTGGGCTACCCCAAAAGGCCCACGTGATGGTGGTTGTTTCGCTGGCCGCCGCCGGCTCGCCAGCGGGCGCAGCGGCTTGCGGGGCTATCCCGGCACAGGCGGATAAGATCAGCGCCATCACCAGCACCAACACGCCAATTCCCATCGTTCGTTTGAGCTGCATAGGCTCTCCTCCTTGCATCGTATGAAGTAGATTTGTTGTGTAGACGTTGAGGCGCAGCACGGTCATCGCTTGTTCGCAGCGACGACGCATGTAAGGCGGATCATAGCATGGGGCGGCGCGTGCAGCAAACCACTGTCAACGGCTGATTGGGCGCTCATGCCAGTCAAGTTGACAATAGACAGTGTCTAATAGACAATATCCCCAGCGAATGTTCATGAATGCAAACGAAAAATGATAGCGCCACTTTTGAAAGAGGATGCCAACCGATGCACACACAAACACTTCCACCGCTGGACAAACCCCTGGACAATGATTTTGAGACCAAAGCCGCCAACACCATTCGTATGTTGGCCGCTGACGGCGTACAGGCTGCCAATTCTGGTCATCCTGGCATGCCGATGGGGATGGCTGTCGCTGCGCTGACGTTGTGGACGCGCGTCATGCGCTACAACCCGGCCAACCCACAGTGGGCCGACCGCGACCGCTTCGTGCTCAGCGCCGGGCACGGCTCGATGTTGCTCTACACGATGCTGCATCTCACCGGCTACGACCTGCCATTGGAGGAACTGAAGAATTTCCGGCAATGGGGCAGTAAGACGCCGGGCCACCCGGAGGCAGGGCATACGCCTGGTGTGGAAACGACGACCGGGCCGCTTGGCGCCGGTTTTTCCAACGGCGTCGGCATGGC
>DGFH01000182.1:7714-24636 GCA_002391565.1 Anaerolineales bacterium UBA3905
GGCTGGCGCAGCGCTTCAATCGCCCCGGTTTCGAGGTCGTCAACCACTACACCTACGCCATCGTCTCTGACGGCGACCTGATGGAAGGCGTCGCCAGCGAAGCCGCCAGCCTGGCCGGCCACTTGCGCCTGGGCAAGATCATCTATCTCTACGACGACAATTCGATCACCATCGACGGCAAGACGGAAGTCTCCTATACCGAGGATTGGGCCAAACGCTTCGAGGGGTATGGCTGGCATGTGCAGCGCGGCGTCGATTTTAACAATAGCGCTGCCATCTATGAGGCGATCATGACTGCGCAGGCCGATCCACGCCCCAGCATCATCGGCCTCAAAAGCATCATCGGCTATGGCAGCCCCAACAAGGCCGGCACCTCAAAAGTGCATGGCGAGGCGTTGGGCGAAGAGGAACTCAAGGCCACGAAAGAACATCTGGGCTGGCCGCTGGAGCCGCGTTTCTACATTCCAGAGGATGTGCTGGCTTATTTCCGGCAGGCGTTGGCGCGCGGCGCCCGTCTGGAAGACAGCCATGCGCAGTTGATGGCTGCCTACGCCGCCGCCTACCCGGACCAGGCCGCCGAACTCAACCGTTTCCTCAGCGGCGAGCTGCCCGACGGCTGGGAGGAGGCGCTGCCTATCTATCCGCCTTCGCCCAAGGGCGACGCCACGCGCAACACCAGCGGCAAGGCGATCAACGCGCTTGCCGCCGTGCTCCCTAACCTGATCGGCGGCAGCGCCGATCTGGCGGCCAGCAACAAGACGACGATCAACGGCGCGCCTTTTATCAAACCGGACGACTTCGGCGGGCCGAACATTCACTTTGGCGTGCGCGAGCATGGCATGGGCGGCATCCTCAACGGCATGGCGCTCCACGGCGGCGTGATTCCCTACGGCGGCACTTTCCTGGTCTTCAGCGACTATATGCGCGGCGCTATCCGCCTGGCTGCACTCACCGGGCTGCGCGTGATCTACGTCTTCACGCATGATAGCATCGGCCTGGGCGAGGATGGCCCGACGCATCAGCCCATCGAGCACCTGGCGGCGCTGCGAGCGATGCCCAACCTGACCGTCATCCGTCCTGGCGACGCCAACGAGACGAGCCAGGCGTGGCGCGCGGCGCTGCTCAACACGAGTGGGCCGACGGCGCTGGCGTTAACGCGCCAGAATCTGCCCACCTACGACCGCGCCGCCGAAGGGCTGGGCGCAGCGGAAGATCTGCTCAAGGGCGGTTATGTCTTCTACGAACACGCACCCAATGGCCTGCAATTGGTGTTGATCGGCACTGGCAGCGAACTCGACATCGCCTACACTGCGGCGAAACAACTTGCCGGCGAGGGCGTTGGCGTGCGCGTGGTTAGCCTGCCGAGCTGGGAACTCTTCCAGGCGCAATCTGCTGAGTATCGTGCAGCGGTGCTGCCGCCCGGCGTTGCCAAAGTTGCGGTCGAAGCGGCGACGACCTTTGGCTGGGAGCGCTGGGTGGGCAATGACCCGACCAGGAGCGCCATTGTTGGCATCGATCACTTTGGCGCCAGCGCTCCTTACCAACGCGTTTACAAAGAGTTCGGCATCACGGCGGAGAACGTCGTCGCGGTGGCGAAGAAGTTGATTTGAGACTGAAGAGTAGAGATTGGAGATTAAGAGAGCGGGGATTAAGAGATCGAATCGTCCGAGCGTAATCTCCAATCTCTTAATCTCCAATCTCCCAATCTTCAATTCCCTAATTCCTATGATCACAACCTTGTACTCCATCATTCGCCGCACGCGGCAACATCACGCCATTGAGCATGCCACGTTGACGATTCTGGCTGAACGTTTCCCAGGGCGGCGCATGGTCGGTTACAGTGACCCGGCGGGCTTCACCTTGCTGGCGGACATTCCAGAGGATGCTGCTCGTCGCGCAGTAGCCGACGCCATGCTCCGCCTGCAGGCCGGCGAGGCGCATCTGGCGATCCATCCCAATTGTGGCACAAACCTGTTGACAACGGGCGCCCTGGTCACGCTGGCGGCGTTGCTTGGCAGCGCGGGCAAGCGACAGGATATCTTGAGCCGCTTTACGCGCGCGCTGGTGCTGGTGCTGCCGGCGCTCGTAGCCGCCCCTGGATTGGGGTTGCATCTGCAACAGTACACCACGCTGGCGCAGATCGGTGACCGCTGGCTCAAGGATGTGCACCCGTTGGATGTGGCTGGGCTAAAGGGCTTCCGCGTGCTATTCGAATAGAGGCGATGTTGCGCGTCCTATCAACGCAACACGCAACATAATGATTTACTTGCTTCTGGGCGCAGACGAATATTTGACCGCCGAATGGCTTGCTACACAGAAGGCCATGTTGGGCGATCCGGAACTGGCTGGGTTGAACACCGTGGAGTTGAGCGGCGGCCAAACCAATGCGGCGCAAGTGCTGGGCGAGGCGGCGATGATGCCGTTTCTGTGCGAACGCCGTCTGCTGATCGTGTACGGGCTGCTGGACGCCTACGAGAAGCGCATGGCCGCCAGCAAGAGCGACACCGCCGCCATCTACATGGAGATGGCGCAACTGCTCGATGGTTTGCGCAGCGTCCCAGAGACATGCGTGCTGGTCTTTGTGGATAACTCTGTGGATAAGCGGCGCGGGCTGTGGAAAGGTTATGTCTTGCCAGCGGCAGACGGCCACGCAGAGCGCCGCATCGATGGGTTAGAGGCGTTGATCAAGGCGGGCGTGGTGCAACAGGAAATCCTGACTGCACCCGACGCCAGGACGCTGCCCACCTGGCTGCAAGCGCGAGCGCGCGCACGGAACATTGCTATTGACGGCGCCGCCGTGGCGATGCTCTGCAACTTTGTTGGCGCCAATCTGCGTCAGCTCGACAATGAACTGGAGAAACTCGCGCTGTACACCGATGGTCGCCCGATCACCGCGCAGGACGTGCGCATCATGGTCGCCGACGTGAGCGAGGAGCTGGTTTGGAACCTGACCGATGCGTTGTCCCAGCGGCAGGGCGCCAAGGCGATGCACGCCTTGCGCGAATTGCGGCGCAATGACCAAAGCCCAATTTACTTGCTCTCAATGATTGCGCGCCAGTACCGCATGTTGGTTGAGATCAAGAGTGTGCTCGCCACCGGGCAAAATAATCCTGATGCAATTGCCAAACAGCTTGGCTACAGTGCGTATCCAGTGAAGAAGGCGATGCAACTTGTTCCTCAATTCACTTTCGAGGAATTAGAGGACATTCTGGAGCGGTTATTGGAAGTGGACATGGCGATGAAGACCGGCGCAGATCAGGACACTGAACTTGACCTGCTGATCGCTGACCTGGCCGCGCGTCGCCAACCGGTCAGAAGCCGCTGAATGGGCTTCCAATCAAACTGTTGCGGGAGCGCCATGCTGTTATCGCGCTTGAGCCTGACCCATTTTCGTAACTACCATCAACTCGACCTGGCTTTCGACGCGCCGTTGACGCTGCTGCAAGGACAAAACGCGCAGGGTAAGACTAACCTGCTCGAAGCCATCTTCCTGCTTGCCACCAGCAAGGCCGTCCATGCCGGGCAGGAACGCGAGATCGTTGACTGGCAAGCCAGCGCCGAGCCGATCCCCTATTGTCGCGTGGCAGGTCAGGTGCACGTAGACGGGCGCACACTCGAACTGGAAGTGCTTCTCACCCCGCGCGGCGACGGCGTCAACTACACCAAGCAGATCAAGGTCAACGGTGCTGCGCGGCGGGCGATGGACCTGGTGGGGTTGCTGCGCGCAGTGCTCTTTCTCCCAGAGGACATCAAGCTGGTGGATGGTGGGCCGGGCGAGCGGCGGCGCTATCTCGACGTGGCGCTTTGTCAGATCGACAAAGCGTACTGCCGGGCATTGTCTGCTTTTCAACAAGTGTTGCTGCAGCGCAACAGCCTGCTCAAGACGTTGCGCGACCAGGATGCCCGCCCCTCGCCCGCCGTCGATGCGCAGCTTGCCTTTTGGGATGAAAAGCTGGTGCAGCACGGCGCTGCAGTCGTAACCCGGCGTCACAACTTCATCCTTGACCTGGAAGCCATTGCGACCGCACGCCACGCCGGCTTGAGCGGTGGAAGCGAGCAGTTGACATTGCACTACCTGCCCAGTTTCAACCCCGGTCTGCTCAGCGATCCAGAGTTTGAATTGCTGCGCGAGGGATTGCTAGACGCGGCGCCTTGCGCCCGGCTTGACGCCGACGCCGTGCGTGCGGTCTACCTGCGTAAGCTGACGGCGCGCCGCAGCCGTGAATTGGCCGCCGGGACGACGCTCTATGGGCCACACCGCGACGATCTGCGTTTTCTTGCCAACGGGCGTGATCTGCGCATCTACGGCAGCCGCGGCCAACAACGTAGCGCTGCGCTTGCACTCAAGCTGGCTGAAGTGCGCGCCATGACCGTCGCCACCGGCGCTGCGCCGCTGCTCCTTCTCGACGACGTGATGAGCGAGCTAGACGCCGAACGTCGCAACCAATTGCTGGCCGTCATCGACGATGTGCCGCAAGCCATCGTCACGACGACGGATTGGGAGGACTTTTCGCCCGCCTTTCGCCAGCGCGCACGCCTGTTTCACGTACATTCTGGTATAGTAGAGGCGGTGAACTGAAACCATCATGCCCGGTTATCGTCTGCTAAAGCATCGACACTATGAGCGCAACGCCGAGCACCTGCCCGACTCGATCCGCCGCAAGGCGATGTGGGCGCAGGTGCTCTTGGGGACGCGCGGGCGCACGCCGAATGTGAAGACGACCACCGGCTACAACGCCCGCTGGCGACGCACGCCGGTGCAAGGCTATCACTACTATCTCTGGTGGATACCCCTGGCCGAAAGCGAGCTGGCCGACCGCGGCGGCAACGGCCAGGCCGGGCAAACAATCCTGGTGCACAGCATCCGCCACCACGATGAGACCGATGACCCTATTGACCTGACATCGCTCGACGAGTTCGACGAGGTGCCGCTTGCCAGCATCGACCCGCGTTTCGACGAACAGCGCAATGTCGGCGCCCGCTTGACAAACGATCAGATTGCTCCGGCCACCGTCAAGGGCTTGCCCGGCAGTGGCAAGACAGTGGCGCTGTTCTACCTGGTGCGCGATCTCATCTTGCAGCGCGGGCTGGAGAGCCTGCTCTACGTCACCTACACCTCGCACCTCAAACGCGCAGCGCGTGAGTTCCTATCTGCGCAGGCGCCGGAACTGGAAGAGCGCATCCACATCCGCACGTTGACGGAGCTGGGAAAAGAGCTCACCGGCTTACCGGCTGCGCTCGACCCGCTGCAAGAGCTGGCCGACTTCCGCCGCTATCTTGATATGCAGCCAGCCGCCAGCCTGAGTAGCTGGCGACGCTACCCGGCTGCGCTCTACACCGAGATTCGCGCCCACATCTTGGGACGCACTTTTCCGGCTGGTTACCCGCTGCCGGCGCCGCGCGTGGCCGAGGCTGTATTTCATGAAGGCGCCTTCAATCTCAACGCCTACGCCGCCGCTCGTCGCCTGACGCCCGACGAAGCTGCCGCCGCCGTCCGGCTGGCGGAGCGGCTGCGCGGGGATCGTTTCTTTCTAGACCAGGTGGCGGCGGGACGCGCCTTAAACCTGTTGATGCAACCCGGTCTGGTCGCCGGTGGGCGTAAGCTGCCGGGCTGGTTGCGTCAGATCGACGCACTGGTGGTCGATGAGATTCAGGACCTGACGCTGCTGCAGATTGCGCTGCTGGCCGAGCTGGCGCGCATGCGTCTGCGCAGCGGCGATCGTCAACTGGCCGTCGTCTTCGCCGGTGATGAATCGCAGATCGTTCAGCCGAGCGGCTTTGACTGGGGCGTCACCAAGGACCTGTTGCGCGAGGTGCTGGGCGCCAATCCGCAGGAATTCGAGTTCCGCCACCAACGTCGCTCTCCGCACAACCTGGCCTACGTCATCGACAACGCGTGGAACTTTTACGTTCATCTGCCCAGGCAATTGCGCCCCAGCGCTAACCGCCAGAGCTTTCTCGACGACGCCGACATGGAGCTATCCATCGCCACGCATCGCCCAGATGACCGCGAAGAAAACGGGCGCCTGCTCATTTGTCCATTGCCCGCCGCCATGCAGCAGGCTGGCGCCGACGCCACGCGGCAGTGGCGCACCTTTGTCGAAGAACTGGCCGAACTGCCCGGGCGCGCGCTGATCGATCTGAATGGTAGTGTGCCGAATCTGAAGACCGCTGATGAGGAGAGCGCCAAAGCTGAGGAGGTGATCTTCAATGTGCGCGAGATCAAGGGGTTGGAGCGCAACACCGTGCTCATTGTCGGCCTTGACGCCACGTTCCAGCAAGCGATGCGGCTGGCAGAGAGCAGCGACGCGCCGCCACTTTTCGAGGCGCGACGATTGATCGATGAGATGCGCGTCGCCCTCAGCCGCTCCACCGACAAGCTGGTGTTGCTGGAAGCGCCCGACGCGCCAGTGTTGGCGGCGTTGGCGATCGACAATGTCGAAGGCCACTACACAATGACGTGGGGCGCGCTGCGCGACCTGTTGCGCACCGAGCAAATGTCGGAGATCGAAGTCATCGAAGGTTATCTTGATGAAGTCGATGACCTGCTCGAGCGTGGGCGTTGGGAGCAGGCGCGCCAACGCAACCGCCGCGCCCATGAATTCGCTGTGCAAATTGAGGATCGCACTCTCCAGCGCGAGGCGCAAACGCAATATATCCAGATTTTCCTGCAGGAGGCCTCCGCCCATTTGCTGCACGACCGTCTGTCCGAGGCGTTGCAACTTAACCGGCGTGCGCGTGCGCTGGCGACGGCTCTGGGCGACCCGGCCGTGATCGATGAAGCTGACGAACAGCGTGAGGCGCTGGCGCATGCTGTCGAGGAGCGTCTGAACGCCGCGCTGGCGCCCACCGGCCCTCGCGCCGACGAGCCGGCTGCGCGCTATGCCAGCTTGCAGGCGCTACGGTCGTGGGTGGAGATGCTCGACGCTCCCCGTTTGCGACGCCGGTTGAATGAGGCAATGCTGACGACGGGCTGGCAGTGGGGGGTGATGTTGCTCAAGGCCGGCCCGGAGGTAGGGGCGACGCTGGCTTCGTTGTTCGGCGCTCTGGCCGAAGTGATGCGGATCGAACAGGACGAAGCCGGCGCGTCGCTGGCAGCCATAGTTGCGCAGCGATATGCGACCCTACCGCACGCAAGTGCGTTGACCACCGCACAGGTGACGGCGCTATTGGGTTTCATTGACGACTCGTTGCAAGCGCTGGCGCCGTTGTCGCTGGCGGGCGCAGCCTACGCCTTTGTCGCACACTGGCTGGAGGAAAGCTTCGCCCAGTTAGGTGAGCACCATGCGCTCTACTACGATTGGGCCGTGCGCGCTGAACGCTACCACGCGCAGGTCGGCTACCCGGCGCTCGACGACCGGTTGTGGGATCTAGAGAACCGCGTGGAGTTGGTGGATGGACCGCACTGGACGACCACTGCGCATGACCCGGACGTGTTGCGTTTTGGCGCGTTTATAGCTGCTTACAACGGCAATCCCCATGACGCCTCGCTGGCATGGGAGAAATTAGGCGAGATCGACCTGGCGATTCACCAGGCGCGCGAAGCGGGCGACCTGGAGCGCGCCTACCACCTGTTGCGGCAGACAGGTCAGCCGATCCCCGACGCCCTCTCAACGGCGGTGAAACTGACACGGCAGGCGGCGCAGCTTGTCAGCAAACAGCAGAATCTACGCGCAGGCGAACGCCGCGCGCTGGCAGAGGCGCTGCACACCCTGCTGGCGGCCCTGGAGGTTTCCCCTGCGTCGCCGAACGATGACGACATGCTCGACGCCGAAGGCGCCACCAACGTTTCAGACTCCACGCAGCGGTGAGGGGGCTGTACAAGTTGGCGGCGCTGATTCCGACGTGAAGCAGTCCCGACGGTCGAGGTGAGTTTGACGTGGTGGCGCCCTCTTGTAGAATAGGTGTTCGGGCAGGAGAAAAAAACTGGCGCTTGTAGTGAAGCTGAGGCAATGTGAGAGATGCCCATATGACAAACTCGGAAGCCGGTGAACTCACGCGTGAGGAAATGCGTGTTGCAGTTTACTGCAGCATGAGTGAGCCTACCGATCCGGGAAGTGTTACACCTGACACACCGTTGGATGAATTGAACTTGAACTGGAGCGAACGCGACCTGCCGGAGCGGGTCCGCACAAAGCATGTGCACCGTTTGCATCCATACTTGGGCAAGTTTATCCCGCAATTAGTTGAAGTGTTTCTGCGGAAATACTTCAAGCCTGGGCAAACGATTCTTGATCCGTTTGCAGGTTCCGGCACTACGCTGGTGCAGGCAAATGAACTTGGGGTAAATGCTGTTGGGTATGATGTCTCCGCCTTCAATGTATTGCTCACGCGTGCCAAGACCAAGCGCTACAACTTGAGAACTGTGCGGCACGAAATTCTCGACATCCTTGAACGAACTGCACGCATGACGCAAGCCGAGGCGGCTCAACCTTTGCTTTGGGCAGAGACTACTGCCGATGGGCGACATCGGGAAGATGCCGCCACCAACTATCTTGAGCTTTGGTTTGCACCTCAGGCGCGCACCGAATTGTTGACGTACCGCAGCCTGATCGAAGAATACGAAGATAGCGATATCTTGAAAGTCATCTTGTCGCGCTCAGCGCGGTCGGCGCGGCTGACGACGCATTTCGATCTGGACTTTCCCAAGAGGCCGCAAACTCAACCATACTGGTGTTACAAACATGGTCGCGAGTGCACGCCGACCACCAGCGCTTATCAATTTTTGAAGCGGTATAGCCTCGATACGTTGCAGCGGTTAGAGGAATTTGCCACCCGACAGACCGATGCAACAGTGACAATTGTGCATGGCGACAGTCGGCGTGCGCGCATTCCGCAAGTAGACGGTGTAATCACCAGTCCACCCTATGTGGGTTTGATCGATTATCATGAACAGCATCGCTACGCCTATGAATTGCTAGGGCTGACAGATTGCAGCGAGCTCGAAATTGGCGCCGCCAGGCGAGGCAATGGGCAGAAGGCCCAGATTGAGTATCAGCAGGCAATTGCCGATGTCTTTCGTCACGCCTGCAAGTCAATATCTGGCGGAGGACGGCTGATCGTAGTTGCGGGCGACAAATATAACTTGTACCCCGAAATTGCGCGTATGATTGGCGTCGAAACGGAGGCGGTGCTGCATCGCCATGTCAATCGTCGCACTGGCCGTCGCGCTGGTGAGTTCTTCGAGTCAATCTTTATCTGGCGAATACCTTGAACGCTGCAGATGAAGCTTCAAGACATGAAACGCTGAACGAAAAATGCATATGCTGGCGACAGACTCTGAACAAATGAAAGCGGCAATCCAGTCTGTTATCCAGAATCTGATGGATCGTGTGATGCACCGCGTTCTGGTTCAAGACCCTTTCATCACCGAGAAATTCCGTGCCGAGAAGCCACTGTACGCAGCGTTGGTGCCTGATGAAATCTTCAAGGGCGCTCACTTTGAGCGCAGGTTTGTGACGCCCTTCGGCAGCGCATGGGAAGACCTGGCAGTAGCCTCAGCGCAATTTGGGCTTGGCCGTGCTATCAAGGGTCACAATGTCTTTGGCAAAGTCAAGACGGGGCGTCTGACGCGTATTGCTGAAGTGCTGAATGCGCTAGAGCACCCGGCGCGTGGCAAAGACCGCACCAAACCTGACTGGAGTAGCGAGCTTGCCTATGTTTTGGCGGGCGGAGGCCAGGATGTACCAGTCCAAATCATGTGTGACGTATATGCAGAAAACATCACAACGGGCAGAAGATACGCATTTGAACTGAAGGCGCCCCTGCCGAATAGCGATATTAGCAAAGTCAGCAAAGAGAAGCTCTTGAAATTCTACGCCATGGAACCGCAGGAAGTCGACGAGGCATACTTTGCCTTGCCGTACAATCCTTACCGTACACGCAGCAATTATAGCTGGAGCTTTCCTGCGCGCTGGTTCGATATGAAAAACGATCCGGTCGTCCTGATCGGCGACGAGTTTTGGGAGAAGATTGGCGGCGTCGGGACTTATCAAGCCTTTGTCAATGCGGTGAATGAGATCGGTAAAGAATATCGCACGCGCATTTACCGTGAGTTCCTGGGTATGGAGCCGCCGCCCGATTCGGGGCAGGTCGATCTGCGATGAATCCAGCAGGTTCAGCTGCGCCCATACTCTCCGACGCTCACATGTCTGCCAGACGATTCCTCTTTTCGCTCCTTCCCACAACCCGCTATAATATCCCTTCATGAGTCGCAGACGGCGTGGCTTTGACCCGATGCGCTTTGTGCGCACCACCGAAGGGCAATTGGTGCTCGGCTTTTTTGTCATCCTGTACGTCGTCGGCGGCGCGTTGATCTGGCGCTACTACGGGTTGGGCGGGGCGATTGCCGGCTGGCTCTGCATCACGGGCGGCTTATTCTTCTTCTTGTTGCTCTATGGCCTGGTCTCGCTGGCCGGCTGGTGGGCAAATCGGTGAATCCAATCTCTACTCTCTAGTCTCCATTCTTACCAGAAAGATTAGAGAGTAGAAATTGAAACCTGGGTAATGAGGGTAAAAGTATGGGACGAAAAATCTTGGTCGGGGTGGCGTGGCCGTATGTCAACGGCGAAAAACATATCGGACAGATTGCCGGCGCATACTTGCCGCCGGACATCTTTGCCCGCTTCCAACGCATGATCGGCAACGACGTGCTGATGGTCAGCGGCTCCGACACACATGGCACGCCGATCATGCTCAAGGCCGACGCCGACGGCATCCCCTATGGCGAATTCATCGACAAATATCACGGTCTCTTCGTGGATGGCTGCCTGGCAATGGGGTTGACCTTCGACCTCTACACCCACACCGACACGGCTAATCACTGGGAAGTCACCCAACAGATGTTCATTCGTCATTGGGAGACCGGCTTTGTCTATAAAGATGTCCAGCGCCAGTGGTACGATCCGGTCGCCAAAAAGTTTCTGGCCGACCGTTACGTCGAGGGAGAATGCCCCTACTGCGGCTACCCGGACGCGCGTGGCGATCAGTGCGACAACTGCGGGCGTATTTACGACGCACTGGAACTCAAGCACCCGCGTTCCAAGATCAGCGGCGCGACGATGCTGGAGATTCGCGAGACCGAGCACTTTTTCCTCGACATGGCAAAGATGAACGGGCCGCTGCTTGAATGGATTTCTCACGGCAAGGAGCACTGGCGCCCGAATGTGCTTAACTTTACGCGCGGCCAGCTTGAACTGCGCGAACTGCGTGGGCGCGCCATCACGCGCGACCTGGATTGGGGCGTCACGATCCCGATCGGTCATTACCCGGACAAGCGCATCTATGTCTGGTACGACGCTGTGATCGGTTACTTGAGCGCAGCGATTGAGTGGGCGAAGCTCAACGGCGATCCGGAGGCCTGGCGGCAATGGTGGGACGCTGACGTAAACCCAGATGCACATCTCTACAACTTCATCGGCAAGGACAACATTCCCTTTCACACCATCATCTGGCCAGGGATGTTGATCGGCTACAATGCCGGCCCAACTCACCTGAATCTGCCCTACGATGTGCCTGCCAACGAGTACTTGAATCTGCACGGCGGCAAGTTCAGCACCAGTCGCGGCAACGTCATTGGCTGGAATACGGTGTTGGCGCAATTCCAGCCCGACGCATGGCGCTATGTGCTCACGGCGATGGCGCCCGAAACGGCCGATGTGGAGTTCACCTGGCAGGATTTCATGGATCGCGTCAACAATGAACTGGTCGCCAACTGGGGCAACCTGGTCAACCGGATGCTCGGCTTCGCCTACAAGCGTTTCGATGGCAAGACGCCGACGCCCGGTGCGCTGACAGACGACGACGCGGCCTTTCTGGCGGAGATCAAAGCTGGCTTCGAGAGCGTCGGCGCGCTCTACCAGGCAGTGAAGCTCAAGGCAGCGCTGCAAGAGGCGCGACGGCTCAGCCAGCGCGTCAATCAATATCTCAACGATCACGCGCCATGGAAGATAATCAACGAAGACTCCCAGCGGGCGGCCACGATTGTTTACGTGGCGCTGCAGGCCATCGACTGGCTTAAGGTGATCTGGGCGCCGATCCTGCCGCACGCCAGCGAATTGGTGCAAACCATGCTTGGTTACGACCAGCCGCTCTTTGGCCGCCAATACACCGAGGTCGTCGAGGACGCGCGAGGGCGCCATCTTGTTCTGCGCTATGATCATAGCGGCGCCTGCGGCGTGTGGGAAGCGGGTGTGCTGCCGCCAGGGCAGCCGTTGCGTGAGCCGAAACCGCTCTTCGTGAAGTTGGACGAAGCGGTCATGGCCGAGAAATTGGGATAGTGGGATGGAGACCATAGCGTCGAGCTATCGCCCCATCTCTGCCAGTCTTGATCACTACTATCTGCGCCGACCGCGGCTGGCGTTGGCGCTGATCCTCATCGGCTACGTGGTGGCGGCGGTGCTGTACGCCGTCATCACCCCCGATTGGCAAAACCCCGACGAGCCGGCGCATTACAACAACATTGCCCATATTGCCACAGGGCAGGGGTTGCCGGTGCTGCGCGAGGGTGACTACGACCAGGAGTATCTCAGTGCATTGGTAAGTGGCGGCTTCCCGCCCCATCTCTCGATTGCCGGGCTGCGGTACGAAGCCTATCAGCCGCCGCTTTACTACATCGCTGCCGCCCCGGCTTTCTGGCTGGGGGCTGGCGACTTGCTGTTCATCCGCCTTTTCAATGTGTTCCTGGGCGCAGTGAGTCTGTTGCTGCTTTACGCCTGCATGGAAACCGTCTTCCCAACCAAGCCCTTGCTCACGGTGGGCGCCGTCGCGTTTGCCGCCTTCTTGCCGATGCACGTCGCCATGAGCGCTGCTGTCAACAACGATGGGCTGGCGGAAGTGCTGATTCTGGCGACGATGCTGACGCTGCTGCGCTGGATGAAACGTCGTTTCTATCGCTCCCTAGCAACTGCTGCGCCCAATGCTGACAGTTTCGAGCCGCGCACTTTGTTGTTACTCGGCGTGCTGTTGGGATTGAGCATGGCGACCAAGATATACGGTTATGCAATGACGCCGTTGGTGGCCGGTGTTGTGTGGCTAGTCGTCTGGCTGGCCCCGCTGGCGCAACTTGACCAGCGCCCTGCGCGCCCAACGCGGCGCAACTGGCGGCGTGGTCTTGGCGCCACGTTGTGGGTGATGACACCCGCGCTGCTGCTGGTGCTTCCACTCTGGCTGCGCAATCTGCAATTGTACGGCGCATGGGACCTGCTCGGCCTACAAATGCATGACCGCCTGGTGGCCGGTCAGCCTACGACATCCGCCTGGATCGCGCGGGAGGGGTTCGTCACTTATCTGGAACGAGCAATGGACTTCACCTTCCGCAGCTTTTGGGGCGTCTTTGGCTGGCTGGGCGTCTTCATGGAGCCGCGCCTCTATACGCTCTTGCTCGCCTTCACCGGCCTGTTATTGCTGGGCATGCTTTGGGCGCTGGTGCGCTTTATCTGTGGCCGCCCGGAAGCTGATATGGATCGCTACCAGTTTTGGGTGCTTGGCTTGTTTGGGGTGATGGTGTTGGCCGTGTTTGCCAGTTTTGTCTGGTATAACCTTAAATTCGTGCAACATCAAGGGCGCTACCTCTTTTGGGGATTATTGCCGATCAGCGCGTTTATGGCGCTGGCCTGGCGCGAGCTCATGCAGCCATTGCAGGGCAGGCTCACCGGGCTGATGGCGGTCGTGCTGGCAGGGGCGCTGGCCGTCGCCGAGCTGCGCACCGACATCATGGATCGTCGGGCGATAGTCGCCATTGGTCTGTTTGGCCTGCTTTTGATGTTGCAACCTCTCTTGCTGATTGGGGCAGTCGATGCTATTGTCATTGGCGCGCCGCCCTGGGGACAGCGCTGGCTGATGAAGCCGCGTTTGCAGCCGTTCTTAGGCGCACTGCGCATCGTCATGTGGGCCTTGCCATTTCTGGCGCTCTTTTGGCTGAACCTGGTGATCCCATTTTGGTACATCTTGCCGCAGCTTGGCAGCTAAGGGCGCGTCACGGCACGTTCGACACTGGAGAGCAAATGCAGACAACACTCTATCCACCCCGTCGCCCACAGGCGTTGCGCCGCACGACGTTCGATTTGTTGGCGCTCTTCGTGCTGCTGCTCTTTTTGATCGCACTCCTCCTTGTTGCGGGTTGGGGATTCTGGCACACAGGGCGTATCTACACGGGCGTCAGCGTCGGCGGCGTGCCGTTGGGTGGGCTGACGCGTGTAGAGGCGATCAAGCGGCTTAACGAGCGGCTCTATCAATATCCGCTGCCGCCAGTGACGCTGGTGTATGCTCAGCAACAGTGGCCGCTGGAGACATCTCAGGTGCGCGCCCGCGCGGACTTGACGGCGGCTGTGAATCGCGCCTATCTCTACGGTCGCAGTGGGTTGTTGTTGCATGATGTGGCGGATCAGGTGAATGCTGCGCTGCGTCAGGTCGAGATCGTCCCGCAGGTCACCGTGGATGTGGCGGCGCTGCGTGGGGCGGTGACGGCTATTGCAGCGACAGTCGATCGCTCTGGCATGGCGGCGCGCACGCTGGGCGACGTTGCCATTGCCGCGCAGCCCGGTCTGGCCGTCGACGTGGAAGCAACGGTGCAAGGCGTCCTGGCTGCGCTGCAAGGCGCAGGCATTCATACGGTGGTGCAGGCGCCGCTAGTCGTCAACACCGTTGACCCGCCGCAAACGCCGCTGACCGTCCCCGCCCTCTCGCCCACCAGTCACAGTGTCAAGCCGTTGCTGCTGCGCGCACCTGTCGCCGGGATTGATCTGGCGCTAACGCCCGCTGACCTGCGCGACCTGGCGCTGACTACGACGCCGCTGGTGTTGGACGAAGCCAAAGTGCGCACCTATCTGGAAACGCTCGCTGCGCAGATCGACCAACGCCCGCGCGACGCCCGGCTCCGCTTCAACCCCGACACCGGCGCCGTCACCGTGCTGACGCCGAGTTTTGCCGGGCGTGCGCTGGATGTCGAGGCCAGCCTGGCGGCGATCCAGGCGGCGGTTGCCACGGGCGCAGCCGAGGTGCAGTTAGCCGTCAACAGCGTGCCGCCAGCAGTGGACATGAACCGGATCGCCGAGATGGGCATTCGCGAACTGGTTGCCAGCGGTACGACTTATTTTGCCGGCAGCAGCGCCAGTCGCGTGCGCAATGTTGAGGTAGCCGCCGAGCAATTCGAAGGGGTGGTCATTCCGCCCGGCGGCATTTTCAGCTTCAATGAGATTGTGCGCGATGTGAGTTCTGCCAATGGGTTCGAGGATTCGCTGGTGATCTGGGGCGACCGCACGGCGGTGGGTGTGGGCGGCGGCGTCTGTCAGGTGAGCACGACGGTCTTCCGCGCTGCGTATGAGGGTGGCTTTCCGCTAGTGGAACGTTACAATCATGGCTATGTGGTGGATTGGTATGGCGAGCCGGGCATGGATGCAACCATCTTCACGCCAACGGTGGATTTTCGCTTCCGCAATGACACCGAGGCCTACCTCCTGATCGACCCGGTGGTGGACAGCGTCAATGGCGTCATCACCTTCAATTTCTATGGCACGCGTCCGGATCGCACAGTAACGGTCAGCAAGCCGGAGATCACCGACGTTGTCAAGCCCGAGGCGCCAATCTACACGGTGGACGAGAGTCTGGCGACCGGCCAGATCAAGCAGGTCGAGTGGGAGAAGGAAGGGATGTCGGTGACGGTGACGCGCACCATCGTGGAGAACGGCACGACCCGCACCGACACGCTCAAGAGCCTTTACCAGCCGTGGCGGGCCGTCTATCTGGTGGGACCGGGAACGCTGGCGCCGACGCCGGAGGGAGAGAGTGGGGATTAAAAGATTGTGAGATGTGACGATTGGGAGTTGCACGACCTTCATTGAGGTTGCATTCTGCGCAGCTCAGTAGCCCACTTCCTTCACGACGCGACGCACGACTGCATCTAACAACGCCGGATCGACCCAGCGTCCACCCAGTTGAGCCAATACCGCTGCTTTGACGCGGTGGATTAGCGCCTCCTGGGGCGCGTCCGCCGGGTGCGTATGGGGTTTAACCCGCTCTAATCGCATACCTAGCTTGAGCGCACGTTCACGCGCCAGATCGGTGAGCACAACGTCGTCGTGCACTTCGATGCTCGTCACCCCGCGCGCATGCAGGTCTTCGATATCGCGTTCGGTGTAGAAGGTCTTTGCCATAGAGGTGGCTCCGTCGCGCGTATTGTCAGAAATGGTGGCGCTATTATTCTACCCCAAAGTTATCTGTGAAGTAAACCTGCGCAGAGGGCTACTGCACGGGGATGGCGATCACCTGCAACAAGGATTTATGCTGCCCACAGGAAGATATTCCCGTCGCGCAACTGTAGTCTCGTTGTGTGCATGACGTGATACAATGCAGACATGAAACGCCTCATTGCCTTGCTGCGCCAACGCTGCCCTGTCTGTCTGTGTGGGCAGGTCTTCACCACACTCTTTGGAATGCAGACACATTGTCCTGTCTGCGGCGTCAAGTTTGAGCGCGAGACCGGCTATTTTCTGAATTCGATGTTCATTGGCTACGCCGCCGGCTTTTTGATTCTGGTGCCGACGGCTGTGCTGCTGGCGTGGATGGATGTTTCGATTTTGCTCTTTTCCCTGATCATCATCGCTGAAACGGCGCTGCTGACGCCGCTGATCTTCCGCTACGCCCGCCTGATCTGGATGCACGCCGACCAGGTGCTAGACCCGCGACAGCGGGAAAGGTAGAAACGAAAGATTGGAGACGGCGAGGATATGGAGAGGAGATGCAGAGATGATCTTCGCCTTCCAATCTCCAGTCCCCCAATCTCCAATCTCTCAATCTCCAATCTCGACTCCATCCCTCCTCGCCATTTCTCTCATTATTATTTGACAAATCCAATCCGCCCTGTTATTCTTCCGCCCCACAACTGAATAGCAACACTCTTATCCAGAGAGGTGGAGGGACCGGCC
>DGFH01000182.1:24799-29659 GCA_002391565.1 Anaerolineales bacterium UBA3905
GGCCCTGTGAAACCTCGGCAACCCGATGCGTGGTTTGCAATGTTGCGAACTATCAATTAGGGTGCCAAATCCGGCAGACGTGTTCTGGAAGATGAGAGGAAGCTGCGTGCGCTCCTGCTCATCCCCACTCGTTGGGGATTTTTGTTGCCCGGGAAACAGGGCGGACAAGCGGTACGCATACGACCTCTCACTGACCAGGCGAGAGGTTTTTTATTGTTAAAAGTAAAGTACACAGGAAAGAGCGACTCATGACCAGCGAACGACAATTTGGCTTCAACACCCGCCAGTTACACGCCGGCCAGACGCCCGACCCGACGACGGGCAGCCGCGCGGTGCCGATCTACCAGACGACGAGTTACCAGTTCCGTAACACAGAGCACGCCGCCAACCTTTTCGCTTTGAAGGAATTGGGCAATATCTACACGCGCATCATGAACCCCACGACCGACGTGTTGGAGCAGCGCCTGGCCAGCCTGGAAGGCGGTGTGGCGGCGCTGGCGGCCAGTTCCGGCCATGCGGCGCAGACGATGGCGATCCTGACTTTGTGCGGCGCTGGCGACCACATCGTGTCGAGCAGCCGGCTCTACGGCGGCACCTACAACCAGTTCAACTATACTTTCCCGCGCATTGGCATCGATGTCACCTTCGTCGATCCCAGCGATCCCAGCAACTTCGAGAAGGCGATCCGCCCCAACACCAAGATTCTCTACGGCGAGACGTTGGGCAACCCGGACATCAAGGTTTTTCCTTTCGAGGAGGTGGCGGCGATCGGCAAGGCATACAATATCCCGCTGATGATCGATAACACGTTTGCTACGCCCTATCTCTGCCGCCCCTTTGAGTATGGCGCCAACGTTATCACCCACAGCACGACCAAGTTCCTGGCCGGGCATGGACAGGCGATTGGCGGGGCCATCGTGGACGGTGGCAACTTCGACTGGACGAGTGGCCGCTTCGACAACTTCACTACGCCTGACCCAAGCTATCATGGCCTGAAATATGCCGATCTTGTCGGCGTTGGTCTGCCGCCCTTCGCGATCAAGGCGCGCGTGCAAATCCTGCGCGACATCGGCGCATCGCAGGCGCCCTTCAATAGCTGGAACACGCTGACGGGCATCGAAACGCTGAGCCTGCGCATGGAACGCCATTGCCGCAATGCCCAGGCCGTCGCCGAGTTCCTGGAAGGGCACAAGTCCGTCAAGTGGGTCTCTTACCCTGGCCTCAAGAGCCACCCAGATCACGAACTCGCCAAGAAATATCTGCCCAAAGGCGTTGGCGCCATCCTGGGCTTTGGCATCGAGGGCGGTGTGGCCGCTGGACAGAAGTTCATCGACAACCTTAAGCTCTTCAGCCACCTTGCCAACGTCGGCGATGCCAAGAGTCTGGCGATCCACCCGGCGACGACGACGCACAGCCAGCTCACCCCTGAAGAGATGGCGACCGCCGGCGTCTCCCCAGATTTCATCCGCCTGAGCGTTGGGTTGGAAGATATTGAAGATATTCTTTGGGATCTGGATCAGGCATTGGCAGCAGCGAAGTAAGCCTCTGCCAATGTTGGTGCGACGCCTTGCTGACAAGAGGCAAATCTTCAGCAGGGCGTCGCCCGTTTTGATTCTGCTCTATTCAGGGATCGGCGGCATCTCTTCGGCGTAGAGCCAGGCGTTGAGAAACTCGGTCAAATCCTGGCCGCTCACCTCGCTGGCAGTGGCGATGAAGTCCGCCGTGGTGACAACACCATCTTTGTAGCGCGCGTAGTAGGTGCGCAGAAATTCCCGAAACAGCTCGTCGCCGATCTTGAGCCGCAGCGCATGGAGCACCCAGGCGCCGCGTTCATAGACTGCTTCTGAGAAAAGGTCCGCCTCCGTCACACTGCCCGGTGGTTCCACCTGGAACGCCTTTAGCCACGCGTAGTACTGACGCATCCCACCGTCCATGAAGTCGCTGCCCAGTTTGTCTTCCATCCACAGCCGCTGCAGATAGGTGGCGAAGCCCTCGTTGAGCCAGGTTTGATCCCAGGCGGCGAGCGTCACGGTGTTGCCAAACCATTGGTGCGCCAGTTCGTGGGCATTGACGCCCTCCATCGCCATTTCGGGGCCAAAGACGGAGAGCGTTTGCGTTTCCAGGGCAAAGCCGAGTGGGAAGGGTAGCATCACAATGCCGTATTCCTCAAAGGGGTACGGCGCGATCAGGTCACCGTAGAAAGCCACCATCTCATCCGTATTGGCAAAGACTTCGCTGAGCGTCTCAGCCTCGGCGGGCGGGAAGTAGTGGCGGATCAGCACGCCGTCTGGCCCCGGCTCCTCGACGCGCACGAAGTCGCCGATCACCAGCGTCGTCAGATAGCTCGCCATCGGCTGCGCCATCTCCCAGACGTAGGTGCGCTGTTCGCCCAGGTCGATCTCCTCGGCCAGCACGCCATTGGCGGCAACGACATTCGGTTCGTCTACAGTGATGCGCAGCGTGTAAGTCGCCTTGTCCGTAGGATGATTGTTGACCGGATACCAGGTCATGGCGCCGCCCGGCTCGCTCACGACAAAGATAGTCTCGTCTTGGTGATTCCAACCCTGGTCGATGAACGCCAGATCGGGGTCGCTGAGCGGCGTCGGTTCACCGGCATAAGCAATTGTTGCCGTGAAGATTGCATCGGCGGCGATAGGGACAGCGGGCGTGATGGTCAATTCGTGTCCGTTGCGGGCAAAGAGCGCCGGCGTGTCGTCGATGGTCACGGCGCTGACTTCCAGACCGCTCAGATCGAGGTTGAAGGCCGCCAGCGGTTGCGTCGCAACGGCGCGCACTGCCGCCGTCCCCTTGAGCAGGTTACGCGCTGCGTCTACTGTCAGGTCCAGCGTGTAGTGTTGGACATCGTAGCCACCGTTGCCAAGCAAGGGGAAGATCGGGTCGCCCACGCCGGGTGCGCCGGTCGTCGTCACCGGTGTTGGAATTGGCCGACACGCCGCCAGCACGAGCGCCAGCCAGACGAGGAGAAGGGTTGCGCGCACGGTTGCCATCGCTTATGCGTCCAGAATCCAGTGTCGCATCGCCACCGCTGCACCCTCTTCGTCGATGGTCGGCGCGATCCAGTCGGCCACGGCTTTGACATGGTCGCCGGCGTTGCCCATCGCCACGCCCAGGCCGGCGGCTTCCAGCATCGGGATGTCGTTGTCGCTGTCGCCGATCGCCATCACGCGGCGCAGGTCGATGCCGAGCAGAGCGCAAAGTCGGCGCAGACCGCTGCCTTTGTCGACGCCGGCGGCAGTCGCCTCGACCAGCCATTCGTGGGTGCGGGTGATGCTGAGACCTGGGAAGCGCCTTTGATATTCGGGCAACAGATCGATGTCGCCTGGGATGCCATGATTGAAGGCGATCACCTTGACCGGCGGGTGGGCATTGGGCGCTGCCAGCAGCGGTGAAAACGTCTCGACCTGGACGCCGGGAACGCCGAGAAGGTGCTGGAGGAGCGCCTCTTCAGAGGGTGTGGCGCCCAGCGAGTTGCGGAAAACCTGCGTGCGCCCGTCGGCGTCGTTGAAGTAGAAGGCCGTCGGGTAACGATGTTCATCGACGAAGGTCGCAATGTTGCGCGCCTCATCGAGTGGAAGTGCAACTTCCGCCAGCACATGGCCTGTCACCGGATCGCCGATCACGGCGCCCTGAGTGGTGAGGACAGGATGCGTCAATGCCAGGTTGCCATGCAGGCTGTGCCGAATGTAGTCCAGCGTGCGTCCGGTGCCGATGGTGACGATGACGCCGGACGCCTGCACTGCAGCGATGGTGTCGTGCACTGCCTGGCTGATCGGCAGGCGCTGGTAGGCGTTGATGATGGTGCCGTCAAGGTCGAGGATCACAAGGTCGAATGGGCGCATGGAATCAGCCTGATGTGGGTGTGGTTATAGTTGAAAAGTGACCACACGATCATGTCCTTGATAGTCGCGGTGCAGTTCCACCTGCGTGGCCTGGGGCAGGAGCGTTTCCACCAATCCGATCACTGCCGCGCCCTGGTTGTAGCCAATCTCCAGGGCGACAAACGCATCCGGCGTCACATGCCTGGGCAACTGGCGCAGCAACCGGGTGATCAGATCGAGACCGAGCGGGCCTCCTACCAATGCTCCCTTCGGTTCGTAGTTGTGCACATCCGGTTCGAGCATGACATAATCGTCATTGGTGACATAGGGCAGATTGGCAACGACGATGTCGGCGCGCATGGGCAACTTCGCCAATAAATCGCTGCGCACCAATGTGATCTGTTCACCCATTGCGTAGCGGGCGACGTTGCGTTGCGCCACCGCCAGGGCATTGGCGCTAATGTCAAGCGCATAGATGTGGGTGTTGGGGGCGTTGGCCGCCACCGCCAGGGCAATGGCGCCGCTCCCTGTGCCCACATCCGCTATGATCAGCCGCTGACCGTGACGGATGGCGATTTCGGCCAACACCTGATCGACGAGCATTTCGGTTTCGGGCCGCGGGATCAGCACGTGCGGATCGACGTACAGGTCGATGCCGTAGAACTCTTTGTGATTGACGAGATAGGCAACAGGTTCGTGCGCCACGCGCCGCACGACCAGATCCATAAATTGATCGGCCTGCTCTTCTGTGAGCACGTGTTCGTAATGGGCAAAGAGCCAGCTACGATCAACGCCAAGCACGTGCGCCAACAGCACCTGAGCGTCGAGGCGTGCGGTCGTGATGTGCGCTTCCTCTAGCCGTTGTGTAGCAGCATTGATAGCCGGACCAACTTCGGTGTCACGCGAGAGCTTCCAAACGACTTGCTGCCAGATTGGCGGATCATCGCTTGCCGCCGGTGGATTTCCGTTGCGATGGGCGTCGAGGCGTGCGTCGTGGCGCGGCAGGTCTACATTCGGGCCG
>DGFH01000182.1:29824-32246 GCA_002391565.1 Anaerolineales bacterium UBA3905
TCCGGCGTTCGCCCTTCCATGGTCGAACATCCAATTGTAAGATCGCCAAATGTCTCCTCCTGGGAATTGGTGAAACGTTGCATCGTTGCACTATGTTTGGGCAGTCTCAAGACGCGCACCGCATCTTGAGTCATATGGCACATATCTGATTGTAGCAGAATCCGGCAGCGCAGCAACTGACTTTATGCTGACCCTCCGAAGGCGCACGCAAGACCGCAGCGGCACTGCAACATGACGCTTGCCTCACGCCCGGCTGCGCCATTCCCTACGCCAGCTCGGCGCTCATAGCCTCCAGCCGCTGCGCCTGATCATGAGCCGCCAGCTCTTCGATGAATTCATCGAGCGCACCGTTCAACACATTATCAAGCTGGTAGACCGTCAGGCCGATGCGGTGATCGGTGACGCGACTCTGTGGGAAGTTGTAGGTGCGAATTTTCTCGCTGCGGTCGCCGGAGCCGATCTGGCTGCGTCGCGCGGCGCCCAATGCTTCGGCGCGTTTTTGTTCTTCGATTTCATAGAGCCGCGACCGCAAAATGCGCATCGCCTTGAGCTTGTTCTGCAGCTGGCTTTTCTCATCCTGACACGAGATCACAATGCCCGTCGGCAGGTGCGTCAGCCGCACGGCGGAATCGGTCGTGTTGACGCTTTGCCCACCGGGGCCACTGCTGCGAAAGATGTCGATGCGGATGTCGTTGTCGTTGACGACGACGTCGATCTCGTCGGCTTCGGGCAGCACGGCGACGGTGGCGGCGCTGGTGTGAATGCGTCCGGCGCTCTCGGTCACCGGCACGCGTTGCACCCGATGCACACCCGATTCGTACTTCAGCTTGCTATACGCGCCTTTGCCTTTGATGGCAAAGACTACTTCCTTGATGCCACCCAGCCCGGTGTCGCTCAGGCTCAGCTCCTCCACCTTGTAGCGATGCGCCTCCGCCCAACGCACGTACATGCGATAAAGTTCGGCGGCAAACAGCCCGGCTTCCTCTCCGCCGGTGCCAGCGCGGATTTCGACAATGACATTCTTATCGTCGCGAGGGTCTTTGGGCAGCAGCAGCGATTTCATCTGCTTGTCCAGCGCTTCAAGCTCGGCGGTCAGGCTCTCGATTTCGGCTTCGGCCAGTTCGCGCAGCTCTGCATCCGCCTCTTCAAGCAGTGCCTGGTTTTCCTGGAGTTGCGTCGCTGCGACCTCATAACGCCGATAAACCTGCGCCAGTTCCTCGATCTCCTGGCGCTCCCGGTCGATCTCGCTGAGGCGCGTAAAATCTGCGGCGACGGCCGGGTCGGCCATCAATTGGGTCAATTCGTCGTAACGGTCGGCGATTTTGGCGACCCGGTCAAGAATTGTGGACATACTCTCTGCACCTTTATGCACCGCCAGATGGGCGGCGGTTTTCGGAAACCCTGCTCAGTCCGTGAAGATGGGTAAATGTCCCAAAGCGATGATGCCATCCCAATCTTCCGGCTCGCCCTCGGTGAAGACCGCCATCTCGCCCACTACGCTGGCGTTGGCGAGCGCCATCAACTGGCGCAGCCCACGAATCGTGCTGCCCGTGCTGATCACATCGTCGACCAGCACGACCCGCCGGTTGCGCACCAGATGCACATCTTTGCCATCGACGAAGAGCGTCTGTGGCGCACCGGTGGTGATGCTAAGCACTTCGGTTTCAAGACAATTCACCATGTAGGGTTTGCGCACCTTGCGCACGACAACGTAGGGTAGCCCGCTGGCGACCGATAGCGCGTGCGCCAGCGGCACGGCTTTGACTTCGGGCACGACCAGCACTTCAGCGTCCGTTGGCAGGCGCACTGCCAGCATCGCGGCAGCCGTCTCTACGACTTCGGTGTCTCCCAGCATGTTGAAGATCGCTATTTTGACGCCTGGCGCCACTTCGAAGATCGGCAACTTACGCATCACATTGCCAAGCTGTACAGTGAACACGCGACCATCGTAACTCATTGGTCTCCCCTTCGTTTTCCTTATCGCTCGGGATTTGTCAGACGCCCGCTCAGGGTCCGCTGTGCGACGCGCCACACCTGAGTATACCACAGGGTGGCGCCTGAACTCGAATTCAGGAATCGCCATTTCCCCTTGATTGTGCTTGACAGGCGTGCATGTCCCTCCTATACTCGCAGTAATTGAGTTGTGTGGCGGGCTGACTGGCGATGATGCGTTCCGGCGCAAGGTGGAGAAAACCACCGGGGAAGCCTGCTATAGTTGCTGTCAATCGTTCGCCTGGGTCGGGCAGCCGGACATCTCCTGTCCGGCTGCCTGTTTTTTTTTGCGCACATTGTTTGAGTAAGGAGCGTATACCATGGCCTCGTTTCGGGCATTACTTTCGGTGTCGGACAAGCGCGGGCTAGAGCACTTTGCCGCACAACTGGCAGCGGCGGGCGGCGAGTTGATCGCCAGCGGCGGCACTGC
>DGFH01000182.1:32447-42876 GCA_002391565.1 Anaerolineales bacterium UBA3905
GGCGAGTTGATCGCCAGCGGCGGCACTGCGCGCAAATTGGAAGCCGCTGGGATCCCCGTGCTGCAGGTGGAGGATGTCACTGGTTTCCCCGAAATTCTGGGTGGGCGCGTCAAGACGCTGCACCCGGCGATTCACGGCGGCATCCTGGCGCGGCGCACGCCTCAACACCAGGAAGAACTGGCGCATCACCACATCAGCGCCATCGATCTGGTGGTCGTTAACCTCTACCCCTTCCAGCAGACGGTTGCACAACCGAACGTTTCTGTGGCAACCGCCATCGAAGAGATCGACATTGGCGGTGTGGCGTTGTTGCGTGCGGCGGCAAAAAATCACGAGTCGGTGACCGTCGTCTGTGACCCGGATGATTACCCGATGGTGGCTGAAGCATTTGCAAGCGGCGGCACCGGCGCGCATTTGCGACGTAAACTGGCGCTCAAGGCATTTCGTCACACCGCCGAGTACGATACTGCCATCGCTGCCTATCTCGCCGAGCAGATAGAGGAAGCTGCCCCCGCCTCCGACGAAAGCGCCTCGGTGCTGCCTGCTGAAATGCATCTTGACCTGACGATCGTCCAGCGCAATCGCTACGGTGAGAATCCGCATCAGGCGGGTGGGCTATATGCCTACGCCGGCGAGCAACCCGCATTCGAGGTGCTGCATGGCAAGGAGATGAGCTACAACAACTGGCTCGATCTGGATGGCGCCTGGACAGCGGCGCAGGACTTTGCCGCACCCACGGTTGCTATCATTAAGCACGGCAATCCCTGTGGGCTGGCAAGCGCTGAGACACTGGCCGAAGCTTACCAGAAAGCCTTTGCTTCCGACCCTGTGAGTGCCTTTGGCGGCATCCTGGCCGTCAATCGCCCCCTTGACCTGGCAACTGCGCAACAGGCGGCGGATCTGTTTCTGGAGGTCATTGCGGCGCCCGCCTATGAACCGGAGGCGCTGGCATTGCTTCAGCGCAAGAAGAACGTCCGCATTCTGGCGCACAGCGGCGCCTCGACACGACCACTCAGTCTGCGCAGCATCGTCGGCGGCGTGTTGGTGCAGGAGCTGGATCGCAGCGAGGCGGATATGCAGGTGAGCGCCTGGCGCGTCGTCAGCCAGCGCCAGCCCACCCCTGACCAGTTGCTCGACCTGGCGTTTGCCTGGCGCGCGGCGCGGCATGTGAAAAGCAACGCCATCGTCTACGTCAAAGATCAAGCCACCGTCGGCGTCGGCGCCGGCCAGATGAGCCGCGTCGACTCGGTGATGATGGCAGGGCACAAGGCTGGCGACCGCAGCCGGGGCGCAGTCATGGCAAGCGATGCGTTCTTTCCCTTCGCCGATGGCATCGAGGCCGCCGCCAAGCACGGCATTACAGCGGTGGTGCAGCCCGGCGGTTCGGTGCGAGACGAAGAAGTCATCGCCGCCGTCGATCGTTTAGGGTTGGTGATGTGCTTCACGGGCGCGCGCCACTTCCGGCACTAAACGCCTGACGTTCCGCGGCCGGGTCAGCACCGTTCTCGTCGATGCACATGCCTTGCCCCCTTCCCGGAAGGTTGGCAGGGGCCAATTCATGTTGGGGGTGAAGTCACGCGTCTGCCCCCAACATGAATTGCACTGTAGGCTGGATAAATTTCGTGACGATTGGCGCGTGTTGGAGTATAGTTAATGGTGCAGGCTGGAAATCTCCCAGATGCACCGCTGTGTCAACACCCAGTCTTTGAGGAGGTGCTCATGAAGATCGTCATGGATCGCGGTTATTGCGATGCTGCGCTCTCATTTTGTGCGCGCTGCTCAGCAGCTTTTTTCCAGAAACCGATGGGGACGGATCGCCCGTGCATCGTCGAAATCGTAGATGACGGCAACGATAACCTCATTCACTTCGAGGTGCGCACGGATGGCCGGACGCTGGAATTTGACCTGACCAAAGACCTGCAGGAAGGGTTGGCGGCGGAAGGCTGGGAGTTTCTTGCCAACTTTGACCCGGCGCTATTCCGGCATGGCGCCGCCGATCGCTGGCGCGCGCTCAGTCGTCTGCCCGCTTCTCACAGCGAACACTAGTACACGTGGGCGTAAATACGCCGCATGTTGCGTGTTCCGTGTTCCGTCTCGTTACGCAGCACGCAGCACGCAACATGCGGCACGCAACCGCTGGCTTATTTGCGCCTACGAGCGCCAGGCGTAGTGGATGCCTGTTAGCCGTCTCCCGACGCATCGACAGGAATATATCGTCGGGAACACTGTAGGTAGAAATACCGCCAGGGTGGCAAGTCGTCGCTGTTTTTGGCGCCAAACACGCCGCAGTAGTTGGCAAAGCCTCTTTGCGCCGTTCCACTTTGACACACGTGACTTCAGCGCGTTCCGGTCTCGACCAATTCCTCGACTATCTCCAGGCAAACGCACGGCTGGCGCCGATGGGATGGGCTGGCTCTGTTTGGTTCATCCTGCACATCGCCGAGGAGTGCGCTGGCATCCGGCTGCAGGATATCGGCGCACCGTTGCGCTTTCTGCGCCAGATGGCGAGCGCACCGCCGCGCCAGTTCGGCGTGAGTGGCTTCTCACCCGCCATCGTCGATGACAATCACCCTGTGAGGCACTACATCGCCTTTGTCTTCGTTGGCTTCTGGCTGCCGACCTGGCTGGCCGTGCTGATGCTGTACGCCTGGGAAATTGCAGGCTTCGTGCGCTATGGCGGCGTCTGGAGTCCCAAAGACCTGGTCAGTGGGCGCCTCGGCATCGCGCATGGTCGCTGGCTGCGCCAGAGCGGCCCAACCGTGCTCCCTGCCCTGGCGGCCTCGGCGCTGTCTTCACATTCGAAGCAGGATTAATCTGACAAAATCCCCCTTCGTTCTACGTCAACACACTGAAGAATATGCTGTTTTTTTGTGGTAAGATGCATCGAACCCATTTGGGGGTGCGACTGTCGATGCATGGCTTTTTTCACGGCGCCGAGAACCTGCTTTGTCATGAGACGTCTTATTCGCAAGTTATCATCTCCCCAACAGGGCGTTCGAGGCGCCGCCAACCGCACTGCGTATTGGCTCCATCTCTTTTTGGCGCTGGTGATTGCGGCGCTGGCATTGATGGCGCTCTCCATCCCCTTTAGTTCATCCTCGCCGGAAGGTGCGCGCACCCTCATCATTCTCGACCTCATCGGATTGATGTTGTGCGCCGGCCTTTTCTTTTTGGCGCGCACAGGACGCGTTCGCCTTGCCGCGCTGGGATTGATCGCCATTGTTTATGCTGGCTCAGCTTTGCCGGCGTTCTTCATCTTCAAGACGATTCGCGCCCCCAACACGGCGGGCTTCTTCGTGTTGGTGCCCCTGACAGCGCTGTTGTTGGGTAGGCGGGCAACGTATCATATTGTCGGCCTCAGCGCCGCTACGGTTATCGTCATATACCTGCTGGAAACCTTTGGCGCTGCGCAGGTCAACTTGAGCCCAACAACCGGGCTTGACACCTTGATCATCGTGCTCATTGCAATGGCGTTGAATGCAGCGTTGCTGCTTTCGGCGCTGCACGATGCAGATGAAAATGCGGCGCGAGCCCAGCAAACCGCTGACCAGGCTGCGGCGCTCAATCGCGACCTGATGCGCAGCCAGGCTGAGTTGCAAGCCATCAAGGTGCAGCTTGAAGTGCGCGTGTTGGAGCGAACGGCTGAGCTGGACGAAGCAAATCGTAGACTCCAGAGGGAGATTGTTGAGCGGGAGCAAAATGAGCGACGATTCCGGGGATTGGCTGAACGATCGCCAGACCTGATTTGCATTCTCGATTTGCCCAGCCAACAATGGATTTACGTCAATCGGGAGATGCTGCTCGATCACGCCGTCGAGAAATTCACCACGTTAGACACATTGCTGACCTTAGTCCATCCCGACGATCTGCCTGGCGTCACAGCATATTGGCAGCAACTTGCCACCAACGCTTCCCCCAACGGGATTGAGTTTCGGCTTCAGCGCGCTGATGGTTGCTGGGAGTGGCTGCATAGTCGAGAGACGGTGTTGACGCAAAACGCCGCCGGCGCACCCGAACAGATCTTGTTGACGATCTCCGTCATCACGCAGCGCAAGCAGAGCGAGCAAGAATTGAAACTTGCGCGCGAACGCGCTGAGCTGGCCGCGCGCGCAAAATCGGACTTTCTAGCCAACATGAGTCATGAGATCCGGACGCCGCTCAACGCCGTGATCGGCATGGCGAGTTTATTGGAAACAACCCTGCTGAACCGCGAGCAACAGGAATTTGTCCACACGATCCGCAACAGCAGCGAGACCTTGCTCACCGTCATCAGCGATATCCTCGATTTCTCCAAGCTCGAGTCGTCTTCCTTCGTGCTGGGGGCAGGACCCTGCGAGCCACAGCGCCTGCTGGCGCAGATCGTAGATCTGATGAGTGTGGAGATCAACCGCAAGGGGTTGGAATTGATCTGTGACCTGGACGAAGGCGTTCCATCCCTCATCGAGACAGATGAACAGCGTCTGCGTCAGATTCTGCTCAACCTGGTCGGGAATGCAGTGAAATTCACCGAACAAGGTGAAATTCAGATCAGCCTGTCCGCAGAGCCCCTGGCAGGTGATGAGCTGACCCTGGTCATCACTGTGCGCGACACCGGGATCGGCATTCCTCCTGAGAAGCAGGCAATCATTTTTGAGCAGTTCGCTCAGGCTGACACTTCGCACACGCGCCGTTTCGGCGGCGCCGGGTTGGGGTTGGCGATCAGTAAACGTCTGGCGCAAGTCATGGGGGGCGACATCGCAGTTGAGAGTCAACCTGGTGCAGGCTCAACGTTCTGGTGCCGTGTGAGGGTGCGCGCCCTGGAGGCGCCTGCGGCCGCAGGCGCCTTGCCGGGCGCACCTGGTCTGGTGGCGTTGGTCGCCCACCCTAGTGCGGCGTTCTGTTCGGTGCTGGCGAAACATCTGACACGGTGGGGCATGCAAGTCCACACCGCAACCTCGGCCGGCGAAGCAGCGCAAGTGGCGGCAACCCTTCCCGCGCGACACATCGCCTTGCTTGACTACACGGCGCTTTCCTGGTTGGCTGCGGCCTTGCCACAACGGTCTGGAATCCTGCCGTCCTGGTTCGTCTTCGCACCACCCCAGGCACGCACCGTGCGTCAGGAGCTTGCGCTGCGGCCAGCGACGACCTTACTGCCTAAGCCAGTGACTGTACACGCTGTGCGAAATGCGTTGCTCGAATTCGCATCAACGCCAACTGCAGTGCATACGCCAGAGTCTCCCACTCGCAACGACGATGCAAACGTCCGCGCGGCAGGCGCACCTGTCAACATTCTGGTGGTTGAGGACAATCTGGTCAACCAGAAGGTGATAGTGCGCATCCTGGAACGCGGCGGATACTCCGCCGATGTCGTTGTAAACGGCGTCGAAGCCGTCAACGCTATACGCACTTCAGGCGACTATGACATTGTTCTGATGGATATTCAAATGCCAGAGATGGATGGTCTGCAGGCCACCCAGGCAATTCGCTCGCTGGGCGGTGAGATCAAACAACCGTACATTATTGCATTGACGGCAGCCGTGACGGAAGTCGACCGTGCAGCGTGCATCGCGGCCGGCATGGATGACTTTATTGCGAAGCCAACGCCGGCGCAACAGTTGCTAGAGGCCCTGGAGCGAGCGCAACGGCAGATGGGCGTCAACACTACTGATTTCTAAAGTGAGTTTACTTTGATATTCATAGCTTTGCAGAGTGAATTCTCTTGGTCTCAAAGTAGATTCACTTTAGATTGGCCGCTCAGATTGCCACGAGTCATGCGTCACAAGTGACTCGTGACACATGACTCGTTAACCTGGCGGGCGACAACTGAGCGGATAGGACATGAAGGCGAGTGAAGCAAAGCTGCGATGGCACTCAGATCGGGGATGACGTTGGTGATCTGTGCCGGGCAGCGCCGACGGCGATCCACCAGCCACGCTTGCATGCCACTCACCATTGCCCCCTCCACACAGAGCCACTCGTCGTCGAAAAAGTAGCACTCATGCGGCGCAACATTCAGCGCCAGGGCAGCAATCTCGTAGGCGGCGCGATCTGGCTTGGCGGCGCCAATCACTGTCGCAGCACAAGTCGCATCCACCAGATCGTCTAGCCCTGCCGCTGCCAACGAAGCATCCAGGCTCGCCAGCGAAAAATTAGAGAGGACGCCGATGCGGTAACCTGCCTGGCGGGCAAGCCGCAGCGCAGGTGCAGCATCCGGGTATGCACGTACGAACTGTGTATAGTCAAGTGCGTGCAAGCGACGGCGCGCCTCCTCGGCAAGATGGTGTTGCGCCGCCAGTTCATCCCAAAACGCCGCGAAGAAGGTTCGCTCAGCAGCAAGCGAGGTTGGGAACCCGTGGCGCTCTCCAAAGCGCTGCCATTCCTGAGCAAGTTCCCAGACCGAGAACGGCAGCAGCGGTTGGAAAAATCTGGTGGCTGCCTCCACGTCGAAATCTGTGAGCACACCGTCGCGGTCGAAAATCAGGGCGCGTATTGTCATGCGACCTCCGCCGTTGGCGCTATAGGGACGCATGCCGACGCCCCCGTCATATTTGCAGGATACCAGAAAGGCCCAAGCCGTGCGCCCACCCCCAGAATCAGCGGTTGCTCCCAATACGCCCGTTGGGCCACCGCCGCCTCACCCCGCTGACTTTTATCTGCCTGCCACGTTGGACGTGTGAAAGCGTAATCATACAAGATCGTGCGCAGCTCCATCTGCGTCAATGCATAGCCAGGGCGTTGCGTCCAGTAGCAATGGATGCATTCGCACAGCAACGGCGGCAGCAGATAGTCTGCTACAATCGGCTTGCCAAACGACAGGTAGAGGCTGGCCGGCGGCAAGACTTCCCCATACAGAGCATGGATTGCCGCAGCGCGTGCACCATTCGTGTGGGTAATGGCATCACGCAACCAACGCCACGGTGCATCGCTGTCCGGGACAACCCAATACCAAAGCGTCGGTGCGCCAGACGGCGCTGGCAACGCCAGGAGGCGTTCAGCGCTGCTGCGCAGACTTTCCAGTTCATTGACGCCGATAAGTCGCGCTCGCCAACCCAACCGCACATAATCAGCAAGGGCTTCCGGTCCAGCTACACCCCAGGCGATCCAATCCAGCAATCGCTCGCGGTAACGGCCAACCTCATGAAACTGGCCCGGAGTTGCCAGGATAGTGAAGATATGGCGGACGCCGTGCTCGAAGATGATCTGACAGGCGCGCATCATTTCGACGCGTGACCAGCGGGCGTATGCTTCGCTGTCAGAGCGAAGCCCGGCAAGCGCTGCCTGGCGACGCGTCCCAGCGGCCGCATAGACCAGACACGCCGGTGCAACCCGGGCGACATCGGCGTGTGGCGCTGCCTGAAACTCGGCAAGAGTTGGTGCAGTCATGGAGGAACTGTCCATCTCACACCCTCACCCTTCCTGGCGCAACGCACGTTTCTGGCTCTGCAATCGACTGGCAAGAGACGATCAGCGCACTTAGCAAGAACGCGCGATCCACCCGCCGCGGCGTGTAGAGCTCCTTGTCGATCCACAACGGAGCCGGCGCCTGATCCGGGCGTTGATAGTGGCGCAACAAGTAATCGCTTGCGCGTCGCCAGACTGTTTCCAGGGCAGGGTTCCAGGCGCGTGACCTGCGTTGAAGAGACAGCCCCAGTACAGCGTAGGCTGTTTCCTGAATCGACGATTTCCTGCCCGATCCCCAACCCCCGTCCTGATGTTGATAAGCCTGCAACGCGCGCAAGGCATTGTCCACTGGCGCCGACTCCTCGACATCGGCGAATGCATGGAGCACGACTGCGGTCGTATAGAGCCAGGAACGATTCCATTTATCACCAACCCACCGTCCATCGGGCTGTTGGGCGGCCGCCAGAGCGCGCAGCCACGGCGCACTTGGCTGTCCACACAACGCCAGTGCATGGGCGCCGCGCGCGGTGACGGTTGGTGCATGCTGTAGCTCGAATGGAAAAGCACGGAAATGATCCGCCGCCTGAAAAGGCGCCAGGGCATGTGCGTGAGAGCGATCCCCTAGCGTCGCCAGAATTGCCACTGCGGCTGCCGTGTCATCGCCGTCTGGAGCAAAAAACTGGCTGAAGCCAATACCGCCGCGCGCCATCAGCTCTGCCAGCAGTTGTGTGAAAGGGATGACGACATCTACAAGGTGCGGGTCAAGCAGCAGGTCGGCCATCAACAGGCTGTGAAGTACAAAGACCATCTCAAAGCGATGCAGGGGCCAGGGAGACGGCACGACGCCTGGCTGCATTGCCCCAGTTGCGTAAGCGGCAGCAGTCAGATAAGCGCGAGCTCTTCTACGCTGCAACTTCAGATGACGGCGCGCCCGTGCCTTGTACAGCCACCACGCCGTAGCTGCCGGACTGTGCCCGACGCCGCCAGAGCCATCGATCACCCCGCGCTTTGGTTGATGCCCCCAGGCTTCCCAGGCGTGCAATGGCGGCGTGCCTGCGGTCGGCCGCAAATGTGCGATCAGGCGCCGTCGCCGTTCACCAAGCGTACGCAGCTCTGCAAACACGGCAGTTGGCAACCTCAACCGGTTCTTGTAGGCGGCAGCCAACAGATTGGGCAAGATCAACTCCGCCGCTACCGGGATGTCCTCTGGCAAGGGGGCGCGCCACGCATCGGCCTGCACGCGCAAGGCAGCGAGACCTGCGTGAATGGCAGCGTTCACGCGTGGCGTGCGCGGCGCTCGCTCATGCAACGCCAGAAGCGCCGCCATCGTCGGGACAGTGCGATAGAGCGGCGCTGAGGGATCGCCCCAGCCGCCGTCTGGTCGTTGCTGCTGTAACAACCACTGGATTGTCTCCTGCGCAACGCCAGCCTCAGGACAAAAGCGCAACACTTGGGCCGTCTCGTACACCGACGGTGAAATCTGCCCTCCATCGCTGTCGAGTTCGGTAAGCAAATGACGGAGTTCAGCAAATAGTGCTTCCGTGGAGAGTTGCATGGTCATTCCCTTCGCGTTGTTCAGCGCCCCCTCAAACCACGCTCCACGGCGTTCAGGAGCGCCTTGCCATCGACGCCTGTGACCCACCATGCATTGTCGGGACGGCGCGCCAGGATTGCGCCAAAAGCAGCATTCAGATCGAAGCCGGGCGTTGTAAATGCCTGCAACGCCAGCGAACTCAACTCCGCATCATCGGCGATCAGAGCAAGCCGCTCCGGCAACGACAGGGCAACGATCGATTGGCCGCGGTGCGGAGCGGGTGTGGCCGTCACGGCGATCAAGGCTGACTGACTGACGCCCACTGCCGCATCTACGCCATAGACAGCAGCCACCAGGTCGGGGAATAAAATTTTCCCCCCACCTTGAAGCTGGACCGCGGCGTACTGATTGATGGGGCCGGCCAACATTTGCACAGCCCGATTGCCATGCCGCAGCAACTTCTCCACCAGCTTCTGATCCACGGCAACCTGGCTGAAGGTGTCCAGGGGTGCCACCTGAGGGCGAATTCCGGCATCCAGCACCTGTTGCACCGCTTCTGGGTCCTGCCAGAAGTTAAATTCGGCCACAGCGCTCTTGTTGCCGCCTGCCTTAGCCCCGCCAAGGACGACCACCCGCAGCTGTCGCAGCGCATCCGGACAGACAGCGGCGACGTGCGCCAGATTGGTCAACGGCCCTAACGCCAGAACCGTTGCTCCAGGATTGGCGACGGCGGCAGCGCAGTAGAAACTCACATAATCCGAGGGCAACAAGCTAATGTCATGGGGATGTTGGGCGCCCAGACCCCACAGACCATCGGGCCCGTGAATGAACCACCCCGTCAATGAGGCAGACTGGGCAAGCGGCGCAGCAGCCCCGCGGATCACCGGGATGTCTGTGCGGTTGTTCATTTCGAGCACGGTCAAAACATTGCTGGTCGTGCTCTCCACCGCACTATTGCCAAACACCGAGACGATGCCGGCGAACTGGATGGGACGTTCACGTTGGTTGAGCAACCAGGTCAGAGCAAGCGCATCGTCAACGCCGGGGTCTGTATCGACGATGAGAACAAGCGGTGCATCCATGGCGCGGAGGGAGCCAGGCAGCAGCAAAGCAAGTGCGACCAATCCCCCCACCCACACGCCGAGCAACTGACGCCATCTGTGCTGTGCGATGCGCCGACATTCAAGTCGCCATGCGCCAGAACGCGTATCCCGTAGACACATTGTGCTGTTTCCTCCTCTGACAATTGCGATGCTGACCTCGATGTAGCGTGGCCTGGTTGACCACCAGACTGCGCATATCGTATGTCAACAGCAGGGGAAAAGCATGTGTCATTTAATGGATGTTTCGGCGCCTGTTCGTAAGGTGTCAGGGGCTTCGCAGCGCCAGCGGAAAGCGCTACCCGTCCAGGTCGGGCGGATCGTCGCGCGTGGCCGAATGCGCTGCATTGTTCGCCAGTTCGTCCGCGCGTTCGTTGAGTTCATCGCCCGCGTGGCCGCGCGTCCACTGCCAGGT
>DGFH01000293.1 GCA_002391565.1 Anaerolineales bacterium UBA3905
CGTCGCCGCTGTCGCCACCGGGATGTCACTATCCACGCCAGAGTCGAAGCCGACGATCGGAATCCCCTTTGACTGCGCCTCTTCCAACAGCGGAATGGCCGCCTGGGTGTCCAACGCCGCAAAGCAGATCGCCGCCGGGTTCTTGGCCAGCGCCGCCGTCAGCATCTCAATCTGCTTGTCAACTTCCGCTTCAGTCGCCGGCCCTTCAAATGTGATGTCGACGTTGTAGTCGGCCGCCGCCCGCTCAGAACCAAGCTTCACAGCCTGCCAGAACTGATGCTGGAACCCCTTCGAAATGACCGGGATGTACGGCTTGGCAGCCGCCTCGCCTTCGGCTGGCGCTGCTTCGGTCGCCGCAGCTTCGCCGCCTCCAGCCGGCGCTGCTGGCGCCGCAGTCGGTGCGACACAGGCGCTGACCATCGCTGCTATCAACAGTAGCCCCACCAACAACATGACAATTCGACTGTTTTTCATGGAACCTCTCCCTTGAAACTTGGATTTATTTCGGACTCCTTGCGAAGTCTTCACCGCAAAAAGAACACTGGCGCGCTCTCAGAGCCTGACATAGCCACTATCTTAGCAAAGGGACTATGTGCACACTCCCGATTAACTGTGAACTCTTCGGACGCACCAATTATACATTTGCTAGTGGTCACAGCAAAGCGCTATAACGCCGGCTAGACGAGATGTGAATGGAAATATGGCTAGACCTATTGTAATCGATTACAGAACATCTGTCAATGCACGATCACATCAGCGCGTAAACTCATTGTGGCGCCGGTGCAGCGGTCGATCTGCGCACGAGCAGCTGCACCGGCAACACCAGATCACGCACTGGCAATTCTGGCTGTCGGAGTCGCTCCAGCAGCCGCTCAGTTGCTGCCTTCCCCAGTGTATATGCAGGCTGGGCCACCACGGTCAACACCGGCGTTGTCACATAAGGATCGGGCAAATCATCGAAGACCACCACCGAGATATCCTCAGGGGTGTGCAGCCCGGCTTCGCGCATCGCTGTCAGCGCGCCAGCGGCAATAAAGTTATTGGCCGCAAAGATCGCCGTTGGGCGATGCGCCAGCAGAGCGCGCATCATGGCATGGCCGCTCGCCACTGTGAAGGCGCCGAAATGCATCAACGACGGATCGAGTGGCAGCCCGGCGGCGCGCAACGCCCGCTCATAGCCAGCAGCGCGTTCCTGGCTAACCGAAAGTCCTGCCGGCCCAGCCAGCAAGGCAATCCGGCGGTGGCCCAGATCGGTCAGATGGCGCACAAGTTGAAAGGCGCCATCTACTGAATCGCCACGCACCGTGTCCACCGCAACGCCTTCGACACGGCGATCCAATACAACGACGCCTACATTCTGGCGCTGCAGCGCGTGCACATCCGCGCCACTGCTCGCTGCAGGCGCCAGCAACACACCATCGACGCGACGCCGCAACAAGGCGGCAATATATTGTGCTTGCTTCGTCTCGTTTTCGTCGGTGTTGCAAAAGAAGACGCTGAAACCCGCCATGCTGGCGACGTCTTCCACGCCACGCGCGACCGTTGTCCAGAATGGATTGGTAATGTCGGTGACGACCAGCGCCAGTGTGTTGGTGCGGTGCGAACGGAAGCTGTGCGCCAGCATGTTCGGGACGTAGTGTAGTTCTGCAGCAGCCTGCTCGACGCGCTGGCGCGTCTCTGGTCTGACGTAGCCAGAGCGATTCAACACGCGCGACACTGTGATCGGCGCTACGCCAGCGCGTTTTGCCACATCCCGAATGGTCGTCATCTCAATCCATCACGATGCAAACTTTGCCGCTAAGACCGGCGTCGGCGACTTTGTAGGCTTCATCGGCCTGATCGAGCGTGAAGCGGTGGGAGACGATCACTTCCGGCTTGAGCTGCCACTCCACCAGTTTTTCGACCAGGTCTTCCATGTGCCCCAGGCTGGTCACCCAGGAGCCGTAGATGGTGATCTGGTTATGGATGATCGTCTGGCTCACATCGAAGTCGACGCGATTGCCCTCGCCGACCATTGCGCAGCGTCCCCAACGCCGCGTCCCTTGCAACGCCAGCAGACGTCCCTGCGGCGAACCGGAGCAATCGATAGAGACTTCGCAGCCTAGCCCGCCCGTCAGCGCCTTGATCTGGTCGAGGGCATCGGGTGCGTCGGCGCGCACGGCGTGATCAATGGCGCCGACTTTCAGGCTGAAGTCAAGACGAGAAGCGGCCACATCAGCGCCGATGATCTGCGTGGCGCCCATCTTCCTGGCCACCAGCCCCGCCGCCATGCCCACCGGCCCCATGCCCGTGATCAGCACGCGATCCTGACCAGAGACGCCGACGCGATTGAGCGCCTCGTAAACGGTGCCAAAGCCACACGCCACCAACGCGCCATCGACGTAACTCAGTTCATCAGGCAGGGCGATGCAGGTGTTTTCTTCGGCCAGCAGATAATCGGCATGGCCGCCATCGCGCTGCCAACCGTAGGCGGCGCGGTGTTCGGAGGTGCACGAGATCATGTAGCCCTCGCGACAGTCGTTGCAGACGCCGCAGCCGCTGATGTGGTAGAGAATGACGCGGTCGCCTGCCTTAAAACGCTTGCAGCCGGGGCCGGTCTGTACGATCTGCCCGCATGGTTCATGGCCAGCAATAACGCCCTGATAGCCTTCCGGCCCATGCCCCAGGTGCTCGCGATAGATGGCGCGGATATCGCTGCCACAGATCGACGAGGCCTTCATTTTGACCAGCACCTGACCGTGTCCAGGCTCCGGCACATCAAACTCCTTGATTTCCACTTTGCGCCCCCCAGGGAGCAGCACGCCACGCATTTTCATCGTTTTGTCGTCCTTTGTGTTTGAGAGTAGTATTGACTGTCGCCCGTCAGGCGTCAGATTTCGTGAGCAGCAGCGAGCAATAGCGCCTGATATGCGGCCCCTTCACTGCACGATTACGCCATCCTCATCCCAGAGATCGCGCCAATCCTGATTCTCCTTCCACAGGAAAACCTGGCCTTTGATCAATCGGCACCCTTTGTCGATGCCTGCGATAGCTTTCATCTCGTCGTCGGTGAGCGGGTCGCTGACCACACCCTGGAGGTTGGCAAGATAGTTGCGCCGCTTCACTGAGAAAGGAATCGGCGTCTGCCCGCGCTGCACAGCCCATTTGATGCAGACGACCGCCGGGTGGATGCCGTGCCGCGCAGCGATTTCGACGATGACCGGGTCCTCGATGTCCACTGTGTCGTCCGGTGTGCGGTCGCGCGCAGGACGACCGGGCGAGCCGATCGGGCTGTAACCAATCGGTTCGATGCCGTGCCGGCGCACGAAGTCGAACAGCGCCGGCTGTTGGAAGTGCGGATGCAACTCCATCTCGTTGACAGCCGGCTTGATGCGAGCATCGCGCAATAGCAACTCCAACTTCGGGATCGTCATGTTGGAGGTGCCGATGTGCCGCACCAGGCCACGGTCAACCAACAACTCCAGTTGCCGCCAGGTTTTCATGTACTCTGCATGGATGTAAGGTCTGGCGTTGTGGTCGCGCGAGTTCACATCGACCCCTGGTGCGTGGTGGTTAGGAAAGGGCCAGTGAATCAAATACAGGTCAAGATAGTCGAGCTGCAGGTCATGCAGCGACTGCATGAACGCCGGGATCACGTCGGCCTCGGCATGTTTGTCATTCCAGAGTTTGGAGGTAACCCACAACTCCTCTCGCCGGACGCCGCCGGCCATGACCTCTTGCAACGCCGCGCCGATCAAACGTTCATTGCCGTAGACTGCGGCGCAGTCAAAGTGACGATAACCCACCGCCGCCGCCCCCTTGACGGCTTCGGCAACCTCCTGCCCAGGCACATGATCCGAACCAAAGGTGCCCAGACCTATCGCCGGCATCATGGCGCCTGTATAGAGACGGCGTTGAGGCACGCGCTGTGGGTCGACGCCATCTTCAGCGATCGACCAACCAACATTTGAGACAAGAGACATCGTGGCAAACTCCCCTTGCGAGCATTCAGACGCACAAGCGCCAGCGCAACGCGCTGTACGATTTGGCGCCCCCAGGATAGGTTGATTGTCAATTTTGTGGTACCGGTACCATGATAGCATGGGTTGCGTCATTTGTCTAGAGATGACAACCCCCTCAAAAACGTGATGCATCCACAAAATCCGGTCATGTGGTTCTGTCGCACATCAGGATGATGTTATAATGATCGGAATATAATGATAGCGCGCTACTGGGAATAAACGCTGGATGGCTGCTGCGCAAAACCTGGTTGCTGACGGGAAGTATGTGTTGAGCAGGTGATGGGATTATAGGGAGATTTGATGCAAGCAATGCTGCCGCCGGGTGCACTTCCAGGCGACGAATTGCGCCTGCAGCGCATTCGCCGCCTGGAAGATGAAATCCTGGCGTGTCAACGCTGTCCGTTGGCGCAGACGCGTACGCGCGCAGTGCCAGGCGAGGGCAACCTCAACGCCGTTGTGATGTTTGTCGGGGAGGGGCCGGGTTTCGATGAAGATCGCCAGGGACGTCCATTTGTTGGGCGCAGCGGCCAATTTCTGACCGCTACGCTGGCGCAGTTTGGCATCGAGCGCCGCGCCGTCTATATCACTAACGTTGTGAAGTGCCGCCCACCGCAGAATCGCGACCCGCTGCCCACCGAGTTGGAGGCATGCAGCGGCTATCTGACGCGTCAGATTGAGTTGATCAACCCGCGCATCATTGTGACGTTGGGGCGCTTCAGTATGCGGCGCTGGTTTCCCGAGGGTGCGATCACGCAGATTCATGGTCGCGTGCGCAATATTGGGCGCGGGCGGATTGCGCTGGCAATGTTCCACCCGGCAGCTGCGCTGCGCAACCCGACCTGGCAGAGCGCCTTTGTCCAGGATATGGCAAAGTTACCTGCTCTGATCGAACGCGCAGAGCGTGCGAATGCCGCCGCTGCACGCGGAGAAGCGCTTCCTGCTGGCGCACCGCATCCTGGCGACGCAGATTATGTCGCCTAATTGGTTTTGACGCACACAGGACGCCGGTGTGGCGCGCCTGTTTCGCACTATATGGCAAAGAATTGATTGATCAAGGAGATATTTACTCGTATGACAAAAGAAAAGCAGAGCCTGGATGACCAGGCTGCGCCCTTGCTGCGCGTGATCCCTCTGGGCGGCCTGGGCGAAATCGGTAAGAATATGCTCGTGCTGGAAGCAGACAATAGCCTGTTGATCATCGATGCTGGGTTGATGTTCCCCACCAGCGAGAT
>DGFH01000066.1 GCA_002391565.1 Anaerolineales bacterium UBA3905
GGATTGTCGAGCGTCTTTTGCCCCATGTACAGGCCAACCTTGCCGCTAAAGCGCAGTGTGGCGCCAGGCTTGAGCTGCTTGGTGATCCACTTGTTCCACCAGGTGGCGTGGAGGGTGCCTGTGGAGTCGCCCAGGATCGCCTGCACCATGGTGCGATTGATGCCGACCTTGCGCTCGCGCACATCCCATAAATTGGCGATGATCGTTGCCTGTTCGCCGGGCTGCAATTGCGAAATGGTGCGCATCTGGCTGTAGTCGTCGTGACGGAAAGGGAGATGCCACAACAGATCGCGCACCTGCACGATGCCTAGTCGCGCCAGTTGCGCAGCCGTCGCCGCGCCGACGCCGTTGAGGGTTGTCACCTTTGCGTCCAGGTCAGCGGGGGTGCGCCGCTCTTTTTGTTGTTGACGGGCGACACGCGCCTGCGCCTTATGCGTTGGCTCAGGCGGTGGGATGATCAGTTCTTCGTCATCCTCCGAGGTGTAGACTGTGCCCAGACCCGGCGCTGGCGGCGCCAGATTCACCATGCGTGTGGGTGCCTCCACTGGTGCATCTTCTACGCTCTCCTCAGCGTCGCCCTCTGGAATGGCAAGCAGCGGCAGGCTGTCTGGCGCCGCTGCCTCGGCTTCGATGACGCCAGCTGCTGGATCACCGGCGGAAGCGGACGGCTCCCCAGCAAGATGCACCTCAGTCGTGAAATCTGCGGCAGCCGCACGGCGGATGGCGGCGGCAAGCGCCGCGCGCTCACCCTGCGCCGCCGCGCCGTACGCGTTCATCAATCCAGTCAGCGTGGCGATCTGCGCTGCGGGCAGCCCCTCATTGCGCGCATCGTTAGCCCAGCGCTCCGCCATGGCCTGTAGCCCGCCGATCACACCGCGATTGCGCCAGCCCTGTTTTTCTTCGAGGTCGAGAATCCGTTCAAGCCGGGTGAGAACCGCCGCTGCCACTGCTCAGTACATCCCTTCGTAGACGAGTACACCAATAGTGTTTGGCCCCAGATAAACTGCCAGGCTGGGTGGATACGGAATGGCGTGGATAGGAGTCTTGGGCAACGCCTCGCGCAGCCGGTTGATCAGCTCGGTGCGATGGCTGTCGTAGTTGTGCTCAAAGACGCCAAGCTCCTGCACTGAGGCAAACTCGGTGACGAACTCTGTCAACTTTTCAACCACTTCTTCACGGGTTTGCACTTTTTCTTGCGTCATCAGGCGGCCATCTTCCATCATTAACATGGCCTTGATGCCCAACATGGCGCCAAGCAGACTCTGGGAGGCGCCGAGAGCAGCGCTGCGTTCCAGGTAGTTCAGGCTTTCGCTGAAGCCGGCAAAATAGAGATGCGGGATCGCTCCATTGACCACGCGCGCCACTTCATTGACCGAGGCGCCGGCCTCAGCTGCCTGCGCCGCCATTTGTACGAGCAGGCCAAGTCCAAAGGAAACGCTCTGGCTATCGATGACGCGGATCGTGAAGCGCCCACGCAGCATCTCGGCAGCTTTGCGCGCGGTCGCCCACATTGGGCTGAGCGCGCCGCTGGTGTGGATGCAGACGATCTGCTCGCCTTCACCGCCGGCGTGAAAGATGTCGAGAAAGGCGTTGATGTTGGGCGCCTGCACTTCGGGCAGGCGGGAGATGCCCATGCGCTGCGCCTCGTGCACTTTGGCGAAGAGTTCTGCAGTGCTGAAGTCGGCGTCTTCCTCGAAGAAGGAGCCGCCGACTTTGACGCGGTGCGGGATCACCGTGATCCCATATTTCTCAACCGTCTCGGGAGGCAGATAGGCGTTGCTGTCCGTGATGATCCGTACTTTGCTCATACGTGCGCGGGATTACTCGACCGATAGAATGTAATGGTAGTGTGGCTGGCCGCCGTAGGCCAATTCAATATCCTGTTCAGGATACCTTTGGCGCACGGTTTCGGCAAAATCCTGCGCCGCTGCTGCGGCGACAAAATCGCCATAATAGATGGTGATGAGCGCGTGCGCTTCTGCCCCCATTGTCTCAAGCAACTCCAATGCCACCTCGTTCACACCGGCGCCACGGCTAACCAGTTTCCCGTTGTGCAGGCCGATGATGTCGCCCTGGTGCACCTGGAGGCCATCGACGGTGGCGCTACGCACAGCCTGCGTCACTTCGCCAGTCTGGACATCGTCCATGTGGGCTTTCATTTGCTTTGCCAGGGCGTCAACTTCGCTGAGCGATGGATCGTAGGCGGTGAGTGCAGCGATGCCTTGCGGCACGGTTCGTGTTGGCACTACGGTCAGGAGATGGGCGCGGTCACCCTTGCTCACCATTTTAACCGCCTGTTGCGCCGCCATCAGGATATTGCTATTGTTGGGCAGAATCACCACCCGGCGCATGGGCAGGCGGCGTATGGCCTCGGCGATTTCGGCCACGCTGGGATTCATGCTCTGCCCCCCTTCGACCACGCCATGCGCGCCCAGATGCCGGAAGATGTCGGCGAAGCCGGGGCCGGGCGTCACCGCGATCACGCCGATCGTGCTGTCGTCCAGCGGTGCGTCAGCGGCGGGCGGCGGCGCTGCCTGCGTCGTCGCTTTGTCATGACCGTTAGTGGGAGAGGCCGCCATCGATGTGGTGGGCGTAGCCGTGCGTTCCTCCATCGTCGCCGCCATATCGTCCATGTTTTCGACCACGACATCTGTGATGAAGCCGGTCGCCACGCCATAAGAGAGCGCCACGCCAGGATCGAAGACATGCACATGCACCTTGACCAGATGTTCGTCGCCTTCAACCAGTGGGCAATCGCCCATGGCGGCAATGTCGGCGGCAATCGTGGCGACGGGCTTGTTGGGTTGTTCGATCAGGAACTGCACGTCAAAGCCCCATTGCACAGGGGGGAGCGCGCGCTGACCTTTGCGTTCCCGCCGTTCGAAGCGCATTTCAACAACAGGGCTGGCGTCGGCGTCGTCAGCGCTTTTCACCGGTTGGCCTGTGAGCGCGCGATACATACCCTCAAACACAAAGAACAGCCCCTTGCCGCCTGAATCGACGACGCCTGCCTGTTTCAGCACCGGCAGCAACTCCGGCGTGCGATGTACGGCTGCGTCGGCGGCTGCGACAATGTGCGCCAGAAACTCGCGCAGGTCGCGCGTCTTCTGTGCGGCAGACTCGGCAGCCTGGCTGATCTCGCGGGAGACGGTGAGGATGGTGCCTTCCACCGGTGCGGGCACAGCGGCGTAAGCCGATTCGGTGGCTGCGTGTAGCGCTTGCGCCATGTCTTGCGTGTTGAGCGTGGCCTTTTCGCGCAATCCCTGGCTGAAACCTTGCAGAATCTGTCCCAGGATCACGCCCGAATTGCCGCGCGAGCCGTGATGGGCGCCTTCGGCAGCTGCTTCCGCCACGTCGCTGACGGTGGCATGGGGCTGACCGCGTACATTCGCCAGCGCTGATTTGATCGTCAGCAGCATGTTGGTGCCGGTGTCGCCGTCGGGCACCGGAAAGACATTCAGCCGATTCACCAGCTCGTAGTTATGCGCCAGCCACTCATAGGCGGCCTGAAAGAGCGACTGCAAATCGCGCGCATCGAGCGTCGTCACCGGCTGGTCATCAGGATATTTTTTGTGCAGCTCAGGCGTTGCGGCAGCCGCTTCCACCGTTGCCGTGGGCTGCATGTCGCCATCCAGTTGTGCGTCGCGTTGTGTATCCACAAGTCATCCCCCTGTCGATGGCGAACGGGGCGATCGCTGCCGTTCGCCAATGTGATGCACCGTTGTGCATTCCTACATAACTGTAACACCATACCGCCGGAAAGGATTCATCCCCAGTAGCGGCGCTATCACAAGACTAACAGAAAGATTACAAGTCGCCCGCAATGTGTGGGTGCATTTCATGTCCAGGGCGCATAGCCTTCGATTTATGGAGTTTAACCAATAGATTCGGTAACCATAGCTTCGGCTTCTAGCCGGACGTTTCCGGTCGGCCACGCCGTCACGCCGGAGGCGATGACCTACGGGCTATAGATGCGGTCATCGTAGGTTCGGCTTCCAGCCGGACGCTTCCAGTGGCTCACGATGTCACGCCGGAGGCGATGACCTGCAAAAGGTGGACGC
>DGFH01000109.1 GCA_002391565.1 Anaerolineales bacterium UBA3905
AGATGTGTATAAGAGACAGGTCGGCGGGGACGTACAACCTGGAACAGCCGGAACTGGCGCACGCCATTGGTGAACGCAAAGCGCGCAACATCCTGAGCACGGGCGCCGCTGCTGTAGTTACCGGCAACATTGGCTGCATAAATCAGATCAGAACTCACCTGGAATTGCTTGGCAATCCCCTACCCCTCTGGCATACGATCGAAGTGCTGGACAAAGCCTACCAGGGAGAGAGATTGGAGATCGACATCCGCTGAGATAAAAGTCAGAGCGAGTTGCGCAGGGTGACGCTGCCAGTCATCCCTTTTATTGTGTCAGGCGCCGCAGGCATGACGCCCCATCTCCAATCTCTTCATCGCCTAGTCCCAGCTTCCTGCCTCATCCCCAACCATCGTATACAGGAACACCCCCACGCGTATCACTTCCCCATGCTCAAAGGGCAGGTAGGTGGCAGTGGCTGGCTCCTCTTTCGCCAGCGCCCAGCCGATGGCAGCGCGCAGGTCGGCGTGCTCACGCCAGACTTTGCCAAAGCCGCGCAGCGGCTGCTCGCGCCCGGCTGGCGGGCTGAAAGCAGGATCGGACTCAGCGTCGCCCTCGCGGAAGGCGTCGGCGTAGCTAAACCAGCGGCCATCATGCAGGAAGGCATAGATGCGCCCGGTCGCCTGCACCCAGATCATCACGCCGTTGTCGAAGCGTTGGATGGCGGCAGGGCTGCTGATCGCTTCGGGAGCGGTCGCCCAGCCGAGCGCCTGCTGCACACGCATATCGCTCTCCCAACGCAGCGCCAGGTCGCCTGATGGTCGATAGAAACCGGCGGGCGGCTCACCTGTCAATGGCGCCGTCGCTGCGGGCGTTGGCGTTGGCAATGGCAGCGCCACAGGGACAGCGACGGCGGGAATAGCAGGCAGCGCGGCAAGCGGCGTCCAGGTCAGCGTCGCCGGATCAAGCTGAATGACCTCGCCTGTCCTTGTACCGATAAAGAGCCGATAGCCGCCATCCGCCAACAAGGGCGAAACCGCCAGCGTGCCGATTTTGTTGTCCAGGTCGTTGGGGTCGGCAAAGCGGGCGTCCTGCCACAGCGCCCAGGTCGCGCCGCCGTCGGAGGAGCGCCAGAGCGCTGCGTTGCCGGCGATATAGAGCGTCGGGTCGGCGGGATAGCCTGGCGCCGGGAAAACGCCCAGCAACAGCTCGCCCGGCGTCGTCGTGATCGACGTGGTGAGCCAGGCGCCGCCATCGATGCTGAGTCGCACCTGATTGGTGGCATAGTCCTGTTCGATGACGGGGGCAACGACCGGCGTCGCGCCCGGCAACAACTCGCTCACCGGCGGCAGCGGGACTTCTCCCGCCGCTGTGCTGTAGCCACCCGTTACGACCAGCGTCCAGCTCAGCCCGCCATCTGTCGACTGTTGATAGGAGACGCCGCTGACGCCGGTGAGCACGTCGTGAAAACGCGCCTTCAGCACCAGCGTCTGGCTCTGCGCAAAGTCGTCGGCAAAAGCAATCGCTTCCCCGCGCAGATGCAGCAAATTGTTCCACAGCGGCGTCCACCTCTCGCCGTCATCGGTCGAACGCCAGACGCCATAACCCCAATAGTCGCTACGGTAACCGGTGACGTAGATCGTGTGGTCGGCGGCGTAGTTGGGCGAGAAAAAGGCGTGGAGGGTTTGATAGTCATCATCGGGCAGTCCGCCGCGCAGTTTCGCCCACGTGACGCCGCCATCGATGGAGCGGTAGAGGTCGCCCGTCTCGATCTCCGCCAGCAGCGTCGCGTCGGCGGCAAAATGCGGTGACACTTTGACGCCGGTGATCCAGGCTTCGGGCAATGCTTCGGGGCGGGGGGCTTCCGGCTCCGGCGGCGCGCTGCCTTGCTCGGCGAGCACGTAAAGATTGCCCTCGCGCCGGGCAAAGAGACGTCCCTGGGCAGCATCATAACCCATCACGCACGCTGCGGGCCAACGCCCGATTGGGGTCAGCGTCGCCAGGTCGAGCACGGCGCCGTCGGGCAGATAGCCCTGACCGGTGCGAGCGTTGACGAAGTCAATGCTTAGCCCATCGCGCACCGTGACCGGCGCCCCAGCGGCATCGCTGACGAGCAGGTTGGAAAAGACAACGTAGCGATTGTAGAAGCGGCTGCGATAGAAGCGCCCCCCAACCTCGCCGACGGCGTTAACCCCAGTGCCACAGGTGGCCTGCATTTCTGGCGCCAGGGCAGGCTCGATCGGCGTCAACGTAGCGGCGTCCAGCCAGCGGGGGGCATCTACAATGCCACACCCCTTGCCGGTGCAATGAGCGCGGATATCCACCGCAATCACGCCGAGGTCGGGCGACACCCAGGCGCGTTCCGCCCAACGGCATCCGTTGCACCAGAGAAAGCCGATCTGGTTCAGATCGGTCAGCTCTGGGAAAAGATCGCCCGTCACCTGAAACGTTGCGGGGTCGGCAGTATAGACGGTGTAGGCGACGATCAGCACTTCGTTGCGCGCTGGGTTGTAGACCGGTGCGCCAGGCTGGTCGATCTCACCCAGCACCTGAAGCGTGGCGCCATCGACGATGCGCACACCTGGCGCCAGGTCATCGCTGCTGTAGGTGTAGGGTTCTCCCACGAACAGGCGGTTGCGTTCGGCGTCAATGGCGATGGCGCCGCCAGGCAACACGCCAACTTCCTCCAGCGTGTTCGTGTCGATCACGTGGATCGCTGGCGCCTCGCCTTCCTGCACGTAGCTGTTGAAGACATAGAGGCGATCGTTGCGGGCGTCGAGTTCGAGATTGCTGCCCAACCCTGGCAACGTCGTCAGCACTGTATAGGTGGCGGCGTCCACCACATGCACCTGGGCGTCGGTGTCGGCAACATAGAGGCGGTTGGCGCCAGGGTCATAGCGCAGGTCGTTGAGCGTGGCCCCTGGGGGCGCCAGCGGCAGGTGAGCGATGAGGCGCGGCAACAGTGCATCCGCTGCGCCCAGCGCCGCAGGTTGAGCAGCGGGCAGCGGCGAGACAGGCGCCATAACCTCGGCGCTGGCAGGCGCAGCATCCACGCCAGGCGACGCGGTTGGGGCGCCCAGTGCAGCGGCCATCTCTGCGACCTGCGTCGTCAGCACGGCGTTGGTGGTTGCCAACGCCGCAATCGTCGCCTCGGCGTTGGGTGGGTTAGCAGGCCGGTCGTTACAGGCGGTGATCAGCGCCATCGCCAGCAGCAGACTCAGTTTTGTCAGGGAAAATCGAAAGGTTGACATAGGTGGCTTCCCTCCTCGGAAGGCTGAAGCCGGTGCAGCAGGCAGGCAGCCGCGCACTGGCATCTTTAGTAAGCGTCACCGAGACCGGATTGGTTCCCGGCAGCGCCCTGTCACGCCAGTGCCCATGTCACGCCAGAGGCGATGACCTACAAGCCCCAATCGACCCCACGATTGTTGCAGCGGAACTTGGGAAGGCGCCCTGTCACGCCAGTAACTACTCTGGGCAGCAGCCCCGATCAAGCTGGCTGCATGACGGCGGTGTGGGCAAGAATGTCGAAAATTGCCGGGCCGTAGTGTTTCAGTTTCCAGGGGGTGAGTCCGGCGATCTGCGCCAACTCTTCGAGAGAGGCGGCATTGCTTTGCGCAATGGCGAACAACGTGCTATTGGGGAGAACAATGTCGGCGTCGACGCCGCGCGATCTGGCTGTTTCGGTGCGCCAACGACGGAGTGCGTCGTAACGGAGTTGGGCGGGCTTGTCCAGCTGTTGCTCTGGTCGGCCCTCGCCGTTAGGGAGCGGCGGCAAAGGACGTAGCCGCCCCAGCCGGATGGTGCGCAGCAGTTCATCACCATAGCGGCGGATTTGGAGATCCGAAAGTCCTGGCACCTGCTCCAAAGCAGCTTCCGTTTCCGGTTGTAGCTTGACCAGGTCGATCAACACAGAGTCGTTGATTACTTTGAAAGGAGGGCGATCGGCCAGGCGCGCGGCTTCTTCGCGCCACAGCCAGAGCGCTTCCAGCACGCCGTGCTGCTCGCGCGGAGCGTCGCGCACAGATTTCATCTGCCAGAAGGTGCGTTCCTCTGGGGTGCGGGCAGCAGGATCAGCGGCTACCAGGGCGGCAAACGCGTCTTGCGCCTCTTCCCAACGCGCGCGCGCCTGGAGCTCCGCCACCAACAGATCGCGCAGCGGCAACAGATAGTGTGTGTCCATTTGCGCATACGCGATCTGTTGCGGCGTCAGCGGGCGTTTGCCCCAGTCGGTGCGCTGCATCCGCTTGTTACTGACAATGCCGAAGTGTTTTTCCAGCAGCGCCGCCAACCCGACCTGGCTCCAGCCAAGAATACGCGCCGCCAGCTGGGTGTCGAAGACGCGACCGAAGGTGAAGCCATAGCTGCGATAGAGCATGAGCATGTCATTGTCGGCGGCGTGCATCACCACCTCAATCGATGGATCGGCAAACAATTCGCCCAGTGGCGCCAGGTCTGCAAGCCGCAACGGATCGACCAGAAAGTCGGCAATCTCGGGCGCGCCGCCAGCGTGCTCGTCGTCGTGTGCGGAAATCTGGATCAGGCAAACTTTGCCGTGATAGCTATACAGGCTGTCGCTTTCCGTATCGAGGGCGAAACGCGGCTGACGCCGGAGATAAGCTACGAGTTGTTGCAGCGCTTTAGGCGTGTAGACCAAAGCCTGCGTTGGTTTCGAGTTGACGGACATGCTAACGTATGTTATTCACAACTAAGCAACGGCGGTTGCGTTCATTGACAACCATGCGCAGTGCGAGGTAAATCCTATCTTACTGCGTATTCCTGTGATGTGTCAAACAAAATTGCCGAAAACACCTTCATCCGCCCTGTATTCATCCTGAGAGGAGAGCAGCGTGCAAGCAAGCATTATGCCTGACAGCGGCCCGCCCGCCACAGCGACGCCGCCACGGCGCCCCAGCTTTCTGCGCTCGATTACGCTGGAATTGGCGGCGCTGTTGATCTTCGTGGCGCTCTTCAACCTGTTCGCTGGCATCGGCGCCGCCTTGAATGAAACCGGTCTGATCATCCTGGGCTTGATCATGGCAGTGACGCCAGCGCTGCTGTGGTTGCTGATTTTCTACCGTCTCGATCGCGCTGAACCGGAGCCAAAGCGTCTGGTGGCCGGCGTCTATCTCACCGGGCTATTGTTGGCTGCTGCATTGCACCTGCCCATCTTTGGCGTGATCTTCGATACGCAGAGCTGGCTGGGCGCGTACTGGTGGTCACAGCTGCTCGGCAATATCCTGGTGGTCGGCATGGTGACGGCGGCGATCATCTACGGCGCCGTGCGCGTCGTGGTCTTCGACAACCCGGAATTTGACGAACGGTTGGACGGCGTGATCTATGCCGTCGCCGCCGGTTTAGGCGTGGCAACCGTCAGCAACTTCGTCTATGTGTGGCAGCACGGCGGCGTCGATCTCAACATTGGCTCGATCCGCGTGGTGGTCGATACGCTGGGCTACGCCAGCAGCGCCGGCATGCTTGGCTACTTTATCGGGCAGGTGCGCTTCGAAAAGACGCCGCTCATTTACTTGCCGGGCGGTGTACTGCTTGCTGCGATATTGACCGGCCTCTATTTCTTTTTGATCGAACGCACGGGCGCCAACAGTTTCGGTGGTGAGCTCTGGCGCGACCTGTTGCTGGGCATCTTCCTGACGCTGGTTATGATGGGCGCCGTCGCCTGGCTGGTGCGCCGCGCCAACGAAGAGACGGCGCGCGTGGCGCAGCTTTCCGCCACTGGCGACAGTTGGGAAGCCAAAGCCGCCGTCGATGAGGGAGGTGCAGCATGACGATGTGGATCGATCGCCTGATCAAGCCCAGCCCGACCAACGAAGCGCCTGGCCCGCGTGAACAACTCCGCAACGATATCGCTGTGATCGTTACGGTGCTCTTCGCCCTGTTCCTGGCGCTGGGCATCCGCAACCAGGTTTACACCGCCAGCAGGCTGGTGAGCATCCATGAGGGTGGTCTGCGCATTGCGCACCCGGAGCGATGGGTGTTGCAGAGTAATGACGGTGCAGGCTTGATTGCTGTAAATCTCGGCAGCCCCAGCACCTACGATAGCCGCGTTGAGGTGACAAGCCGCCCACTCCATCCTGATGAGACGTTGGAACGCGCGCGCTTTGAGCGCGGACTAAAGCTGGCCACCGAATTAAGCAGCTATCGAGAGATGGAGGCGGCGCAGATGGAGGTGCTGAACGGCATCCCGGCGCTGGTCACCACTTATGGCTTTGTCGCCGACCCCACGCGTGACGCTGGCGTAACCGGGCTGCCGGTCGTTGTCGAAGCGCAAGATATCTTGTTTGTGAAGGGCGGCATGCTCTACGTGGTCTCGTTGCGCGCCGACGCCGTCGATTGGGAAGCCAACGCACGTGATTTTGCCGTCATCACCAACAGCCTGCGACTGCGGCCCGCAAAATCGCCGTCGGCCGCCACATCCGCCGACGGCTTCAGCAGCAGCGCCGCCACCCTGGAAGGAGGCAACTGATGCTTCGCTCCCGACTCACTACCGTGCTTCACCGACGCCGGCGTGCGCACCCCGACCGAACACTGCGTCTTTTGGCGCTGATGGCGGCTGCCCTCTTTGTGCTGGGCGGCGCCTTCGACGATGGACAGGCCCGCGCGGTCGATCGCACCGCACTGCAACGGGCGCTTAAATCGACTGTGCTGATTCTGGTGCCCGACAATGCGGGCGACCTCTACGGCACGGGCAGCGGCACGATCATGGACGCCGACAAAGGGTTAATTCTCACCAACTTTCATGTCATGGGCGACCCCGACACCGGCGAACTGTACAACGACGATGGCTTTGCCGGGATTGGCGTAATGCCCAACGACCTGCGTGGTGCGCCGGTGCTGCGCTACGCCGCTAAGATGATCAGCCACGACCCCCAATATGACCTGGCAATCCTCCAGATCACCGGGCTGTTGGACGACTCGCGCGCACCGTTGCCAGCGAACCTTGGCCTGACGACCCTGCCACGCGGCGACAGCGAAAGTATGCTGCCCGGCGACCGGCTGGCGGTGATCGGCTATCCGGGGCTGGGCGGCGCCACCGTGACCTACACTGAAGGAGTCGTTTCCGGTTTCCTGGATGAGGACAACAATGGCGAATTTGAGTGGATCAAGACCGACGCCGAGGTTAACCCGGGCAATTCGGGCGGGTTGGCAATCGACAGCGAGGGCAATTTCGTGGGCGTGCCGACAGCAGGCTATTCTCGCTCCGACGTGGCCGGTAAGATCAGCCTGGTGCGTCCGGGCGCCATTGCGTTGCGCTTCTACGACAACGCCAGCCTGGGACAGGGTGCGAAGTCTGGGTTAGGTGGTCGCGCTGCATCGGTAGGGCGCCGAACAACCGCCAGTATTTCTGGCGTCGAGTTCGGCGACGCCGTCAACCGCCAGGGTAAGGTGACGCGCCCGCTCACTACCTTCCCCAGCGGCGCCACCGACATCTACGCCAGCTTCGATTACAGCGGCTTTCGCAACGGGCAGACCTTTGCCTTCGAATGGAAGATCGACGGCGAGCGCGCCTACGCCGATGCCATCGCCTGGTCGGAAGGCGCCAACGGCACAACCTGGTTGCATCTTTACAGCGACGAAGGGTTGCCCGACGGTCTGTATACGGTCGAGATGCGACTAGACGGCGTGCTGCTTCACACCGGCGCTGTAACTGTCGGCGCAGCGGGCAATAGCACCGCCAGCGCAGCATTCGGCCCGATCACCTTCGCCACCGATGTCACCGAGGACGCGCGGCCGATCAATGCAGGCAACACCTTCATAGATGTCAAGACCGTCTACGCCACCTTCTCGGTCAGCAATATGAGCAAAGGCACGCCCTGGCGCACACGCTGGCTTTATGATGGCGAAGAGGTGCTTGCGGAGGATAATGTCTGGGAGGATGACGACATCACTGCCAGTTGGGTCAGTCTGACGCACCCGGATGGGCTGCCTGCCGGGGAATTCACGCTGGAATTGTATATCGGCGACCGTCGCGCCCAACGCGGCGCGTTCACGGTGGCGGAGGGAAGCGCCGGCAGCCGCGTGCAGATGGTCAACGTGACCGGCGTCGTGCGCGAAATCGACAACAGCCGCCGCACGATCTCCGGTGCGCTGATAGTGTTCCTCACCCCCGGCGTGACGGTCGATCAGTGGGTGAACGCTGACTTCGACGAAAGCATGATCTACGCGCGAGCTACGAGCGGGCGCAATGGCGCGTATCAGCTCGACGCCAAAGTGACGCCGGGCGAAGCCTACGCCATCGTCGTGGTGCACGATAATTACGAGGCAATCGTCGCCGACGCATACATGATCCCGGCGGATGCCGGCGATCCGTATGAGTTGGATATGACGATGCAGAGGAAATGAGAGCGAGCGATGAGGAGATTGAGAGAGTAGAGATGAGGGCGGCGTCGCCGGCCAGTGCAAAACCGCTGGCTGGCGACGCCGCCGACCGTTTCTCCTTCTTTTGCCCGCAAGTCGTCCAGGGTGCTTTCCGGGCGTCGTTGGTTCAACGTTCCGCCTACAACGCTTGCCACATCGCAACCAGCAGTGCGGCCCGCCCCGGAATCTCGTCAACAAGAATGTGTTCATGATCGGCGTGGGCGCCATCGCCGGGGACGCCGAGACCGTCGAGGGTGGGGACGCCGAGCGCGCCGGTGAAGTTGCCATCGCTGCCGCCCCCGGTGCCGCCTTCCGCCAGTTCCATGCCGAGCTTGCGTCCGATGTCGCGCACGCGCTCGAACAGCGCGCCGGTGGCGCTGCGTTCCAGCGGCGGACGATTCCATCCGCCGCGCACGACGATCTGCGCGCTGGGCAGTACGGGCGTCAGCGCCGCCATTGCCTGCGCGATGCGGTCGGCTTCCGCCTGCGTCCATGCGCGCACGTCGACCTGCGCCACCGCGCGCGCCGGCACGACGTTGGTGGCAGTGCCGCCCTCAATCACGCCGACGCTCAACGTCGTGCCGGCATCGCGATCCGCCAGCGCGTGGATCGCCAGCACCTGATGCGCCATCTCAGCGATGGCGTTGACGCCCTTGTACGGATCGACGCCCGCATGAGCCGCGCGACCGATGGTCTCCACCGTGAAGGTTCCCGTGCCCTTGCGCGCCGTCTTGAGTACGCCGCCAGGCAGCGGCGATTCCATCACCAGCACGTAGGCGGAGCGCCGCGCCTCTGCCTCGATCAGCGCCCGCGACGAGCCGCCGCCGATCTCCTCGTCGGGGGGGGTCAGCACGATGACGGGGCGCGGCAGCCGGGTCTCCAGGGCGTGGCCCCCACCCCTCACGGAATGGACCAGCCC
>DGFH01000098.1:0-33583 GCA_002391565.1 Anaerolineales bacterium UBA3905
GCCGACACCGCGGCGACGACGGCAAACGACGTCGTCACCACCAACGGGGTCACAGTCAACGCCGGCACATAGTAGGTTCCGCAGTCTGCGACCACGACAAAAAAAAGAAAGAGGAAGAGCTCGCCTAACCCGTAATAGCCAAAGGGGAACGGCCCGCCCGTATACGCCAGCGCCGCCACAATCCCCGCCACGCCGACCAGCAGAATGGGCCAGCCGCCCACCCAGACCAGATAGAGACCGACCAGCGCCGACAGCCCAATCACGGCGATGATGCCGCTACGCATCTCCGCTGGCGTGATCAGTCCGGCGCTCGTCACGCGTGTGGGGCCAATTCGATCCGGCGCATCGGCGCCGCGGAAGTGGTCGGAATAGTCATTGGCAAAGTTGCTCAGGATTTGCAGCAGCAGCGCACCCACAGCGGCAGCCAGCGCAGGCAGCCAGGCCAGCCTGCCGTCGGCAAAAGCCAGTGCTGTCCCCACGATCACTGGGGAGAGCGCAGCAGGCAATGTCTTGGGGCGTGCGGCAAGAATCCATGCCTGTCGTCGCGTAACAGCCTGAGTTTTCATCATTTGATATCAGCAATTTGAAGCGAGCAGAAAGTAGCTTCTCCAAATTTTAGGGTGTATGGACACGATATGTCGTGTGCGTATATTGCCCCTGTTTATTGAGAAGATTACGAGAAATTATGTCAAAAACTTGGTCAGAAGCAAAACCGAGCTTCTCGGAGTTCAGAAGCTCGGTTCTTATGACACTTTAGGAGAATCAACCCTGTAAATGGGCTTCCAGGAACCAGAGGTGCTTATCCAGACCTCTTGACATCTCAATCATCAGGTCAGCCGTGTCTTGGTCGCCGTATTTCAGCGCAGTCTCGATTGCTTCGCGTGTAAAAGCAGCGAGCTGAGCATAACGTTCTGCAAGCACAGCGACTACCTCCTTCCCCTCCACGACCGTTTCGGGAAAATCTGCCAACCGGGAGTGATGCGCTGCCATACGCGCCGTCCCTTGGGCATAGCCGCCTAACGCCGTAGCGCGTTCGGCAATCTCATCAACATACCCAAGCACACTTCCTGCCAGGGCGTCGAACAGTTCGTGCAATTGAATGAAATGCATTCCTTTAACATTCCAATGCGCCTGTTTCGTCTGGCTATACAGATCAAAGGTGTCAGCCAGATGTTGATTTAGCAACGTGATGATGGTTTCGCGGGTAGTTTGAGGAAGATCATTGCGTGTGGCAAATGTGGTTGTGATAGTCATCGTAGCATCCTCTCATGCACCAAAGTACACACGTGAGCGAAACGTAAATATTCAACTATCATGTCTTTCGTGCATTCATCGCATTACGACAAGCTGAATACTTACGAAATAATCTTATCATGCGAAGTGTTGAAATCCAACTGAATCTCGCACTCTTCAAGAGAGAAACATCACAGATGCAAATGCCCACAGGTCTTCGCGTTTATGCAACCCTCAGCGAAGACGCAGCCGGCCAAATATCCAGACTTTGAGAAAATCCAACAACACCAACGCACCACCGACTCCCAGGAAGGCGGTCGCCACTGCCGCGAGCGGGATAGCCTGCATGAATACGCCCAAGAGCGCCATCAGGCTGCCGATGACCAGCACAAGCGCAGAGATGACCATCATCCAGTTGCTGGGGCGTGAAGCCCAAAAATGTCCCTGTTCGCGCATGAGGTAAATGACGCCCTGACCGACAAACACCAACGTGATAAAGGAGAGCGTCTGTTGTTGGGCGACAGAGAGATGCAAGAGATCGCGGCCAAACCAATAGATGCCAAAGACCAGCATCAGCAACGGCAGCGCCAATGCCAACGACGGAATCACCATCGCAGGAATTTGCCAGCGATTGGGTTTGTCGGAGGCACGCACGCGGTCTGTTGCGATCGACATGGTGGCAAAGTCGTTGGCAAACATCAGGAGCACCACCAGCAGCGGGGTGATCACCATCTCCCCCGTCAGCAACAAGCCCAGGCTCAGAAAGAGGCCGAGCAAGATCGTCTTGATAATTTTGTTGAGCGTGTAGGTCAACATGCGCTGGTAGATCTGGCGACTCACCTCGACGGCGGTGCGGATATTCTCCAGACCGGGTGTTGTGAGCACCAGGCTGGCAGCTGCTTTGGCAACATCTGTAGCATTGGCAACCGCCACGCCAACCTGCGCCTGATGCAAAGCTGGCGCGTCATTGACGCCATCACCCGTCATACCGACGATATGCCCCTGTTTCTGAAGCGTCTGTACAATCGCATATTTGTGTTCAGGAAGGACTTCGGCAAAAACGTCGCAGTCGGATAGAGTCGTATTGGAGGCTGTCAACGCCTGCGCCGTGCAGGCGCGGTCGCCAAGCCCAACTTGACGCGCCACCGCCTGCGCGGTTGGCAGCCCGTCCCCAGTGATCATCACGATGCGGATGCCCCAATCGCGGAGCTGGCGGATCAGTTCCGCCGAATCGGGGCGCGGCGGGTCTTGCAAGGAGACCAGGCCGCTCCACTGCAAGGTTTGTCCTTCGCCATGCGCCACGCCCAACACACGATAGCCTTGCGCTGCCAGCGCGTCGACCTCTGCATCCAGGGTGGCTGGCGCGTCCTGACAGATGGCGGCGATGGCGTGCGGCGCACCTTTCGCCACATGCAGAAGCGTGTTGTTTTGGTTGAAATAGGCTTCCGAACGCTTGGTTTCTGGGTCAAAGGGCAAAAATTGCGTGCGCAGCGAGAAATCGGGCAGCACCTTGCGTTCTTCAGCCCGTTTCAGGATGGCGAGATCGATGGGGTCTTGCGTCGATGGATCGCAAGCCATCGCTGCGAATTGGAGCAATGCCTCCTCGGTGGGCGTCTGATCAGGGCGCAGCTGCGCCACACCGAGCTGATTTTGCGTAATGGTGCCGGTTTTGTCGCTGCACAACACATCCATGCCCGCCGCCTCTTCGATGGCGGTCAGGTTGGTCACCAACACGCCTTTGTGCGACAACTCTTGTGCGCCCAAAGCAGTGGCGATCGCAAAGGTTGCCGGCAATGCCGCAGGCACCGCCGCCACCAACAGAATCAAGGCAAAGGGCAGGATTTGCAGCAACGGCGTTTGGTGCAACAGCGCGTACACCATGATGCCGATTGCCAGCAACGCCGCCAGGATCACAAGAGCTCTGGTGATGGAAAAGATCACCTTTTCCAGATTGCTGGCTGTATGCGCCTGGCGCACCAGCTCCGCCGTGCGCCCAAAGCGCGTGTGTGTGCCGGTTGCGGTCACGGTGGCGGTGGCCTCGCCATGTTTGACCACTGCGCCTGCGTAGCCATTGCCGCCGCCCGCAACCTCAACCGGCAGCGCCTCCCCCGTCAAGACCGATTGATCGATCAAGAGATCGCCATCAAGCAGCTGCACATCGGCGGGCAGCAGATCACCCATGCGGATGTGAATCACGTCGCCGGGCACAAGCTGATCAGAAGGCAAGACGATCCAGTTTCCATCACGCTGCACACGCGCCGTCAACTTGAGGTGTTGTCGCAGCAACGCCAAAGCGTCTGAGGAGCGCTTCGCCTGGATCGCGCTGAACGCAGCATTGAAAAGAATAAGCAGCGCAATGATGATCGCCTCGGCGTTCTTACCAAGCAGCAATTGCAAAATCACCGTAATTTCGAGCAGCCAGGGGATCGGTCCCCACAGGAACTTCAGAAATGCGAGCAGCGGATGCGTTTTGGTTTCTGGAATTGCGTTGGGACCATATTGTTTGAAGCGGGCCGCAGCCTCTGCGGTGCTTAAGCCAGAGACAGAAACTGTGGGTTGCGTCATGATGTTGCGCCTTTCTCTACAGTCACCCAATCAAACGCGCCAGCGCAAAAGCAACCGCCGCCGCCAGCCCGCCAACCAGGATCGTCTGCACTGCACTACGAAACGGATGAATTCCCGTAAAGCGCCCTTTGACAAACCCAAACACAAAGAGCGCTAACAAGGTGACGCCGATCGAAACCAGCAAAGCTGTTTGTATATCAGATATCAAAATATACGGAGAAAGCGGCACGAACCCACCGGCAATGTATGAAAATGCAATCGTCAATGCGCTGCGTGTGGCACGCCTGGGATCCGGTTCTTCCAACCCAAGCTCAAAGCGCATCATAAAATCCACCCACTGTTTGCGATTGTTGCTCAATGTATTGACCACCGGCTGCAGTTCTGCATCGCTCAATCCATATTCACGCAGAATCTGTGCCACCTCTTCGCGTTCGGCGTCAGGCATCTGGTAGGTTTCATCCTCTTCGCGTTGGCGTTCGGTTTCATAATGCTCCCGATCGGTGCGGGCGGCCAGGTACCCACCCAACCCCATGGAAATGGCGCCGGCGGCGATTTCCGCCAACCCTGCCGTGACCACAATGTTGGTGGCGGCAACAGCCCCCGAAATGCCCGCCGCCAGTGCAAAAGGCACGGTCAGCCCATCGGACATGCCGATGACAATATCGCGCACGGTGTCCGTTGCGTTGAAATGATGTTCAATATGTCGACTTAGAGCCATCTCTCAATCCTTATCGTGAAAATGTTGATAAAACCAGTGTTTGAGCAGCTCGGCTGCAATGACATACGTAACGACGATGCCGGACAAAAGGACTAAAATCTGCGCCGGCAGGGGCGTCAAACCCAAAACCGGAGCGATAGGCGAGTATGGCAGCGCCAATGCAACCGCCAGCGTGAAGAATGTAGCGAACAGCAGCGCGCGGCTGGGTCTGCTCCGCAGGAAGGGCAGACGCGTGCGCACGACGAAGACGACCAGGGCGGCGGAAAACACCGATTCCAAAAACCAACCGGTCTGAAAAGCCGCTTCGGGCAGCTGCAACCACCACAACAAGACGGCAAAGGTGGCGTAATCAAACACAGAACTCAGAGGGCCGAAGATCAACATAAACCGGCGAATGAAATTGACATCCCAGCGATGCGCCTTCTGGACATAGACCGCATCGACATTGTCGCCGGCAATGGTCATCTCCGGGAAGTCGGTGAGAAAGTTCATCAACAGGATTTGTTTTGGCAAAAGCGGGAGATAGGGCAAGAAGAGCGAGGCGCCGGCGACGCTGAACATATTGCCGAAATTTGCGCTGACTGCCATGAAGACGTATTTGAGCGTGTTGGCGAATGTCTTGCGCCCTTCGATGATGCCATCCGCCAACACATCCAGGTCTTGCCGAAGCAGCACGAAATCGGCGGCTTCGCGGGCGACATCCACGGCGTTTTCAACCGAAACGCCCACATCGGCGCTGTGGAGGGAAGGCGCATCGTTGATGCCGTCGCCCATATAGCCGACCACATGTCCCAATTTCTTCAGCGCCAGGATAATGCGTTCCTTTTCGTTGGGGTCCACTTCGGCGAAGATGTCTGTGCGTTCAGCGCTGATCCACAAAGCTTCGTCGCGCAGTTGCTCGATCTCTGCGCCGGTGAGGATGACAGGATCAACAAGCCCGATCGCCTCGGCGGTGTGGCGTGCAGCCAGCTTGTTGTCGCCGGTGATGATCTTCAGGCTGACGCCCAACGTTTTCAGCCGCGCCAATGTTTCTTTGACGCCCGGCTTGGGTGGATCAAAGAACAGCAAGAAGCCACTCAGCACCAGCGCGCTTTCATCGTCTTTGGTGTAACTCTTCTGCGGCGTCACCTCTTTCTGTGCGATGCTCAGCACACGATAGCCTTGCGCGCTCCAGGCGGCGTAGCGAGCATGGATCTCCTGCATCTGTGGTTCGCTCAGGTCAGTTTGCCCATCGCCAACAGCGATCTGGGTGCAGACTTCCAGCACCTTCTCCAGGGCGCCTTTGCAGATCAATGTGCGGCGTCCATGCTCCTCCACGACGACGCTCAGCCGTTTACGCGTGAAGTCATAGGGGATTTCATCGATTTTGGCGGCGTCGGCCACGGTTTCCTGCACCGAGGCTACGATTGCTTCGTCGAGCGGATTGGCGATGCCCGACTGGAAATGCGCATTCAGCCAGGCCGCGCGCCGCACATCCGGTGAATCGTTGCCTTGCGCATCATAAGCGTAGTCCAGACGCACCACGCCGGCCGTAATGGTGCCGGTCTTATCGGTGCAAAGCACATCCATGCTGCCAAAGTTCTCGATGGAAGCCAGCCTGCGCACGATGACGCCGCGCTGCGCCATCCTTTGTGACCCTTTGGCTAATGTGACATTGATCACCGCTGGCAGCAATTGGGGCGTCAGCCCGACCGCCAGTGCAACGGAAAACAGCAATGAGTCCAAAACCGGCTTTTGGAAGAACACGTTGAGCGCAAAAATCGCCACCACCATCACCAGCATTACTTCGGTCAGGAGATAGCCCAACTTGCGGATGCCGCGCTCAAATTCTGTTTCTGGGGGGCGCAACGTCAACCGTTTGGCGATCTGCCCATACGCAGTGCGCGCACCTGTCTGGACAATGAGCGCCTTCCCACTTCCGCTACGCACGCTTGTCCCCATCAGAACGCAATTGGTGCGTTGGCTCAACGAAGCGCCGGCTGCGACAACGCCAGGGGTCTTCTCGACAGGAAAAGTCTCGCCGGTCAAAGCCGCCTGATTGACAAAGAGATCCTTTGCCTCGATCAGCACACCATCCGCCGGGATGAGTGCGCCAGCGGAAAGCAGAACAACGTCGCCCGGCACTACGTCCTCCACCGGAATCGACGCTGCTTGCCCATCGCGCAGCACGCGGGTTTTGATATTGACCTGTGCTGTCAGCTTTGCAACCGCGCCGGTTGCGCTGAATTCTTGTACAAAGCTCAAAACCGCACTGCCAAGCACGATCGCAAGAATGATGAGCGCATCTGTCCAGTCCTGGACAAATGCCGACACTCCGGTCGCAAATAGCAAGATGAGGACGATGGGGCTTTTGAATTGCGCCAGAAAGAGCCGCAGCGGGGTCATCTGGACATGCGCATCAAGTAAATTTTTCCCGATGCGCTCCAGACGCCTGGCCGCTTCGTCGCTCTGTAAACCCTGTACGGATGTTTCAAGGCGTTTGATGGTCGTTTCGAGCGATTCGCTCCAATACGCGTTTTCAGGCGCCGCCTGGGTGTCGATGGGCATAGCGTACACTACCGATCTAGTGTTTATTGTTGCGATTGCAATTGAAGTTCCGTTTGGGAATTGCTTCTCTTTGACATCGTTCAATGCATTCCCGATTGAGAATCCACGTGGATTGCGAAGTTCACACCTTCCCATCGCTCCGCCTTGAGCCAATAAAAGGTGAACAGCACTGTTGTTCCAGCAGGCAGCGAACCGGTGGGCAGGTCAACGACATACACACCCAGCCCAGTGTCCCACGTTTCGGCGTCATGCGTTGTATGCCAGTTATCAACGCTCCAGTGGACTCTGGCTGGCGCCAATACTTCGAGGCGCAGTGTTTTGCCAGGTGGGGCGATGCGCGTCTTATGATTAAAGCGCCAGATTGCATAAGGCGCATCGTGGCGGCTCGTCACATAACGCGCGACAGGTTGTGACGGCATGTCGAAGACGCGATCATCGTGTAAGGAACGGCATAGCTTAATATATTCGGCATGCGCCCACACCAACGGCATCGCTGAACCTGAAGGGCGCCCTCGAAAGAGTTCGCGTTCCGGCACATCGGGGGCGTCCCAAATCTGCTCTGGAATCAACTTTCCTTCGTTCGCAAACGACTCCAATGCCCGCAGCAAGCGCTCGGCCTCGTCGCGACGGCCTGCCGCCAATTCGTAATGCGCACGTTCGCCGGTTAAGAGAGGCCAGACGCGACCGATCCCGACGCCATCGAAAGGCGCGCCATCCACATGCTCACCATAACCATCGTCATTGTACCGATGCCAGGCGGTTCCGGCGGGCGTCTCCGCCTTCAACAACCTATCAATCACTTTGACCGTATTGACGATGCGTGGATCGTTCGGCGCCCGCAGGCCAAAACGCACGAGAGCAAGCGCATCGGGGCTGACAAGATGGATTGCTGGCGCACTATTTTCACCAGGTGGGCGATTCTTGATCGGCACGAATCCAGCGCTCGGCGAAGCAGCTTCGGCATCGTCCGGCGGCGCAATACGCACATAATAGCCATCTACGCCGACCTGTTTCGCAAGGTCTGTGTCAGTCACATACACCCATCGTTCGATATTTGCGTTCCAGGCGTCTGCAGTCTCGCGCAGATAGGCGGCCAGTGTGGCCTCGCCATTCCCTTCGGCCAGATCAGCCGCAGCAAGCAGCGCCGCGATTTCAACAGCAAGAGTGAATGGGGAGTATCCAGGGTCTTCTTCCCATCGATCTTGTTGCGTCACCGGGCCGTTGCGGACGAGGAAACTTGCAGCGCGGCGAACCATAGGCCAAAAACGTCTCACGCCATCTGCGTCTAGCACACCCTCACGTCGCGCCAGGTCTACAAGTAAGATAGGGAATGCAGTTTCATCCATCTGCACTCCGTTCCAGTATGGCGTGCCATCAAGCCACATGTTTTGCGGCCAGTGACCATCGACCTCCTGAGTGGCCTGCAGGTAGGCAAGCACGCGATACACATCTGCATTGGCGCCGCTTGCCAGCAAACCACCCGCCGTTTCGACCAGATCGCGCGGCCAAACCAGGTGATAACCGCCCAGGTCATCGTCGCCTTTGGCAAATCCCCAAGGGATTGAAAGGCTCGCAATGATGCCGCCGGGGAAACGCACATCTTCATGTGTGCGCAGCATCGCCGCACTGACACGGTACAAATCTGACGCAACCGAAGGATGCGCATCTAAGGGCAGCAGCGCAGCTTGCCATGTCTGCCAATCCTGAATATATGCGACTCTTGTCGCTTCAAAGTCATCTTGCAAACTCTGTAGAGCGCGCTGACCTGCTTCCGCCGGGTTTCCGCCAAACCCTAACGCCAACATCCATTCGCCGTTCGTAGCCTGTAAATCAACTTCACCAGTGAGCGCAACATTGCCGTGCTCTGCGCGTGAATAACTCCAGGCCATCTGCTTATGATGCATCAGGTCTTGCCAGCCATCCGAGAAGCCTACAAAACCCGCAGAGCGTTTCAACCATGGCGCGGAGCAAGCCAGCGCGAGCGCCAGGTTCCCGCGCTGCGCAAACAACATTGGCACACCTTTGTAATCACCCACCCAGGCAGTGTTATCCGCCCCACGATTGCCCAGATGCGGGGCAAGCAATACGTAGAGATGATAATCCTGCAGCATACCTTGCAAAGGTGTGAAATGCGTTCGCTGCAATACTACGTCCCGGCGTGGATCGGCGAGAATTTCTTTTTCAATGCGATAGCGTCCCTGCGTACAAGTATTGATTAACCGATAAGCAGGCGCACCCGGTGCAAGATATGCGATTTGAGAGTGCGTATGGCGTTTTTCCTCCGAGAAAAAGGCGCGCCCATCTGTAACAATAAGCCCCAGATCGCGAATACACGCCTGATCCACACGCGGGTAATAGACTTCGTTCAGAATGCCGTGGCTGAGGGTAAACCAGATGCGGCTCGCCGGCGTGAGCGCGGCGCCCACCCCAACTTTGGCGCTCGACGTCCAACGGGGTGGAATGCCGGGCGCACCAGGCGCCTTGTCAACGTTTGCGCTCATCGAGTTGTCCATTCAATCACCGTCTTAATTTCATCAGAAGGATGCTGCATCAATGCCGTTGCCAGATCAGAATAAGGATAGCGATGCGTAATCAGCCGCTCTACCAGATCGCCCCAGCGCAGACGCGCTTGCGCCAGGTCATCCACTGCCATTTGGAAGTGATCGCGACTGGCGTTGACGCTCCCTACCATGACCTGGTTGTTCAACACCAGACGACGTATCAATTCTGCGCCTGAAATTTGCAGCGGACGGTCGCCACCCGGAATCCCCGTCAGTACATAAACGCCATTGGGAGCAAGTGCATCCAGTAGATTGAAAGCCAGACTCGCAACTCCGGTGGCTTCAAAGATAAGTTCCATCGGCCCGATTGCCTGGTCTACCTTTTCAGGGGAGACTTGACGACCATCGATATAAGATCCGCCGATCTGAATGAGCCATTGGGGTCGTGTACTGGCTTCATCCACAATATCTAGCCCAAAAACCTCCGCACCACGCAATCGCAATACGACTGCCGCCAACAGCCCAATTGGACCAAGCCCGGCTACAAGGCAACGGCGGCCATACAACCAGTCAGGATGAGCGGCAGCGTCCGGCAGCCGCGTCGTTTGCAGATGAACGGCCTCGTCGATTGCCTTTTCTGCAACCGAGAGGGGTTCAGTCAACACGCCGACTGAGGCCAGTTCAGGCGGGAGACGCACGATATATTGTTCTTTATCTACAACATATTCGGTCTGATAACCATCCAATCCCCAAATACCACGTTCTTGATACTCACCGGTCAGGCACATATCCGACCGATTCATGCGGCAAGGCAAACATTTGGTGCAGCCTCGACGCACCGTAAAGACCACATGATCGCCGGGTTTCACTCTCGTCACTGCCTGGCCTATTTCTATCACCTGGCCCAACATCTCGTGACCGATGATCAATTCGGTCTGACTGGCGGGGGCGAGCGCGCGACCGCCGGCTGCTTCTTCGCGATCGGTGCCACAAATTCCTACACGCAATATGCGCACTTTGATCTCATCAGGCGCCGTAATCATAGGCTCAGGGCGTTCCACCAAATGCACCGTGGTCGTCCCTGGAATCAACGCAATGGCTTTCATGGGACTTTTTTGCCTCCTTTTGTTTTAGAAATCACACCACTCACCGTCAGGCCGACGATTATCCCTATCACACCAAAAATAGTAACCGCGTCATAGCCCCACTGTTGGGCCAGCCAGCCACCGCCAGCCGCCCCCAACACGCCAGCCAACGCACTGCTGGCGTTAAAAATGCCGATCCCATTCCCTTCGCCCGACGGAGCAAGTTGCGCGGCCAGAGCAGTTCCAGACACACTCAATAGCGACCAGGCCAAAACAACAAACAGAAAGCCCAACAAAGCGAGTGCTGCCTGGCTCTGGAAATGACTGATCCCTAACACAGCCAAACCAAGAAATGCGAATCCGCGCAGCCCAAGCCCCATTTGCAATACGCGCAAAGCGCCTAAGCGTTCCGCCCAGCGCCCTGATGGAGCATACAAGACCAAACCGACAGCGGCGGCAATTGCAAAACCTATGGACGAAACTTCTGACCCAACGCCATACAAGTGTTGCATCAACACCGGATAGAGAGAAAAGAATGCCGCAGCGCCGGCAAAACTGATGAACCACAGAGCGAGAAAGATAACAAAAGGCGAGTTCAGGGAACGCATCATCTGTTGCAACGCTTTCAGCGTGGGGCGATGGTAAAAATGCTGTGGCGAGCCAGCAGCCCAATGCGCATGGAGCGCTGGCTGTGGCAACAGAGGGCGGGACGATACAGGATTGGTTGGCGTGCGGACGAACCACCCCGGCGCAACTCCCAGCGCGGTCAATACGGCTGCAGTCAGCAAGCCGAGGCTTAGCCCGACCTGGCTTAACGCCCCTGCCAACAATAAACCGCCTACCTGTCCGGCGCCGTAATAGGTCTGCAACCAACCGATGCGAGCATCCCATTCCGCCTGAGGATGGACTTCGACAATAAACAAGTTTGCGATCGTGGCCACTGCTGCCGCACCTACTCCTTGCATCAGCGCAAGAATTAACCAGATGGGCAATGAAGTGGTGAACGGAAAAGCAGCAAGCGCCAACGCGGTGGTCAATAATCCACCAAACATTAGCCAGCGATGGAGACGATATCGATCGGCAAAATCACCCCATAGCGGGGCCGCCAACCCGCCCAGATTGAACGCTGCCATCACCATTCCAACGGCGACGACGTTGCCACTATGGCTCACTGCGAGAGGCAACATGATGGGGGCAATTCCTGCCATGGTCATGCCCAGCAATGCATACGTGAAGTACCATGGCTCCACCCATTTGCGCATGGTGTTGTCGCCTCCTTGTGTTCTATTTTTGTGTGCATCGTCTTTCATTCCTGGATTTTTCAGAAACATCTTCAAGCAATTGCTGCGCTTTGATGTTCTTCCAAAGTAAGCCCATGACCTTCCACCCGGAAAAACCAGGTGCTCACCAGCCCCAAAATACTGACCAATAACACCAACATCAATACGGCCGGCACGCCAAAATCGGTTTTGATCAGCGGCAAGGTCAAGACCCCTAAGGTGGCGCCAACCTTGGCGCTGGCAGCCGCAAATCCAGCAGCGGTTGCGCGCAGTTGGGTGGGGAAGAGTTCAGCAGGCAGAATATAAGTCGTGCTGTTCGGCCCCATATTCATAAAGAGATTAAAGATCGTAAAACCTAAAACCACCAACACCACATGCTCACTTGCGCCGCCAGCCAACAACGCGCTGAGCAACAGAATGCCCATGCCAGCCGCCATGCCCGCAAAGCCAACTAATTGCATCCGAATGCGGCCGTAACGGTGAACCGCCCACATGCCCAGTAGGAATCCCAATAGCAGAAAAAAGTCGATCGCTCCGCTGCCACGGACAAGCGCCATCGTATGTGCTACAGGGGAAGTCGCTGTGGCGTCGAAATGCATGGCGGCTAACAGCACGGCGGTGAATAAGCCGACTCCGTAGGTCGCAAAATCCATCAAGAACCACGGCAGCGCACTCAGCAGCGTGCGGCGCCGATAAGCGGGATGAAACAATGTCATCACACTGAGCGAACCGGCCGGCTGCGGGACGCGTGCGGAAAAATGTGCAGTCTGGCCCAGACGTGCGGCAATGTCTGTCAACTCCTGACTGTCGGTTGGGATGAGACGCTGCAACATGTGGACAGCGTCCTGGTTGCGCCCCTGTCCCATCAGCCAACGCGGGCTTTCCGGCAGGCTCAAACGCGCCAGCAGAAAAATAGCCGCCACCACAGCTTCGGCCCCGAAGAACCAGCGCCACACAGTGGCGTAAGTCACCACCTCCAACAAGACCAGGGATAACGCGGCGGCCAGCAACATGCCTGCAGACTGGCTGGCAATCGTGGCGACCATCATGCGACTACGTTGCCGATGCGGCATACATTCAGCAATATAGCTTCCGCTGACTGGGAAATCCATCCCTATCGCCACGCCTACCACAGCCTGTGCAATCAGCAGCCCCAAGGCATTTTCTATCAACGCACTGATCAGAGCCGCCGGCATCAACAATGCCATGTCTAGCAAGAAAACCATTTTGCGCCCCAGACGATCGCCCAGACGACCGCCCAATGCGGCCCCAAACGCAGCCCCTGCCACCAGCGCCGCCCCCAAAAGCCCGCTCTGGACAGCAGTAAGCGACAAGGCGTTGCTCAACAAGGGCAGAGCGATCCCCAGCATAAACACAGAAAATCCATCAACCAGGGTCCCTCCGCTGGCCAATGCCCAAACCCAGATATGTTGACGGCGCAAGGGCGCATTGTCCAAAAGCTGGATGATTTGTTGGTGGCCGGAATCTGCAAGCACGCCTCTGTTCATTTCGCTCTTTGCTCTTTATGGTTAAATAGACGAATTGGTGGACAGACGCAAAGTAAATTGAGTTCCCATCCCCGGCGCGCTCTGCACCGTCAGTTCACCACCGTGAACGCGTGCAATTTCGTTCGCAATCGCCAGCCCTAACCCATTGCCTGGCTGGTTGCTGCGCGCCGCGTCAACGCGGTAGAAGCGTTCAAAGATGTGGGGCAAGTGCTCCTGTGGAATGCCTGGCCCATCGTCGGCGACTACAACCACCGGAGCGCCTTCCACCACCGAGGCGCGGATGGCAAGGCGGCTGCCGGGCGCGTAGAGAATCGCATTGTCAATCAGGTTCAAGAACAGTTGCAGCAATCGATCAAAGTCGCCATCGATCCACAACGCTGGGGGCAGATCAAGCTGCACGGTCATCTTCGCTTCATGCAGGCGATTCTCCAGCGTGGCAATCAATGTCGTGATCAGTTCGGACAAATCAATGCGCTGGCGGCGCACAAACAACTGAGCGTTGTCACTGCGCGCCAACAACAAGAGATCATTGGTCAATCGATTCAAGCGCTCCACTTCGCTATGAACTGATTCGAGAATGTTCACATAGGCTTCTGCGGAGCGCGGTTGTTCCAGCGCAACCTCGACCTCCCCCCGGATGATCGCCAGCGGTGTGCGCAGCTCGTGCGAGGCATCGGAGACAAAGCGCCGTTGACGCTGAAAGGCATCCTCCAATCGCGCCAGCATGTCATCGAATGTTTGGGCAAGACGACCGACTTCATCGTCCGGCAAATCCAGCTTCAGGCGCTGGCTCAGGTCGTGAGCGCTGATTTCAGCGGCTTTTTGTCGGATGACGTCGATTGGCTTGAGGGTGCGTCCTGCCAGCCAATAGCCGCCGCCAACTGCAGCGCCGACAATAAACGGGGCGCCGATCAACAGCAGAATCAATAAGGTCTGAAGCGCCTCATCGATGGACTCCAAAGAGCGGGCGACCTGCAAGAAGGCCACCGTCTGCCCCTGCACGCGCACGGGGAGCGTGAACACCCGCACACTTTCTCCGGCGTTTTGCTGGTGGTTCCCCTGTGCATTTTCAGCCTGCGGCGCAATATCTGGAATCAGCCAGGTGGCATACTGTTCTTGCTCACTCTGAAGCATGGAAAGCGAGGAGGGGATCGCTATCGATCCTTGTTGCGCCCAGATTTGTCCATCGGGTGATAACAGACGAATGACATCTTCTTGTTGACGCAACGATTGCCCGGAAAAATCGCCCTGTGCAAACACAAAGCGATTGTCTTCTCGCTCGATCGTAGGCAACAACTGTTCCGCGCTGAGGCGCAAATTGTCATCGAGTGAACGCAAGAGTTGAAAGCGCAGGCTAAAGAACAGATATAAACCGAGCACAACAAATGCGGCCATCATCAGGCCGCCGGCCAGCAACGCAATGCGCGCCCGCAAAGTCCTAATCATGGTGCGAGTCCGCCAATCGATACCCCATGCCGCGGATTGTCTGGATCAATTTCAGGTCGAACGGATCGTCGATCTTTTTGCGCAGATAGCGAATATACACGTCGACTACATTCGATTGATTGTAGAAGTCATAATCCCAGACATGTTCGGCGATGACGGTGCGGCTGAGAATCTGGTTAGGATGGCGCATCAGCAATTCCAGCAAGGCGAATTCTTTGGCGGTCAAGTCAATCGCGCGTCCCCCGCGCATCGCCTGATGCGAAACCAGATCTAACGTCAGGTCAGCCACCTGCAATGTTGTTGTGCGCTGCTCTCCGCCGCGCCGGCTCAGGGCGCGCAGCCTTGCCAACAACTCGCGAAATGCAAAAGGCTTCACCAGATAATCATCGGCGCCAGCATCCAACCCGGTCACCCGATCATCCACAGCGTCTTTCGCCGTCAGCATCAGAATCTGCGCCTGATTCCCCTCTGCACGCAGGCGTCGACAAAGCGTAAAACCGTCGAGTTTGGGCAGCATCACATCCAGGATAATGAGGTCATAAGGGAAAGATTGCGCCCATGCATGACCTTCTTCACCATCATAGGCTACATCAACCGCATAGGCATTCTCTTCCAGTCCCCGTTTGATAAACGCAGCAATTTTGCGTTCATCTTCAACCACCAACACTCGCATCCATGCTCCCCTTCCACCCAAAGATATATTTGATGCTATTGGACACATTGAAGATTAAATGAAAATGAAAATGACGGAGGGGCTGTCATTGGAAAATGACAACCCCTCCACGATCACGGATTACTATTCTGTTGTAGGCGCTGGCATGCTGTCAAGCGTTACTGCCCTGCTGCATCCTCAACGCCTGGCGTCTCACTGCCATCGTCGGGCTGACCGTCATGCTCCTCCTGGAGATTGTCCTGATCAGCATCTTCGTGCTCGTCCTGGATGTTGTCGGCGTCATTGGCGTCGCTCTCTTCATGCGTGGCTTCGTCAATTTCCGCGCCATCCTCGCCCTGATCCGCGTAGAGCACAGCCCCATTGCCAGCATCCACCTTGACATCGGCGCCGTTGTCCAGCTCCACGCTGTACACGAGCACGCCATTTTCGTTATCCAGCTCGCTCTTCACAACCTTAGCGCCTGGATTGGCAGCCAGCGCAGCCGCTTCCGCCTCCGCCGCAGTGATGGTCGCCTTTGCCTGCAGCGCCGCCGCCTCATCCGCCTCGCTCATCCCATCAACACTCTGTTGATCGACGCGAATGCTGCCGGTGTACTGCGGCTCCTGGCGCTCATCCTGGCCGGTTTCCTCGCCGCCACTCTGCTGGACAGGTTGCTGTTGAAGCGTCTGCGATTGGCTGGCAAACGCCGCCGTCCCCAATCCACCAAACAGCAGAGTCGCCATTGTCGCACCGGCTAATAGCTTGTGTTTGAAGTTGCCTTTCATCTTGTCACCTCCGATTGACTCAAATGATGATCTACTCTCGATTGATTCGCTGGCTCTGTCATTCACCAGCTTGTCTATACGATAGGCAGCGCCCGTGAGGAGTTGATGAGGTCAATCTGAGATTTTTCTAACGCAAGGGATGTTAAATCCAGTCCAGGATAAGCAGGATGACGTGGAGATGCGCCGCTGACGGAGAATTTGAGTGGAACAACGCCACAATGGTATTGTAGTTCTACAGACGTCATCTATATGTCATGCACACCAACCGAGACGCAACCAATGCAGCTTCTGCCCATTCCAACCCGTCGCATCACGACCGCAGATCACGACCTTTTTTCCATCTTTGACGCCTATCTCCCACCCTTCAGTGAAGGCGACCTGCTGGCCGTCTCCTCCAAAATCATCGCAATCTGCGAAGGACGCACGACACCGCTCGCAAGTGTGGACAAGGCGGCGCTGATCGAAACCGAATCGACCTGGTTTCTGCCCAAAGCCGTCAGCCGTTATCAGGTCTATCTGACGATCAAGGCAAACGCGCTGATGCCCTACGCCGGCATCGACGAATCGAACAGCGACGGGAACTACGTGCTCTGGCCCGCCGATCCACAACGCTCCGCCAACGCCATCCGCGCCTATCTGCGCCGACGCTTCGGCTTGCATCACGTCGGCGTCATCATCACCGACAGCCGCCCGCTGCCGCTGCGCTGGGGCGTGACCGGCTTCTGCGTGGCGCACAGCGGATTCCGCGCCCTGTACGATTATCGCGGCCAGCTCGATCTCTTCGGGCGCCCGCTGCAAATGACGCAAACCAATGTGGCCGACGCGCTCGCCGCCGCCGCCGTGCTGGTTATGGGCGAAGGCGCCGAGCAGACGCCGTTGGCGCGCATTACCAGTGCGCCTTATGTAGAATTTCAGGATCACGACCCAACGCCAGAGGAACTGGCCGCGCTGGCAATTGCGCCGGAAGATGATCTCTATGCGCCACTGCTGACCAGCGTGCCCTGGCAGCGCGGGCGAGACTCCGCCAGCTGATGGGGCCATGCTGATCAGATTGTAGGACAATGGTTCAGACGCCGCTGCTATAGTTTACACAGCCAGGAGACAAGCGACACTGCCTGCCGATCATCGGTCATGTTGGCGGCATTGGTCAATTCGCCCCGCTCCAACATGCCCCAAATCTCGCCAGCCATGCTGGTTTCGATGGCATTGCCGATGAAGAACAGGGCAGGCGCGACGCCGAGGGCGGCGAATGAGCGGCGGATACGGGCGAGATGCGCGCTGGCGGTCTTCCAATGTTCGTCGGCGCCAGCGGGATCGATGCCGCCCTTGAGTTCGCCGAGCGCAACAAAGTGCTGTGATTCTTTGACTGCCCGTGGTCGCGTTGGTCTGGCGATGTAGGCGTCGGCGGTCGTGTGCAGCAAGCAGAGATCGACGTTCTTGCCGCCGCGACTGCGGGCGTCTTCGGCTGACGCAGACTCACCGGCCATCTCTTCATCGGTCTTGATCAGCGGCACGCCAACGTTGTAGGCGAGCACACGCGGTAGATAGCCAGTTGTCCAGGCAAAGGCGCGCACCTGGTCGGGGTCTGTCAGTACATCGATCGGCTGCCAGCGGGTGCGCCGTGCGTCAAGCCAGCGCAGCTCGCGCCCGGCGACGCGGAATTCAGAGACAATGTAGTTGGTAAACTGGCGCTGCGCCCAGACGCCAACCAGATTGCGCACTTTGCCGCCCAGCGTATCGCCGCGCGTCAGCAGAAAACGATAGACCAACTCCTCGACAAATTTGTCGCCGGCGGGCGCAAGCACATTTTTGACATACTCACGCAAGATTTCACGGCGGTCATTGGCATCCAGGTAGTTGGCTGCCTTGTCCGAGACGCCTGCGGCCGTGAGCAATGCAGCCTGGATGTCTTCGAGATTGAGCAGGTCTTCCGGCGTGCGGGCGGCGCTGGCTTTGGCGCGCAGAGTGCGCGCATCGCGGATAAAGCTGTCCGCCAATTTGCTCTTCTCCAGCACGGCTGTGACGAACCCGGCGCGTTTGGCGGCGGGCGTAGTGACCAAATCCTGGCTGTTGTGCAGATGCGTTCGATAGGGCGGTTCGTTCGAGTTCACGCTTTTCTCCAAATGTAGACGCACTTGCGCAGCGCCTCGCGCCCATGCTGCCCCATCTGCTGGCTGCTGTTGCCCTTGCCGTTGGGCAGCACCAGAATGTGCTCCACCTCAAAACCGAGCGACTCCGCCATGGCAGACAGAATCAGATCGACCGAAATGCTGGCGCCAGCGTAGCGCACGTTGTCGTTGACCATGAAGAAGGGCGCACCCGGTTTGAGCAGGCGCGCCGCCTCGGCGATGACGCACGCCATTTCGTAGAAGTAGCCGCGCACCATGCGCGGAATGCCGTCGTTGTTGAGCAGCCCCAGCTCACGCTGGCGAAAGAGATAGCGCAGGATCGCCTGGAGCAACGGCTGGTTGTCGGCGGCGTCGATGGCGGTGCGCCACGCCGGGTTGATGGCGAGCAGGTCTTTGGCGCGGTTCTCGACGGTGCAACTCAGCATTGCCTGGCGCAGCGCCGACAGTTCGTGTTCGTCGGCGCCCAACAGCGCAAGCTCCAGCGCATAGGTGCGCGTATAATCATAGCGATTGCAGTAAGGCGGCGAGGTCATCAGGGCGTCGTACTGCTGTGTGGGCAGCGTTGGCATGACATCCAGACAGGAGCCGTTGAACAGGCGAATGCGACCTGGGGGGCGCGGCGGCGCAGCAAAAAGCTCGCCCTGCCCGACCGCGCCGCTGTGATCCTGGATGATCTCGGTCAGCTTGGTGCGAATTGCGGCAGCAAAAGGCTGAATGGCGCCTTTGTCAAAGACCTTTTTGCCCTGACGCCGCCCCGAGCGATGATCCCAACGCAGATACTGTCCATCTTTGCGCGTAAAGCTGATTTCCTCGAGCACGCAGAGCAAGGCAAAACGCAGGATCGGCTGTGCGCAGGCGCTTTCCTGCTGCAGTGCGGTCAGATAGCGGCGGATTGCTTCCTGCGTGGCCGGGGGATAGGCGCCGTGCGTGATACGCAGTTCGCGCAAGGGTGCGGTCGCCGGGCTGCTCTGCCACGGTTCGCTCACCAGCCACCGTTCGAGCGCCGCCAACGCCTCGCCAGCGCACGGCCCCGCCAGCAGTTCACGCGCAGCGACGATCTCCTGCCCAATCGGCAGCAATTCGATGCCGTCGGCATCCAGCCCCAACCGGCTGGCGGCAAACAAGGTCGTGCCGCTGCCCGCAAAAGGGTCAAGCAGGACGCCATTACTGACAGCGCCGCGATCAAGCAGATACTCGACCAATGCCGCAGAATAGGCTTCCTTGTATTTATACCAGCGGTAGGCGGGGCGTTGTTTGTTGGCTTGAAAGCTGACCATCTGCCGATTCAGCACCGGCTCGACGACCAACCTGCCCTCGAAATGGTGCAGCAAATCACGATTTAGCGCACCGATAACGTTCAACGCCTCTTCTTCGTGTACAATCGATGTATCTGTTGTTTCCGTGGCGACCGCAGGCAACAGTGTGACGCGCTTCATGGCGCGATTATACCGCAACCCCTTCGACGCCAGAGAAAGCGTGTAGCTGTCAGGGATGTGTTGCGCCCACCGGGAGGGATGCAGCCTGCCGGATCGCTCTGGCAATTTCCATGATTCGCCTGCCCCGCACTCCCATTCCTCCCGAGCGTGAAGGAGACCCTGTCGTAAAACCGTGTTGACAGTCCCGCCGTCGCCCTGCTATACTCCTGGCGTCCGTCTTATTGAAAGTCGTTCATATCCATAAACACACATGAATCCTAACGGGCAACCTGAAGGTGTAAAATCGGCGGTGCGCGTGCTCGACATTTTCGAGCTGCTGGCGCACCACCCAGACGGGCTGAGCCTATCGGCTATTGCCGCCGAACTTGCCATTCCGAAGAGCAGCGCACATGGACTATTGAGCACCCTGCTCGGTCGCGGCTATCTACGTGTAGGACGCAATGAGCGCACCTATCGCCTGGGATCACGCCTCTTTGAGCTGGGCAGCCAATATCTGGCCGGCGCCGACCTGTTCAGCGAAGGGCAGGAGATCGTACGTGCGACGGCGCGTGCCTGTGACGAAACTGTGCATCTGGCTGTCCTCGACGGGCAGGAGGTGCTCTACATTGCCAAAGAAGAAGGCACCAATACGATTCGCATGGTCTCGGCTGTGGGCAAGCGCTTCCCGGCATATGGCACCGGCGTTGGCAAGATGTTGCTCTCGGCGCTTTCGGCGGCGGAGCTAGACCGACTCTACCCGTGCGACCAACCACTCGCGGCGATCACAGCGCGCACTATCACCGATCCCATCGCCCTGCGCCAGGAGTTGGCAGCCACGCGGCAGCGCGGTTACGCCACCGACTTCGAGGAATCCACACCCGGCCTCTGTTGCATTGCGGCGCCAGTTTTCGACAGCGATGGCGCGATGACCGCCGCCCTCAGCGTCTCAGTGCCGACTGTCCGTTTCAATCCCGAACGCCAGGCTGAGCTACGCCAGATCGTGCAACAGGGCGCCGCCCGGCTTTCGCGCATCCTCGGCTATCACACAGGTGAATCCGCATGAAAATTACCGATGTAGAAGCCATCTGGCTGCAATTGCCCGTCGTTGACGAACGCTGCGATGGCACCCAAGACACGTTGATCGTGCGGGTGCACACCGACGCTGGCATCGTCGGCATTGGCGAGGTCGATTCCTCGCCGATGGTCGCAAAGGCGATCATCGAGGCGCCGCTCTCCCATGCCATCGCCCGTGGGCTACGCCAGTGCGTGCTCGGCCAGAACCCGCTCGACATTGCGGTTTTGTGGGAACGCATGTATCAAGGCACGATCTTCTTTGGGCGCGGCGGCGCAGCGCAACAGGCGATCAGCGGAATCGACATGGCGCTGTGGGATATCAAAGGCAAGGCGCTGGGGGCGCCAGTCTATCAGTTGCTGGGCGGCGCTTTCCACACCAGGTTACGCGCTTACGCCTCGAATCTCTTCGGCGCCACGCCCGCAGCTACTTACGAACAGGCGCGGCGGCTGGTGGATCAGGGCTTTACAGCCGTCAAGTTTGGCTGGGGGCCGATGGGCCAGAGCGAGGCGCTCGATCTGGCGCTGGTGCAACAGGCGCGCGCCGGGTTGGGCGAGATGGTCGATCTAATGATCGACGCTGGCCTCTGTTATGACGCCAGCACCGCCATTCGTCGCGCCCATCAGTTCGCCGAATTTCGCCCCTTCTGGCTGGAAGAGCCATTGCACCCCGACGACCTGGAGGGCTATGCGCGGCTGGTGCAGGCGTCGCCACTGCGCATCGCCGCCGGTGAGCAGGAAACAACGTTGCAAGGCTTTCAGGCGTTGCTCGACGCCGGACTGGATGTGATCCAACCCGACGTGGCGCGCGTCGGCGGCATCAGCCGCGCCATTGAGATCGGCCGCCTCACCGCACAGCGGCGTCGCCTGTGCGTCAACCATTCCTACAAGACCGGCGTCAGCATTGCGGCGTCGCTGCATTTTCTGGCCGCCCTGCCCAACGCCTCGCTGTTGGAATATTGCGTCGAACAGTCGGCCCTACGCCAGACCCTGACGCGACAACGTTTCCCGGTGCTCGACGGCTATGTCGCCGTGCCTCAGGAGCCAGGATTAGGCGTAGAGCTGGATGAAGCGGTCGTTGCCCGCTATCGCGTCGGCTAAGCCAGGAAGAAGAGATGAACAGCATGACGCACATGCCTGCCACCATGGATGCATTAGTTTGGACTGCGCCCGGTCACCTGGAGGTGCAGTCGCAGCCCGCGCCCTGCCCTGGCGCCGACGAGGTGCTGCTGGAGGTCGCCGCCGTCGGAATTTGTGGTTCGGAGCTGAGTGGTTTTCTCGGTGCGAACAGCCTGCGCGTGCCGCCGCTGGTGATGGGGCATGAATTTAGCGCTCGCATCGTGGAGATCGGCGGCGGCGTGCTGGCAAATGGCGCCGCGCCGGTCATCGGCCAGCGCGTGACGGTCAATCCGCTGATTGCCTGCGGCGTCTGTACTGTATGCCGCGCCGGGCTGCCTAATCTCTGCCCACATCGGCGCATCATTGGCGCACATCGCGCCGGCGCCTTTGCCCGCTACGTGGCCGCACCCACTGCGCAATGTTGGCCGCTGCCCGCAGCCGTCAGCGATCAAGCCGGCGCGCTGGTGGAGCCGTTGGCGTGCGCCGTGCGCGCCGTGCAGCACGCGCAGTGGCAAGGCGATGGCCCGCTGCTGATTCTCGGTGCAGGGACGATCGGTTTGCTGTGTCTGGCAGTAGCGCAGAGGGAAAAGCGTGGCGCCATCGTGATCAGTGACAGAATCGACGCGCGCTTACACCTGGCGCTCGCCTGGGGCGCAACGCAAGCCGTCAATGGACGCAGCGCCGAGGCCGAAGCACAGCTGCGCAGCATCCTGCCTGACGGCGCCGCCTGCGTGATCGACGCCGTCGGCGCCGATGCCACCCGCGCCCTGGCGCTGCGCTGTGTGCGCCCTGGCGGACGCATTGTGTACATCGGCCTGCACGATGAAACATCACCGTTGGCGGCAAACTACCTGGTGCGCCAGGAGATCGCGATCCAGGGCAGCTTTTCCTACACGCCCACCGACTTTGCCTGCGCCATCGACCTGCTGGCAGAGGGCAGCATCTCCCCGTCGCCAACGTGGATCGAGGAGCGCCCGCTGACGGAAGGCATGGCTGCCTTTGTCGGCCTCCTCGATGGCTCGCTCACGCTCCCCAAGATCATGCTCCGTCCCTGACTAACCCTTGGGAGTTCCGCTTAATTTGACGTTGAGAGGCAAGACGCAGAGAAATCTTTGCGGCTCCTGTCACTTTCTTCTATACTGCTCTGCGTCGCTGCGACTTTGCGTTATCGATTTCCAGGTTGTCACGTGATATTGCTCGCAATCTTCCCGGAAGCTCCGAAGCTTCCGGGAAGACAAACAGTCAACCTGGCGGTCAGTAAATGCCCGCGGGTCTTGACTCAGAATGTCACCGACAGCCCGCCGTCGACCACAATCGTGTGGCCGGTGATGTAGGTGCAGCGCGGCGACGCCAGAAAGAGCACCGCCTCGGCGATCTCTTCGGGCTGGGCGGGGCGCGCCAGCGGAATGCGTCGCCGTTGCACGTAGAATGCCTGGAAGTCGGGCGTCTCGTGTTCGTTGACGCCGTCGACGACTGCCATCGCCGTCTCGACAAAGCCGGGCGCCACGCCGTTGACCAGAATGCCATGCGGCGCCCACTCAACTGCCAGACAGCGCGTCAACTGATCCACTGCCCCCTTGGCCGTGTTATAGTGGCTCGACTGCGCCGCGCCCAGAAAGGCGTTGACCGACGAGATGTTGATGATGCGCCCGCCCTGCCCCTGTGCGACCATCACCTGGCCGGCGGCGCGGCTGCAATGAACCGCGCCGTAGTAGATCACCTCCACTGCCTGGCGCCAGCGTTCGAAGGGCGTGGTCAGAAGGTCGGCGGGATAGAAGACGCCGGCATTGTTGACCAGGATATCCAGCCGCCCGAAGCGGGTCACCGTCGCCGCCACCATCGCCTCGGCATCCTGGTTGACATCTGCGGCGACAAAGGCGGCCTGTGCGCCCTGCCTCTGCAACGCTGCCGCCGTCGTTGCACCATCACTGGTGGGAAGATCGGCGATCATCACGGCGGCGCCCGCGCGCACGAACACCTCCGCCACGGCACGGCCAATGCCGCGCGCCGCACCTGTCACCAATGCCACCTTGCCATTCAATTCACGCATAGGGGTGCTCCATGTATGATATACTTTGACTGCCATAGCAACTATTCACAAATTGGGCGCATCTGGCGCCGGAAGAGAATCGTTATAAGGGGAATCCCATGACGCAATTGTCGGAACGCATCACAATTGACCCGGCCATCTGCCATGGCAAGCCGGTCATAAGAGGCCTGCGCTATCCTGTTGAGACAATCCTGGAGCTACTGGGCAGCGGCATGGGCGTCGATGACATTCTGGCTGACTATGAAGACCTGGAACAAGCAGACATTATGGCTGCACTGAACTTTGATCATTCATGTATGAACCTCTATGAATTACGCCAGGAATAGGAAGTCAGCTGCGCACCCCTGCAAGCAATCCCCCCAATCTCCTAATCTCTACGTTCTCCGGCCAAACTCACCGCCACCGTCGTCTCGATCTCCTCTCCTGCCCCTAACCGGCTGGCTGTGCCCTGAGCGACGGCATCTTCGAGACGGTACGGGTAGCCGGTGCACGGCTCCAGGATGGTGACATAGTGCCCGCGCCAGCCACCATAGGCGCCAAAGACCCACACGCTGCGAAAGACCGTCGGGTCGAAGGTCAGGGTAAAACGATAGCCGGCCTGAGGATCGACGAACGCACACCGGCCGGCAGCCAGATTAGTGGCGTAGTAGAAGTCGCAAGTGGCGACGCTGGAAGGCGGGATCAGGCGCATATCCACCATCTCACCCTGGGCGCTGCGAGCGTTGGGCCAGGCAAAAGGCTGCCGATCCAGCCGTTCGTTGAAGGCGGGATCAGGCAACACGCTGCAGGCAGGCAGCTCGATGTGGGCGTGTGGCGAGATCGCCAGGGCAGGGTGCAGTTTCCACAAGAAATCAAGCGGCTGTGGCCCATGGTTGCGCAGGCGGTAGCGCAGATCAACGCGCGCTTCGCCAGCGCGCACGGTGATCCAGCGCTCGACGAACGTGTTGGTGACGACGCCAGCGCGCCAGAGATGCAGCGTCACCTCATCGGCGCGCTGCGTGACGATCTCCCACGCAAAGGGCATCGCCCACCACTCGCCATGATCCGGATAGACGTCGCCGGCAAAGGTTGTCGGCGCATCGTTGGGAAACAGCTCGTCCCAACCGCCGCAGAACCAGTCGTCGTAGGCCGCGCCGTAGAAGGCAGGGCGCGGCGCCATACGCGGGTTATGCCAGAAAATTTCCCGATCCACCGGCTTGTAGACAAGCGACCAGAGCTTGCCGCCCAATTCAGGCAGAATCACCAGCCGCAGGTAGCGGTTCTCGATGACCAGCGCCTGGAAGCCGTGATAGCGCCAGTTCGCATCGAAGTGCACAGAATTGCTCATGCCTGCGCCTTTCCCTGGGCGGCGAGCAGCAGCAGCGCCGAAGTGCGCCCGCTCAAATCGGCGACGAACCCCTCCTCCATCAGGCGCGCCCCTGGCTCCTGCAAGGCGTGCTGCGTGTCCACGTCGGTCAGCATGTAGCTGTGCGCCGGTTGCAGCCCGCGCAGATGCAGCCGCTGCGCGGCGTCGCCGTCCGCCGGGCGGAAAACCCAGATAGCGCCTTCTCCTGCAGCGGCGTCGATGACGGCATACGCCTCCCATTGACCGTGCAGCGCCAGGTCGGTGCAGTACGGATCCGGTTGCGGGAGCAGATGATAGAACCGCCCGCGCTTGAGCAGGGGCCGCAGCGTTTTGTACCGGGCAATGGTCGTTTGCACGGCCGCGAACGCAGCGTTCGTCCATTCCGGCAGCCGGGCGGAGACGCCAAATGCGCCAAACATGCGGCTGCGAGCAATGGCGTCGAGATCGGCGCGCAGCGTGGTCGGGTCGGTCAGCGGCTCATCGTCGGCGTCTACAACCCAGGTGTTGCAAAGTTCAGGAGGAAAGAGATAAGTGGCGCCGGCCAAATGAAAACGCACACGACGGCTGGGCGTCGATGCATCGTGCAGCCAGGTAATGTGAGTGTGCGCCAACATGGCAAAGTCGCTGCGCACGCCGCCACCCGCACAATTCTCAATGATCAGATGCGGGAAGCGTCGTCGCAATTCCGCCATCACGCTGTGCACTCCTTGCACCTGGCAAAACTCGCCGTCGGTGGCGTTGTGGCCGTGATGGGTGCAGGTGCACACGCCCCACCAGTTGGAGTCCCACTTGAGCCAATCCGCCTTCACATCGCTGACCAGACGGCTGATCCAGTCGATGGCCCACGCCTGCACATCGGGATGGCCGAAGCAGAGCCAGCCGCTCACCGTGTCGGGCGGCCAGGGCGGCGAGATGATGGCGTCGTGATGGCGCGCCAGCCAGTCGATCCGCCAGCTTCCTTCCTGCCGCAGATCGACGCGCTCCGGCTCGACCCAGATGCCGAACTTCATGCCAAGCGAGTGCACGAAGTCGCCGAAAGCCGCAAGGCCGTCAGGGAACTTCTCGGCGCTCGGTCGCCATACGCCCAGACCGGTGGTGAAGTTGTCGCTGGTGCGCCGGCTTGGCGCCCACCAGCCGGCGTCGATCACAAAGACCTCGGCGCCCAGTTGCGCGGCAAGCTCAGCCTCGCGGCGCAGGATCGTCTCATCGATGTCAACCAGGTGGGCGAACCAGGTGTTGTACTGCACCCAGGGAAAGTCGTCGGGGCGCGGCGGCATGACCGCCGCGCGCATGTACGCGTGCTGCACGTGAGCGGCGGCGTCGAGATCACCATGATAGACGCCAAGAAAGCTGACCGGACTGACCCAGCGTTGCCCGGCGTCCAACGGTGTGGCGTAGCCGTCGCTGAACAGGTTGAGGCTGGCGCCGCCTGCCATGGCGCGCGCATCGGCTGACCAGCGTCCCGAATAGCTGAGACCGACAAACAGCCCATCGCCGCCGTTGTCCTCATCGAGCGCAAACCACGCAATTTCGTGCCAGGTGGAGCGCAGCCCGGATTCAAGTTTCACTGCGCCGAGCGGCTCGTGACGCACCTGAAAGGCGGGATACGGGCCACTTGCCGGCATGCCCATGCCGTGATTTTGCAACCCGCGCACCCAATGCAGCATGGGCGCCGCCATGCCATCGATGCTAATCGTCAGGGGGGCCACGCGGCTCAACACGCCCGCGCGCAGCGCCGTCACTTCCAGCCACTGTTCGAGTACGGCCACGCCGCTGCGGGCGCGGATGCAGAGGGCAACCTCCAGCGCGTCCGCCAGGCGCAGATCGATGCGCAGCGTGACCGATGAGGCGCTGGAGGAAAGGGGCGAAGGGCGAGGGGCGAGTTGCCGCCCCGGTTCCGCATGCAGGAGATCGTCAGGCAATCGTCCTGATGGTGCGTCCGTCTCGGCGCGCACGCCGAGCAGCGTCACCGCCTGACGTGCGGAAAGGATGGCGTCGTTCCAGCGCAGCGAAAACTCGCCGCCCGTCTGGGCATCGGTGCGTCGTTGTGCGCGCCAGAGATGTCCAGTGGCGACATGCTCCAGCGTCTCCAGGAACAGACCTTCTCCCTCGCGCCAGGCCAACGTCTTGCGGATGTGGTCATTGCCGATGCTCCACTGAGAATGGTCAGCATCGGCAACCACGAAGGCGGCGCCACAAGCAGCCAGAAGTTGTGTCATCGAATGCTTCTTTCAGGTTATTACAAATCTGTATGTAGATATTTTTATTGTGAAGTTGGCGCAATCTCCAGCTCGATCACTTCCGACCCCAGCTCGCCCAACGCCACGCGCACGCCATGCGTCTGGATATCCTCGGCGCTACGCACAACGGTGACGCCGGCGTCGGCGTAGCGCACCGTGTAGGCGGCGCCAGGACGCAGCCCGCGCGGGCGAATCGTGCGTTCATCTGGCCCGCCCAGCGCCCGATAGACCATCACCACGCTGCGCGTTTGGTCGGGCGTCACCGCCTGGATGGCGTCCCACCCGCGGCCGTGATGTTCGACGTTGTGACGCGGGGGCAGCAGGTGGATGACCTTGCCGCCGCGGATGATGGTGCGCAGGTGTTTGTATTGCGCGATTGCCGCCTTTGCATCCGCCATCTGCTGAGCGTTGTAGTCGCCGATGCGCTGCATCAGGATCAGCGGGCCGCCGAAGATGGCGCTGCGCAGCGTATAGGGCGTTGGCTCGTCCTCGAAATAGCGCACGCTGTAGCGCGGGGAGAAGGGGAACGACGCGCCGTAGATGCCCTGCCGCGTGGCGTAGGTGGCGATGTTGTCCACCGTGATCGAAGTGTGATAGAGCCGCGCCATGCGATAGGTCAACATACAGCCGCCATCTTCGCAGTTCTCCCAGACCAGATGCGGATGCGCCTGACGCACGGCCTGGATCACCCGATCCAGCCCCATCGTGGAGTTGGCGTAGTTGCTGTCGCCAGGTGCGTGGGTATGGTCGGTGCGCAGACAGCGTTTGACCACATCCTCGCCGTCCTGAATGATGTAGTCGAGTTGCTCCTCACTCACCAGCCGCACCAGCGACTCGATCAGCCATTCCTGGCAGGGAAGGTGTCCCAGACAGATGGCGCCAGCGCCATAGTAGTCGTTGCCGCCAAAAGCCAGCCAGTCGGGGTGTTCGATGGCGGCAGGTGCATCGGGCGCCATCTGCGCAATCGCCACGTGGACGCCGAACTTCATGCCCAGCTCGTGGGCGCGCTCGGCGATGGGGCGCAAGCCGCGCGGGAATTTCACCGGATTGGGGCGCCAGTCGCCGATGGTGCGCGCCCAGCCGAGGTCAAGGACGGCGACTTCGATGCCCAGCTCGGCGCAACGCTCCAGCACCGCCAGTTGTTGCGCCTCGTCGATCTCCTGGCCGTACTTCCAGGAGTTGTATTGCACCCAGGGATAGCGTTCGTCGGGCATGGGTGGGTGGACGTAGGCTTCGGCGAAGCGTTGGGTGACATAGCCCGCCTCATCCCAGTCGCCTTCATAACAGCCAACGAAGAAAGCGGGAATCTCGAAGGGCTGCCCAGGCTGGAGCAGATGCGCCAGATCGTCGATGCGGCTCTCGATCATGGCGGCGTCGTCGGTCGCCCAGGCGCGCAGCCGGCTCTTGCCGTTGAACTCAACGCCCACCACCAGCCCCGGCCCATTGCCCGGCGTCTCCGGATCAACATCGGGCGCGCCGCGACGCAGCGCGACCCAGGCGCAGCTGGTCGGCGCAGTGTAGTGGGCAGGGAAGGAACCCATGCGCAGTTCGTGTGCGATGATGTTCGGCGTCAGCGGAATCTGACGCTGGCTGAAGAAATCCTTGTGATAGGGCCAGCTGAACTGTTCAACATGCAGCAGGGTGATGGGCCGTTTCAGGACCAGATGCAAGATCGCGGCGCCGTCGAATAAAGGTGCGTCGCCATTGGTATGGACAAGCTCCACTGCGCCCCACGTGCGGACGAACGCGTGGTCGGCGAACAACTCAAAACGACGCACCAGTCGCAGACATCCGCTGCTGTCCTCCAGCGTGACCGCCAGCTGCGGAGCGCCCCACGCATCCTGCGTTTCAGTTGCGCCGATCAACACTGTCCACTGCACAGGCTGCCCGCGCACGCTGATGTCACTCGCCGGCGCCAGGTGCGTCTGTCCGTCTGGCGCATGGGGATGGCCGATCTGCCAGTAGAGCTGATGATCGCGCCACAACACGCGACATTGCAGATCACCCTGTTGGAGATGCCACTCACTCACCATACGCTCCCACTCTGTTCATGCTCATCTTCATGCTAAATCGCCTTGAATCCCGTGACGGGCGCAGCAAACAACAAACCTCGCAACTCGCCCCTCGCAACTCTTATCACATCACGCGGCCGGTCAATTGGGTCAGTAACTTAACCACAAAGTTTGGCTCTCTGCAAGCCGAAATTTCGATTGACACCCCTTCTCAGGCTATGCTATACTCCAGTTAAGTTCCCAGTAGCGAACACAATTCACATATATGAACAAATTTCATGTATGGAAGTGTGTTGGCTGGCGCCAGACCTTCTCCTAACCAGTCGAGAACGTACTACTTTCAGGAGGATTCTCATGATGAAACATGTGCTGCTGAAGCCGATGCTGCTCGTCATGGTGTTGACGTTGCTACTCTCTGCCTGTGCAGGCCCGCCACAGGCTGTGCAGCCTGCGGCATCATCCGCCGATCAACCGACGGCAACGCCTGTTCCGGCGGATGTGCTGGCCGCCCAGCCCTGGCGCCAGACCGACGCCTACAGCCCCTTGCCAGAGCGCGCCAGCTTGGTGCTGGTCAAAGGCGGGCAGGAAAACGCCTCGCTGATGCCCGAAGGCGAGACCATTGAGGACAATCGCGCCCTGCAATACATCGAAGATACGCTCAATGTTGACATCTCCTTTGCCTGGGTAGCGCCCAGCGATAGTTTTATTGACAAGTTGAACCTGTCAATTGCCAGTGGCGACATCCCTGACGCCATGATTGTCGATCCGATCCAGCTTCAGCAACTGGTCGAAGCAAACGCCATCGAAGACCTGACAGGCATCGTCGAGAAGTACGCCAACGCTGACATTCTGGAGAACTGGAATCAGACCGGCGGCGTGGCGCTGGCCGCCGCCACCATCGACGGCAAAGTAATGGGCATCCCCAATGTGCAACCGCAAGCCGACGCGCCGATCATGGCATGGGTGCGCCAGGATTGGTTGGACAAGCTGGGGCTGACGGGGCCGGAAACGGTCGACGATGTGGAAGCCATCGCCCGCGCCTTTATGGAGCAGGACCCGGACGGCAACGGCGCGGCGGACACCATCGGGCTGACCGGCACTATGAACCCGGTGCAGGTGCCGAGCAATCTGCATGGCTTCGACGCCATCTTCAACGCCTACGGCGCGTTCCCAAAGATCTTCTTCCGCAACGACGAGGGGCAGATCGTCTATGGCTCGGTGCAGCCGGAGACGAAAGAAGCGTTAGCGCGTCTGGCTGAGCTGTACAAAGCGGGCATCATCGATCCAGAGTTTGCGACCAAAGACACCGGCAAAGCCAATGAGATCATCGTCGGCGGCAAGGGCGGCATCATGATGGGGCCGTGGTGGATTCCCTGGTGGCCGCTGGCGGATTCAGTGAGCAATGACCCGAACGCCAACTGGCAACCCTTCCTGATCAAAGATAAGAACGGCGAACACACTTTTGCAATGGGTGACTACACCTATAGCTTTGTCGTCGTCAAGAAGGGCTATCCGCATCCAGAGCTTCCATTGAAGATTCTCAACGTGCAGAACGACATCAGCTACGGCCTCAACGATGCGCCGCAATATTACCCGAACTTCAACGAAATCTGGACGCTGCTCTTCCCGATTCCCTTCTTGATCGAACAGCCCTACGTGGTGGAGCGCATGGCGCGGGAATATCAGCAGGCGCTGGACGGCGAACTCGACCCGGCCACCTTTAGCGAGGCGATGAAGATCGAATTCGACCAGATTCAGAAAGACATCGCTGCACCGCGCAGCGACCCTTCCAACTGGGCAGTGCGCATGGCGCGCCTGGATGCGGCCAGTTTACTGGCGGGCGGCTACAACGAGGTGCGCACCGATCCAGTGGCGGCGCGCGTGATCGCCGTCGACCCCACCTGGCCGGCGCTGAAGAAACTGGAGGAAGAGACCATCTTGCAGATCATCACCGGCGCCAAAGCGGTGGATGACTTCGATGCGTTCGTCGAAGAGTGGAACAACGCCGGCGGTGCGGCGCTTCTGGCCAAGATGAATCAGGAATAGAACGCGGCTCACGCAGATTGGGCGGATGTGCACGGATTCTCTGTTGCTCTGCGTACATCCGCTCCAGCTGCGTCTTCCACATTCTCTCCATTGTGTAACCTGCCATGTTTAAGGACAGCGAGCGGCTTGCCTATTACGCCATGATCCTGCCGGGGCTGGTGTTGCTTTTTGCCTTCACCTTTGTTCCGCTGGCGTACTCGGTGATCGCCTTTCAGAAATTCAACCCGGCGCTGGGCGTCCAGGGATCACCGTGGGTGGGGCTGGACAATATTCTCTACATGTTTAGCCTGCGCGATGCGCGTCAGGTCTTCTTCAACACCGTCTTCATCGCCACCATGAAGATGGCTGCTGTGCTTGTCGCCGCCGTCACTTTTGCGCTGCTGCTGAACGAAGTGCGCTTCCTGCGCATCCGCCGCTCAATTCAGACAATGGTCTACCTGCCGCACTTTCTCTCCTGGGTGATTTTGGCGGGCATCCTGCGCACGATCCTGGCGCGCGATGGCATGGTCAACGACTTCTTGATGCTCTTCGGCATCGGCCCTATCTACTTCCTCGGTCAGCCCAACATCTTTCCCTGGGTGATCATCTTCAGCGATGTATGGAAAGAATTTGGCTTTGAAGCCATCGTTTACCTGGCAGCCCTGACCTCGATCGACCCAACGCTCTACGAAGTGGCGGAGTTGGACGGCGCCAACCGCTTTCAAAAGATGCGTTATATCTCGATTCCGGGCATTGCACCGGTGATCGTGCTGGTGGCCTGTCTTAGCATCGGCAATGTGCTCAACGCTGGCTTCGACCAGATCTTCAACCTTTACAGCCCCATCGTTTATGCAACCGGCGACATCATTGATACTTATGTCTATCGAATCGGTCTGATCCAGGGGCAGTACAGCCTGGGCACGGCGGTAGGGTTATTCAAGACCGTAGTGGCGCTGATCTTGATCGGCGTCTCCTACTGGGCGGCGGGCAAATTCGCCAACTATCGCATCTTCTAGGAGCGCAGCATGATCTATCGCAGCACAACCGACCGCATCGTGGACTATTTGATCACGGCGCTGTTGATCCTGGTCGGCGTGACCGCGCTGCTGCCGCTCGTCAACACGTTGGCGATCTCGCTCAGCGACAAAGCGGCGGTCAGCGGCGGCATGGTCGGCCTCTGGCCGGTGGGCTTCAACCTGGACGCCTATCGCTTCATCCTGCGCGACGACAAATTCTGGCAAGCATTCGGCGTGTCGGTGCTGCGCGTGCTACTTGGGGGCGCGATCAACTTCGTGCTGGCCGTTATGACGGCATTCCCGCTCTCACGCAGCGTCAAGGCGTTTCCGGCGCGCAACGTCTTTATGTGGCTCTTTGTCTTTGGCATGATTCTCAATGTGGGCATCGTGCCCTGGTATTTGACCGTCAGCGGCTACGGTCTGCTGGACACGATCTGGGCGCTGGTGTTGCCGGGTGCAGTGCCGATCTGGAGCGTGATCCTGCTGATGAACTTCTTCCGCAATATCCCCAAAGAACTGGACGAAGCCGCACGCATCGATGGCGCTAATCCCTGGCAATTGCTGTGGAGCATCTACCTGCCCACCTCCCTGCCCGCGCTGGCGACGATCACGCTCTTTAGCATCGTGGGACACTGGAACTCCTTCTTCGACGGCTTGATCCTGATGAACAACCCCAACAACTACCCGCTGCAAACTTACATCCAGCAACTGGTGATCGCCGACCGGCCCGCCCTGCACGGCGGGCAGGCGGCGCTGATGGCGCAGATTTCCAACAACACGCTCAACGCCGCCAAACTCTTTGTGGCAATGATCCCGATCCTGCTCGTCTATCCGCTGCTGC
>DGFH01000098.1:33722-35807 GCA_002391565.1 Anaerolineales bacterium UBA3905
CAGGCGGCGCTGATGGCGCAGATTTCCAACAACACGCTCAACGCCGCCAAACTCTTTGTGGCAATGATCCCGATCCTGCTCGTCTATCCGCTGCTGCAACGCTACTTTGTGCGCGGCATTATGTTAGGCGCAGTGAAGGAATAGCCGCAGCGGCGCCCTTGCCCCAGCGTCACCGCAACTTCTCTGCCACCACCCTACGCAGCTATCGCCAGCGACATGTCATGGGAACCCGATGACCGCACCACTCACTGAACTTGTCTATGTGCTGCTTGTGGTAGGTGCAGGCGCCTTCATCCGCGCGGCGGTGGGTTTTGGCGACGACCTCCTGGCCATGCCACTGTTGGCGCTGGTAATCGGCTTGCAGATCGCCACGCCACTGGTCGGCATTGTCAGCCTGCTAGTGACGATCGTGCTGCTGGCGACAAGCTGGCGCAGTGTGAACCTGGCGGCAAGCTGGCGGCTGATTGCAGCGTCGGCGTTGGGTGCACCGGTGGGGTTGTGGGTTTTCATTCACGTGGACGAGTGGATGATGCACGTCGTGCTGGGTGGGGTGTTAATCGGCTACGGCGCCTACAACCTGCTGCGGCCTGGGCTGCCGCCGTTGCACAACGAGAGATGGGCCTTTCCCTTTGGCTTGGTGGCAGGCATCCTGGGCAGCGCCTACAACACCAGCGGTCCACCGGTGATCATCTACGGCACAATGCGTCGCTGGTCGCCGGAGGTCTTTCGTGCTACGCTACAGGGGTTCTTTCTCGTCAACGGCATGATGATTGCCGCCGGTCATGCCGTGGCGGGTCTGTGGACGGCGCAGGTGCTCTGGCTGACGCTACTCACATTGCCGGCGCTGGCGCTTGGCATGCTGGCCGGGATAGCGGCGCAACGGCGAATTTCACCAGACGCGTTCAGCCGCGTGGTCTTTGTCCTGTTAATCGTCCTGGGTGGCATCTTCCTGCTGCCATGATCTCCAGTCCATGAATCTGTTTACGCTATCTCTCGCCCTGGGCATTGCATTTGCGCTGCGCATCGGCTTTCTGGCTGTGCATCTCAATTGGCTCGACAGGCTGTGGTATGACTTTGATCATGGCGGCCTGAGCTACCGTCTGGCGCAGCTCCTGGACATCCTGACTTTTCTTGGCTTTTTCGTCTGCGTCGGCTATGCCTTCTGGACATTGCCCGACAGTGAAGTCGGCATTGCGCCGCGCTATGCCATGGTCTTCGTCGCCTGGTTTGGCCTGGCGCTGCTGGCACGGCTGACGGTGCATCGGTTTCCGCGCACCAACGCGCCACAGCTCTTCGACGAGGCAAAAGTGAGTCTGTTCACCAATCTGCTGTTGGCGCTGTTGAACGGGCTGACGCTGACGGGATTGACGGCGATCTATTTTTGGCTGCGCGGCTGAAGCGCGTCAGAGTCATGGCCGACTGCCCCCGTCACGGCGCGGCAAGCAGCCCCAGCGCCTGTGCCTTCGCCACCGCCTCCGTGCGCCGCTGCACCTGCAGCTTCTCGAAGATGCGCCGGTTGTGCCCCTTCACCGTGTCCAGCGCCAGGAAGAGCCGGGCGCCGATCTCCTGGTTCGACAGCCCGTCGGCGATCAGCTGCAGAATCTCCAATTCGCGCGGGCTGAGCGGATCGACCAGGGGCGAGGGGCGAGGGGCGAGGGGCGAAACGGCGTTAACGACGAGCGATTGAGCGTCGATGGGCCGCATAGGAAACGCCGCCAACAGCTTAGCGGCGTACTCCCGCATTTCACCATGCGCAGCAGCGCTTGCCAGCAGCTGCGCCATCGGCGCGCCTTCGTCGACGAAGAGGCGGATGAAACCACCCGGTTCCGCCAGCGTCAACGCCTCCGCCAGCCGCTGCAAGGCATGTGCAGTCTCACCTTGCGCCTGATGCGCCAATGCCTGGAGCAGCGCCGCCTGGAGCAGCTCATCCTGCCAGCCCTTCGCCGCGGCGTCAGCGCGCAGCGCATCCAACCGCGCCAGCGCCGCCGACGCCGCGCCCTTCGCCAGCTCAACCCGTGCCAGACAGAAGGGCAGCGCGTACCGTTGCGCCAGTTCCCCGGCTGCGTCCAACCTGCCCTGGCGCAG